>NZ_BAMO01000018.1 GCF_000615945.1 Caldalkalibacillus mannanilyticus JCM 10596
CTTCTTTTTTAGGTTCTTCCTTCTTAGGTTCCTCTTTCTTAGGCGTTTCTTCTTTAGATGTAGAAGAAAGGTTAATAGAATACTTCGCAAAGCCACTTTCTTGTACTTCGACAAAAGCAATATGATCTAGTTCTTTGGCATAGGATTCAGCCGCAGGTCCAGTTTCAAAAGTAACATTTACGTTTGCATTAATAGGGGCAAACGACCAGTTTCCATCTGCTGTAGGGTTGATCGTACCTAGCTCCTCGATATAGGAGATAATAGCTTGTCGGTTCTCATCTGGAGCTTCTAAAATTGTATTTTTTCCATTTGGATTAACAATTTGACTTGTAGAAGCACGGTAGTTATTTGTTGCAACAACAAATTTCATATCAGATGTAACAGGTTTTCCGTTGAATTTTAAATCTTTAATTCTTTTTGCCTTTTCATTAATGACTTTTCCACCACGATCATACTTCGCCGGCTGAGTTACGTCAATTTGGTAAGTAACGCCATCAATCACATCAAAGTTATACGTTGGGAAGTCATTATTGATTAATGGTTGCTCTGTTGTAACTTTTGGATCGATTTGATTAAATTGTCCCGCAGACCATTCTAACCATTCTCTCACTTCATCTCCGTTAATTAATAGAGCATAGACCGTGTTAGGATAGAGGTAAAGATCTGCTACGTTTTTAATAGCAATGGTACCAGCTTTAATATCAGTATAGTAGCTAGGGCCTCCACGTCCACCTGCTTTAAAAGGTGCACCAGCAGATAGAACTGGAATTCCTTCATATTCAGTTCCTTTAAGAGATTTTTCTACATACCATTTTTGAGCGTTGGTAACAATTTGAATCGAAGGATCATCTTGTACTAGAGCAAAGTAACTATTGATCGGAGCCGTTGTTTTTCCAACAGGTCCGCGAACATACTCCAAAGTACCCTCATGCTCTGCTTTTACCGCATCAACTATAGCTTGTTCTGTAGCAACTGTTGGCTTTTTATCGCTATCAACAATAGGGCGTAGAACGGATTGACTATCGACCACTTTCCACTTTCCATCTTTTTTCTCTAGCTTAAGGTCGATGTAGCCGATGTTATCTCCCCAAGAACCTGGCATTAAGGCAGCAACACCATTGATAGTTCCTTTTTTAAGATCGACTCCTTTAATTCCTTCATAATCTTTTCCTGGGAAAACTTTATGTTGGTGTCCAGTTAAGAGGGCATCAATTCCTTCTACTTCACTCAGATAGTAAGAAGCATTTTCCATTCCTTTTACTTTACCAGAAGCATCAATACCAGAGTGAGCAAGAGCTACGACAATATCTGCTCCTTCTTGTTTCATTTTAGGTACATACTTTTCAGCAGATTCAACGATATCTTTCGTAATAACCTTACCTACAAGATGCGCACGATCCCATTGCATGATTTGTGGGTTAACAAATCCAATGACTCCAACTTTTACAGGATGCTCACGACCATTTTCATCCTTAAATGTACGATCTAGGATAATATAAGGCTTGAAGTAATTGACATCATTGGTTGGATCATCGTCTTTATCGTCTATGTATACGTTTGCAGTAACGTACGGAAAGTTAGCTCCTTTTAGGGCAAGCTGAAGGAAATCTAAGCCATAGTTAAATTCATGGTTCCCTACTGTTGCTGCATCGTAATTTAATAGATTCATAGCTTTGTAGACAGGATGAATCTCACCTTCTTTAAGAGGTTTGATTTTCGCTACATAATCCCCCATAGGTTCCCTTGAATTAAGTCACCGTTGTCAAAAAGAAGACTGTTTTTAACTTCAGCGCGTGCTTGTTTAATAAGCCCAGCGGCTCTCGCCAATCCAAATGCATCTGTTGCTGAATCCTTATAATAATCATAATTCATAATGTGTGCGTGAATGTCCGTGGTCTCAAGGATACGCACAGTCATGGCTGAACCGGCTTCAGCTGAGATAGCTGGGGCAAAGAGTGAGAACATAAGTGAAACGGCAAGAAGTAAGGCAGTAATCTTTTGAATAGCTTGTCTTTTGTTCATACATGTTCCTCCTAAGTTATGTTATGGTAATTCATACTACATATTGATCATACAACAAATTCGGGTTTAGAACTACCCCTACACAAAATCTTAAAAATTGACGTTGACAATGGAAATT
This sequence comes from Caldalkalibacillus mannanilyticus JCM 10596, assembly GCF_000615945.1. Lineage (GTDB taxonomy): Bacteria > Bacillota > Bacilli > Caldalkalibacillales > JCM-10596 > Bacillus_AT > Bacillus_AT mannanilyticus. Next base: position 2,141 of record NZ_BAMO01000018.1, read on the forward strand.
CAAGGGCACATCATGAAAGTATGTTAAAAGTATGATAAAGGAAAGGGAGTAAGGATTATGAAGGTGATTATATTAGATGATTGGGAGAAGCATGTGTGTAATCAGACGAGTATTTCTAGATTAAGAGAACATTTTGAAGTGGAAATCTACCATGATAAGCCAACTAAAGAAATCCTTCTTGAACGACTTCAAAAAGCAGATATCGTTATTCCTATTAGAGAGAGAACAAGATTTTCTAAGGAGCTTTTACAAGAGATGAGGAATGTGAAATATATTGCCCAGACTGGATCGGGTCTTGCGCATATAGATATGGATGAAGTGAATCGTTTGCAGATGATTGTATCAACCACTCCGGGTGGTTCTAACGCTGTAGTGGAACTTGTCGTTGCTTTTATGTTAGCTTATTCTAGAAAGATCATTCCTCTCCATCACAAAATGAAAGAAGGGATATGGCAGGAAACGATCGGTTTCAGTCTAGAGGATAAAACGATTGGAATTATTGGACTCGGAAAAATAGGAGCGGGTGTAGCTAGAATAGCTCAAGCATTTAATATGAAGGTTGTAGCTTGGGGACCCCGTTTGACAGAAGAAAGGGCAAAGGAACACGGAGTAGAATATTGTTCACTTGAACAGCTATTGAAGAGATCTGATTATCTTTCGTTACATGTTCGGCTTGTTCCTGAAACAACTCACTTATTGAAAGCAGACCATTTTGATATGATGAAAAAAGAAGCATGTCTAATCAACACATCTCGAGGCGAAGTGATTGATGAAGAAGCTCTGATTCAGGCTCTAAGGGAGAATAAAATAGGTGGGGCAGGGCTAGATGTGTTCACACAAGAGCCTATTTCTTCAGATCATCCTTCCTGCAATTAGACAATGTGATCCTATCGCCTCATATAGGGTGGAAAACAGATCGAATGCTGAACCGATTCATAGATACAGCAGTCGAGAATATTCTCTCTTATTACATTGAGCAACAACCGACTAGGATCGTAAATCCAATCGAAAAGTAGAAGAGATCAATTATTTTATAGAAAAGAGGAGGAATACATGCGAGTCCAGATATTAATTGCAGATGATGATCCACATATTCGTGAACTCCTTCGTTTGAACCTCATTACGGAAGGCTATCTGCCATTTGAAGCGGAAGATGGGGAGCAGGCATTACACATTTTAGAAAAGGAAGCTATCCACTTAGCCATTGTGGATGTGATGATGCCAGAGAAAAATGGCTGGGAGCTATGTCAGGAAATACGCAGCTATTATGATATTCCCGTGATTTTACTCACTGCCAAAGGAGCATTGGAAGATAAGGCGAAAGGGTTTAGTTCAGGTACGGATGATTATATTGTTAAACCATTTGAACCAGAGGAACTACTATTTAGAATAAAGGCTCTATTACGCAGGTATAGAATGGTGTCTGCTGAATTAATTCGCTTGCATCAGACACAGATTGATCGACGTAGCTATGAAGTGAAAATCAATCAAGAATCCATTTCCATTCCTTTGAAAGAATTTGAGCTACTCGCTCAATTGGCAAGTTATCCAGGGCGCATCTTTACAAGAGAGGAGCTAGTACAACTAGTGTGGGGTACAGATTATAAAGGGGATAATCGAACGGTGGATGTCCATATTAAGCGTGTAAGAGAACGATTTAAGCCCCTTACAGATGATTTTACCATCACAACAGTACGTGGACTTGGCTATAAGCTAGAGGTGACGGAGAAGTGAGAACACTCTACGTTCATATCGTTGCTACCTTTATCGTCATTACCCTTGTCAGCGGACTATGCGCCCTGATGCTGACAAATGTATATTACCTGAGTAAAATGAGAGATTACAATGAGCAGAAAACGTTAAGAATAGCGCAAGAGATCCGTGATTTGTATGAATCTTCCTCTGATTTTGATTTTGAAAATTATCTGTCGAGCATTGCCAACATGGGCTTTCAATTATATGCCATAGATGAGCACGGAGAAGGAAGCTATTACGGAGCCGCTTTTAAGCATACGGAATTGGAAGCAAAGCACATTGCTGAGGTATTAAAAGGGCAAACCTATCAAGGAATGCAAGGGGAGGATCGCTTCCTGAATGTGGCTGGTTTCTTTGAAAATAGTTTACGCAATAGTGTAGGGCTCCCCGTTGAGGTACTGGGGCAAAACTATGCCTTATTCATTCGCCCTAATTTAGAGCAGCAAATAGGGGAAGTGCGTATGATTCTTGCTATTCTGTTGGTCTGTTCTTTTTTATTCAGTGTCGTGCTTATTATTTTCCTTACTCGTTTTCTGGTCAGCCCGCTAAAGAAATTAACAGAGGCTACGAACAGAATCGTCGCTGGAGACTACAACAATATTCAACTTGAAGTGAAAAGAAAAGATGAAATCGGAAATTTAGCTCGACATTTTGATCAAATGGCGCAGAGCTTGAAAAGATTGGACCAAATGAGGCAGGAATTCGTCGCCAATGTTTCACACGAAATTCAATCTCCTTTAACCTCTATTCAAGGATTTGCTTATTCAATGCTGAAGAAAAAAGCAACACCAGAAGAGGAAACAAAATATTTGCAAACGATCTATGAAGAAAGCAAAAGATTATCTTCCTTAAGCAATCAGCTTCTTACTCTTGCTTCACTAGATAAAGAAACCAATGTATTGAAAAAGTCTGCTTTTCGCTTAGATGAACAAATTAGACAAGTCCTAATTACCCTCGAATGGCAATGGACTCAAAAAAATTTGACGGTGGAAGCAGATTTATCTGAAATTGTGGCGACTGCTGATCCCGAGCTCCTTTATCAGGTCTGGCTAAATCTTATGACAAATAGCATTAAGTTCTCCCAACCAGGAGCCACTTTACACATTGAATTAAAAGTGGAACAGGAAATTAAGGTCGTCATTAGAGATGAAGGAATAGGGATATCACAGGAGGAGATTCCTTTCATTTTCGATCGTTTCTACAAGGCTGATAAAGCGAGAAATCGTACCACAGCAGGAAGTGGTTTAGGCTTGGCTATTGTCAAAAAAATTATGGATCTTCATGAAGGGAGTATTGATGTTACAAGTGAGCTAGGGAAGGGAACGACCTTTACGCTTCGTTTCCCTTATTTGTAACCTGCTGTTCATATTGCGTTCATAATCCTGTCCTACAATCTTATTAGAGAGATTAAACAGGAGGTGAATGGCAAGAATGAATCGTCTATTGCATCAACTAGCAGGATTCGTTAGTAGCCAAACAGGGAGTAGAATGATTGTCATCACATGGATTTTAATGATTGTAATTGGGACCATGATATCGCCTGGAGCCAAGGAATTTACCATCACAAGTCAGGAATCGAGTATTCATGAAGATACCCTTTCTGCCCAGGCACAAGCATTGTTAGATGAACATTTTCCAGCAGAGGGCGGATTAGTTGCCTTACTTGTCTTTCACGGACAACAACCCATAACCACTGAGGAACGAGCCAAGATTGAAGCCATTAGCGAATGGCTTTTCTCAGAAGAAAAACCTGCACATGTTGAGCGTTCTATGCCTTTTCATTTGTTTCCGACAGAAGTGCAGGAGCAACTGTTTTCAGAGGATCGAACGACGACGTTATTAAATGTGGTATTAGAAAAAGGGCTAGAATCAAATGAAGTTCAGCAAACGCTAGAGCAAATAAGAGAGTACGCTTTAAGCATGGAGCTAGACGGAATGCAATTTGAAATAACTGGACCTGCTGGAATTGTGGCAGATACTCTTAATATCTTTTCCAATGCAGATTTGGTGCTCTTGTTCTCTACCATTGGTCTGATTCTTGTTCTATTAATGGTCATTTATCGCTCACCATTGCTTGCCATTATTCCATTGGTCATTGCCGGAATGGTCTATCAAGCAGTTGATCGTTTAATAGGATTAGCGGCTCAAAACGGTTGGATCATTGTGGATAAGCAAGCCCTTTCGATTATGATGATTCTGCTTTTTGCCGTTTTAACGGATTATTGTTTATTCGTTTTATCTCGTTATCGTGAAGAATTGAAGAGAATGGGTTCAAAATATGACGCGATGAGAGTGGCTATGTCCCAAGTGGCAGAACCCATCTTGTATAGCGGAGGAACGGTATTGGTGGCGGTGATGGTCTTGTTTTTTGCTGTCTTCCAGCCGTATCATTATTTCGCTCCAGCCTTTTCCATCGCCATGGTTATTATTCTTTTGGGTGGATTGACCTTGATTCCAGCCGTGTTTACACTAGCGGGGCGCAAGGCATTCTGGCCTTTTATTCCGAAGCTAGGAGATGTGGAAAAACAAAGCAATCGCATCTGGACAAGAATCGCAACGCTCGTGACGAAAAAGCCTGCCCTTCTATCAGGGCTCCTTATTGTGATGCTAAGTATAGCTTCATGGAATATGTTGAATGTACAGTATTCATTCAATCTGATGAAATCATTTCCAGAAGAACTTTCATCTCGTCAAGGCTTTTCGATCCTAGAGGAGCATTTTCCCAAAGGAAGGCTGGCTCCAGTGACGGTGCTTCTTACCTCCGAAGAGAGAATGGAACTGACACCGACCATGGTTGAAGGTCTAGAAAACTTAGTCACAGCTATCTCGAATAGAGAAGGAATTCAGGCAGTTACTCCAACGATTACATCAGATTTCAGCAAGGCAGATGTTCCGTTACCTAGAGACTTTTTAGCGCAGGAACTTCAGGCAATCAAGCTGCAAATTACGCTGGAAGAGCATCCATATGATCAATCCGCTTTAGAAGTAGTGGAAAGACTTAGAAACGAGAGCGACAGGCTGCTAGAAGAAAGTGGGCTTGATCCTAAGCAATTTTCACTACACTATGCAGGTCAAACGGCACAACAGCTAGATGTGCGAGAACTAAATCAACGGGATCTATGGATCGTCTTTCCCCTTGTCAGCCTTCTAATTTTTATTATGCTTACCTTTCAGGCTCGCTCGATACGCATCTCTTTCATGATGATGATGACCATGCTTCTTTCGTATACGGCTGCACTCGGACTAAGCTGGTTTATATTCCATACATTTTTGGGCTTGGAGGCAATGAGTTATCGCTTACCTTTGTACACGTTTGTTTTCCTTGTTGCCTTGGGTGTGGACTATAATATTATGCTGGTCTCTAGAATAATGGAGGAAGCTAGACGTGTTTCTTGGGTCGAGGCAATCCATCGAGGTGTTTCCAAAACAGGCGGGGTGATTACCTCCGCAGGGATCATATTAGCTGCCACATTTTCTGTCTTAATTACTCAACCGTTACAGGAGCTCTTCCTCTTCGGTTTTGTGATGGCTATAGGAATCATGATGGATGTGTTTTTGATTCGTGGGATGCTGCTGCCTGCCATTCTCATGTTCTACAAGAAAAGAGTCGTCTTTCAAAAGAAGAGTCAACATTTCTAATTCTATAACTCTACTCAACCTATATTGATAATTGAAGCCATTTCATCTTTCTTATTAGAAGGGAAATGGCTTTTTTACTGAATAAGAAAGTTTAAATTTTTGTATAATCTATAACAAAAATTTAAACTTTCTGGCAGCATGAAAAGGAGGATAGGTATTCCCCTGTCCCTCAGTTGGAAGGATAAAACCCGAAGAAAAAGCTGGAAAAAAAATTATATTTTTTTGACATTTTATGATTGTAATTTTCATTTAGTAGTTTTATAATAGAAAAAAGTAAAGCGCTTTATATTCTGAATGCTCTGTTATGAATACGCTTTATTTTATTCAACCATAAAATTAAGTAGGTTTAATTTGACGATGAAAGGTTGATTTTTAATGTCCAAAAAAATACGATTTGCAGTCCTTGGTTTAGGGAGATTGGGGTATTGGCATGCTGAGAACCTCTCCCAGAGAGTAAAAGATGCTGAGTTGGTAGCGGTAGTTGATCCAATGGAGGGAAGAGCCGAACAAGTGGCACGCGAGCTAGGGGTGGCTAAATGGTCCAAAAACCCTGTAGAAATCATGGAAGATCCCAATATTGATGCTATAGCGATTGTTACACCAACCTCCACACATGCAGAGATGATTACATTAGCCGCCAATCATCAGAAACATATCTTTACAGAAAAGCCGATTACACAGACTTTGCAAGAGGCAGATAAGGTGATTGAGGCAATTCGACAGAACAAGGTTTTATGTCAAGTGGGCTTTATGAGAAGATTTGATCCATCTTATGTAGAGGCAAAAAGAAGGATAGAGGCTGGGGATATTGGTCAACCGCTATACTTCAAAGGAATGACACGAGATGGGGGAACGCCTCCACCGGAGTTTATTAAGCATAGCGGAGGGTTATACCTAGATTTCTCCATTCACGATTATGATACAGCCCGCTTTTTCATGGGTGCCGAAGTTACATCCGTTACAGCGCTTGGCAGTGTGGTTCATAATCAGTATGTTGCTGAGTTTAACGATGTGGATCAGGCTTTAACCTACCTAACCTTTGACTCTGGAGCTGCCGCAGATATAGAGGCAAGCAGAAATGCCTATTATGGGTATGATATCAGAGCAGAAATCATTGGAACAGAAGGTGCCATTCATGTTGGGGGTTCCATGCAGCATCATGATGTGAAGATTCTTAAAAATAACGGGGCTACATATAATATCATCCCTGACTTCCCCACCAGTTTTAAATGCCTATCTCTATGAAATGGTGTCTTTTGTTGAGAGTCTACGAAATAATGAAAGACCAAAAGTAGATGAAGTGGATGGCAAGCTAGCTCTTGAGATTGCAGTGGCAGCCACTCAATCCTATCAGACAGGTAAGACCATTCGTTTAGACGGTCATACAAGCAATAGTAAACTAGCGTAATAGGTAGTATTATTTTTTGAATATAGTACTTTCTCTTTAAAAAAAACCTTTTTTCTGCTAAAATTATTAAGCGCTTAATATTCTGAAAATGAAGCGGAGCGTTTTGGGAAAAATTATGGTATTCTTTATATGTACGTCATTGTATCTATAAAGAAAGAGAGAAAGAAGGCGAGAAGTATGAAACCAACTATCTATGACGTAGCCAATAAAGCAGGTGTTTCAATCGCTACTGTTTCAAAAGTCATGAATAATTTGCAAGTTGGCAAGAAAAGCAAAGAAAAAGTGTTAAAAGTGATGCAAGAATTAAATTACAAGCCAAGTGTCCTTGCCTCCGCATTAACAGGAAAAAGGACTTCAACCATAGGATTTTTGTTACCTGACCTTGCCAATCCGTTTGTTGCAGGAATGGCACGTAGAGTAGAGGATCGTGCGCATGAATTAGGATATAATATCGTGATTTGCAGCACCGATCTAGATAAGGAAAAAGAAGCATTTTACGTGTCTCTCTTAAATCAAAAAAGTGTCGATGGCTTTGTATTGGCAGGGGCTTTCAAAAATACCGATGTGATTGCTGAACTGCTTGAAGATCAAATTCCAGTTGTTCTGCTAACAGAATCTTACCCCTTTCTTTCAGTAAACAGTGTGAAAGTAGATGATTTTTTAGGGGGATATGAGGTAGCAGCTTATCTAGCTTCTCTTGGTCATCAAAAAATCGCAGTCATTGCAGAAGATGTCACAAGTAGCCAAGAACGTATAGAGGGCTATAAGAAGGCACTTCAAGATAAAGGCTTAAGGTGATCGAAGAGCTGATTAAGATTAGTGATTCTAGTTCAGAAGATGTGGAACGAATCACAGCAGAATTACTCGACCTCCCTGAACCGCCGACCGCTATTTTTGCTTTAAATGATCTGATGGCGATTAGTGCGATGCATACCGCACGGGAGAAAGGACGTAGTATCCCTGAAGAACTGTCCATTGTCGGCTTTGACAATACATTACTTTCAAGAAGTACAGATCCTCCTCTTACCACGGTGGAGCAACCTATCCAAGATATGTGTACGAAGGTGGTGGATTTACTCATTGCTGAAATTGAAGGAAAAAGCAAAGATAAGCAGCGAGTTGTCTTTTTGCCTCAGCTTATTGTTCGAAAATCAACCTGTCAGTGTTCCTGATCCCAGTGATCGAAATCGGTAACTGGGTCAGGGGATAAAAAATATTCAAAAAATTAAGCGCTTAAGTAAAGGAGAGGACAAACTATGTCAAAAGTGAAAATTGGGATTTTAGGCGCAGGAGGAATTGCTAGAGTACACACCAATATCTTAAAGAGGGATGAACGGGTAGAGATTATTGGAATAGCAGATATATCGGAAGAAAGAGCCGCTTCATTGGCACAAGAAGCGGGACAGGCAACGGCTGTCAAAACATTGGAGGAATTATTTGACTTAGGAGTGGATGCCGTCTATGTCACGACACCGAATACGTTACATGTAGAGCCCGTCTTAAAATGTTTAGATAACAATGTTCATGTTTTCTCAGAAAAGCCAATGGCAACCTCCTTAGCGGAAGCAGCTCAAATCAGAGAAGCAGCAGCTAGATCATCAGCCATCTACAACTTAGGAATGAACCGACGCTATGCTTTTGTCTATAAAAAAGTAAAAGAAGTTATTGATTCTGGTGAGTTAAGCCCTTTCCTAGCTCATATTAAAATGAATCGTGGTGAGCTATTAAATCCTGCTTGGACCTCTCACCCAGAAATTACGGGTGGTTATCTCTATGAAACTCCTTTTCATTTGATGGATATGTGCAGATATTTATTTGGAGAAGTAGAAACGGTTTATTGCGAAGGAAGACAGAATATTTCAACATCTGAAATTGATACCTTTGCTATTATGCTTACCTTTACTTCTGGGACGATTGCGAACTTTGTTACGTATGCCCATGCTGGTTGGAGCTTTCCTTTTGAAAGCTTAGAGGTGTATGGTAAATACTCTACTATTGCAACACAGGAGTTAGAAAAAGTTATGTATTCACCGGGCTTAAATCAGCCAAGTCAGCTTAGTGATTTCTTCCAGTTATCTACGGAGGACAAATGGGGTTATGTTGAAGAGGACCGCTTGTTTATAGATGCCATCCTAGAAGGCACAAAACCTCCTGTAGATGCGGAAGATGGATTTAGATCTATCCAATTGCTAGAGGCTATTTATGAAAGCGCTAAAACTGGAAAACATATTGATTTTCGCGAGAAAGTATAAAGCGCTTTCTTTCTAAGAATATAAGCGAAAAGGGTGAAAAATATGAAATCCAAAAGACAAATCAGGGTGGGAATGGTGGGCTACAGATTAATGGGTAGAGCTCACTCCCATGCTTATCGTGACGTTCCTTTTTATTTCGATACAGAGTGTACACCCGTGATGCAAGCTATTGCGGGTCGAAATGAGGAAGGAGTGAAGAAAGCCGCTGAAAAACTAGGCTGGGCTTCCTATGAAACTGACTGGCGCCGCCTCATTGAAAGAGAGGATATCGATTTAATTGATATTGTGACCCCTAATGATACTCATGCGGAGATCGCGATTGCAGCGGCTGAAGCTGGAAAGCATGTTTTTTGTGAAAAACCACTTGCTTTAGATCTAGAGCAAGCAAAACGAATGCTAGAAGCTGTCAACAAAGCAGGCGTGACTCATATGATCTGTCATAACTATCGATTTTCCCCTGCTGTGCAATTTGCCAAAAAATTAATAGAGGAAGGGCGCTTGGTAGAATCTATCATATTCGTGCTACCTTCTTGCAGGATTGGTTGATGGACCCTAACTTCCCGCTGATTTGGAGACTTCAGAAGGATATTTCAGGAGGAGGAACCCTAGGGGATCTTGGCGCTCATATTATAGATATAGCACGATTTTTAGTTGGCGAATTTAAAGAAGTAGTAGGAACCATGGAAACCTTTATTAAGAAGCGTCCATTAGGCACGATGAGCGATAACTTGAAAGGGCAGATAGAAAGCACTACATACGGAGAAGTCAATGTCGATGATGCCACCTTATTTATCGCTCGTTTTGAAAATGGTGCTCTAGGAAGCTTTGAATCTTCACGTTTTAGTAAAGGAAACAGAGCAGGGAACCGCTTTGAAATTAATGGAGAGAAAGGCTCAATTCGCTGGGATATGGAGAACTTGAATAATCTACAGGTATATCTTGGGGATGATGAACCAGGTCTTCAGGGATTTAGAACCATTAATTGTACTGAAGAGGAGCATCCATTTGCTCAAGTTTACTGGCCAGCAGGGCATATTCTTGGTTACGAACATACTTTTACCAATATTATTACCGAGTTAATGAACGGCATTGCCAAAGGAACGAGTCCTTACCCTAACTTCGAGGATGGAGTAAGAAATCAGGCTGTCTTAGAAGCTGTGGAGGAATCCGTTCGAAATCGAAAATGGGTGAGCTTAGGAGAAAAAATACTGTGATGCTTGTATATTCTGTGACCTGAAAAGAGAGAAAAGGGTCCGATTCTTGGTTGGCCAGTTCTTCTAAGAACTTTCCAATATATAAACAAGTAATAGGGAGGTTTTAACGATGTTTAGCAAAAAGAAAATGGTTTTCCTACTGTCTTGCCTGCTTGTTATTTCTATGTTTCTTGTAGGTTGTGGTGCTTCTGATAGCACTTCCCAAAGCTCATCCTCGGGTGAGCAAGGAGAAGGGGCAAGTCAATCAGCAGGAGATAAAATCGTCATTGGAGCAGCACTTCCTGATTTTGATGATAAATGGTTGGGTTACTTACAAGATGGAATGAGAGAGTATGAAGCAACACTTGAAGGAGTAGAAGTGATTTATGTTGATGCGATGAATGATGCGAATAAGCAGCTATCGCAAATCGAAAACTTTATTTCGCAAAAAGTGGATGCGATCGTGATGGTTCCTGTTGATACCGTTTCTGCAGAAAATATGGTGGACAAAGCAAACCAAGCAGATATTCCGATCATTGTAGTTAATAGACAATATGAAGGAGTCGATCAAGCAAGTGCCTATGTTGGTTCAGAGTCTATTACTGCGGGGATTATGGAAATGGAAGAAGTAGCTAGAATGCTAGATGGAAAAGGAAATATTGCCATCATGAATGGACAGATGGGACACGAAGCTCAAATTAAAAGAACAGAAGGAAATAAAGAAATCATGGCTAAACATTCTGATATGCACATTGTCCTTGAAGGAACTGGGGAGTGGGATCGTGCCAAAGGGATGACCTTAATGGAAAACTGGTTGCAGTCAGGTAAGGAAATTGATGCTGTTGTTGCCAACAATGACGAGATGGCTATTGGAGCAATTATGGCACTAGAAGCTGCTGGAAAGCTGGATGATGTCATTGTTGCAGGAGTAGATGCTACTCCAGATGCTCTTGAATTTGTGAAGAGCGGTAAATTATCTGTTACGGTTTTCCAAGACGCTGCTGGGCAAGGTAGAGGAGGAATTGAAACCGCTTTAAAAATTGTGAGAGGCGAAAGCGTGGACAAATTCGTCTGGATTCCCTACGAGCTAGTGACCATTGAAAATGTAGAAGAATACATCAAAAAATGGCAATAGTTCAAAGGTTCCGTAAGTTGAGGGACAAGGAACACCTGGAGTACAGGTGTTCCTTGTCAAAATATACCCTATCGAAAAAGAGGTGATAGGCATGAGCAATGACTATATCCTGCAAATGGAGAATATTACAAAAGAATTCCCCGGAGTGAAAGCGCTTGATCAAGTACAGCTACATGTACGGAAAGGAACCGTTCATGCTTTAATGGGAGAAAATGGAGCTGGAAAATCAACCCTAATGAAAATTCTAATCGGGATTTATACACCTGATCAAGGAGTTGTTCGCTTCGATGGTGAGGAGCTGAAGCTGGCAAATATTAAAAATGCTCTTGATAAAGGAATCTCAATGATTCATCAGGAGTTAAGCCCTATCCCTTATATGACGGTGGCAGAAAATATCTTTTTAGGCAGAGAGCCAAGTTATGGCTTTACAGGTTGGGTAAAAAGCAAAGAGTTAGAAGAGAAAACCAAGAAACTTTTTGAAAGGCTTGAAATTAAAATTGATCCAAGAGAGAAAATGTGCAATCTAAGCATTGCCAATACTCAGATGGTAGAAATAGCAAAGGCAATTTCGTACCAATCTAAGCTCATCATTATGGATGAACCCACCTCTGCGATCACAGAAAAAGAAGTGAATCATCTGTTTAAAATCATTCGTGGTCTAAAAAAAGAAGGGGTATCCATTATTTATATTACTCATAAAATGGATGAGCTTGCTCAAATTACAGATGAACTAACCGTTCTACGAGATGGAAAGTATGTAGGCACAAGAGTAAGCGAACAGACGACCAAAGAACAATTAATCGAAATGATGGTAGGAAGAGAATTAACGCAAGTGTTTAATAAAAAAACGGCAGAGATTAAAGAAATCGCACTAACGGTAAACAGTGTAACCAAGAAAGGCTGGTTCGAAGATGTCAGCTTTCATGTACGCAAAGGTGAAATTGTTGGATTTGCGGGTTTGATGGGTTCTGGACGAACAGAAGTAATGGAGAGTATATTTGGAGTTCACTCCTATGAATCTGGAGAAATATATATTCATGGTCAAAAGAAGGTCATTCGTTCACCGCAGGATGCTATCCAAAGCGGGATGGGACTATTGACAGAGGATCGAAAATTAACGGGCTTATTCTTGCCTCTTTCCGTTCAGGACAACATGATACCGGTTAACATAGATCAATATCTGAATAAAGGCTTCCTAAATAGAAAGAAGATTCAAGCAGAATGCGAAAAGCAAAGTGAAAGATTAGCGATCAAAACACCTAGCCTGCAACAAGCCGTCCGTTTGCTAAGCGGAGGAAACCAGCAAAAAGCTTTAATTGCGCGATGGTTACTACGTGACCCGGATATATTGATCTTAGATGAACCTACCAGAGGAATTGATGTGGGAGCGAAATCTGAAATCTATAATTTAATCTTTGATTTAGCTCAAAAAGGCAAAGCATTATAGTCATTTCTTCAGAACTTCCAGAGATTTTAGGATTGAGTGATCGAGTGATCGTGATGCATCAAGGAAGAAAGATGGGAGAGTTAAATAGATCAGAAGCAACACAAGAAAGAATATTACAATTGGCGACAGGCGATGTAGCCGTCCATTAGATGAATGAAAGCTGGGGGGAGTTTACTGATGAATAGCGAAGTAACGGTTGTTAATGAACAAGAGAAAACGGAGAGTTCTAAGCGCGACTATTGGAAAGAAAAAGCAGGACAGATTTTAAGCAAGTATGGAATGTTATTTATTCTCATCGCATTAGTAGCCTAATGGCCGCTTTATCACCTACTTTCTTCACCTCAGGTAATCTACTAAACATCGTAAGACAAATGTCTATTGTAGGAATTGTGGCGATTGGAGTCACGATGATAATTATAACAACGGGCATCGACCTATCCTCTGGTTCTGTTATTGCTCTAACTTCCGTCATTGTAGCCAGTGTGGCTCAGGTAGATAGTTATCCTGTCTTATTTGCCGTTGCGATTGGACTTGGAATTGGACTCTTGTGTGGATTGATTAATGGAAGCATTATTGCCAAAGGAAAAATTGCTCCTTTTATTGTGACACTGGGGATGATGACGGCAGCACGTGGAGCAGCTCTGCTTTATAGCGGAGGAAAACCAATTGGGGGGTTATCCGAATCCTTTAAATTTATTGGTCAAGGCTCCTTATTTGGTATTCCTGTTCCTATTATTATCTTTGCAGCAGTTGCTGTCATTTCTTATATTCTTTTAAATAAAACGAAATTTGGTAAGTACGTCTATGCCATAGGGGGAAATGAGCAGGCGGCGATCATTGCAGGGGTCAATGTAACCAAATATAAAATCTTAATCTATGGATATGCGGGTTTACTTTCCGGTTTAGCAGGAATCATCCTCACTTCTCGCATTGCCTCAGGTCAGCCAACAGCAGGGGTTATGTATGAGCTTGATGCGATTGCAGCAGCGGTTATTGGAGGAACGAGCCTTGCTGGTGGAATCGGGACGATAGGTGGAACAGTGATCGGGGCTCTAATAATCGGAGTCATGAATAATGGTTTAGATTTATTAAATGTTTCCTCTTATTGGCAGCAAATATTGAAGGGGGCGATCATTACTGTAGCTGTATTGATCGATTCTAGGAAAAATAAAAAATCGTAAAAATAAAAAATGATAAAAAGAAAGATGATAGGAGAGTTTCTATGAAAGTGGCATATAATCAAGCAACGACGATGAAATACTCTACGTTAGCGAAAGACCTGGAATATTGTGAAAAACATGGCTATGAGCTTATTGAAATCAGAATAGATAAACTGAAAGAATATTTAGAGGAGCATACTGTGGAGGATCTGAAGAGCTACTTTGAACGGAGCAGAATAAAGCCTTATGCTTTTAATGCTCTTGAATTTATCAGCTTTCGAGCTGAATCTGATTTCAAGCAAATTGTCGAGGACCTTGAGTGGCTATGTAGAATTGGAGAAGAAATCAATTGTAAGAAGATCATTGCCGTTCCTACGTTTGATGTAGGGGAGTATACCCAAGCACAGATTAAGGCAGAAACAGCACGAGCTTTACACGAATTAGCAGAGCTTGCAGAGCCATACGGAGTAAAGCTTGCTCTGGAGTTTGTAGGATATCCTAATTGTTCAGTAAACACTTTGGGTCAAGCCTACGATATTGTTCAAGAAGTAAATAGACCGAGTGTGGGACTGGTCCTAGATTGCTTCCATTTTCATGCGATGAATTCATCTCTAGAAGATTTAAAGAGAATGGACGCCAAGCACATTTTTGTTTTTCATATTGATGATTGTGAAGACCTCCCTGTGGGAGCTCTGCGAGATCATCAGCGAGTATGGCCGGGAGAAGGAGCGATTGATTTAGATAGAATTCTAGCGACCTTAAAAGAGATTGGCTATGGAGAAATGGTTTCCATTGAGCTATTTAGACTGAATACTGGGAATGGGAGATTGAAAAAACGATTAGGATAGGAAAGGAAACAACGGAAAGAGTCATTTCAAAGTACTTTGAGGTTGAATAATTTTTTTTAAGAAGACGTTAAGCGCTTAACGTTATGAAAAAGGTGGGGAGAAAGAATGCAAACCTACAGCTTAACAACGGCACAAGCTTTAGTAAGATTTCTAAATCAGCAATATATTGAATTTGAGGGAAAAGAAGAAAAGTTTGTTCAAGGGATTTTCACCATTTTCGGTCATGGAAATGTGTTGGGATTAGGGCAAGCCTTAGAAGAAGACCCTGGTGATCTTCAAGTCTATCAGGGAAGAAATGAACAGGGAATGGCACAAGCAGCTGTTGCCTTTGCCAAACAGAAGCATCGCAGACAAATCATTGCTTGTACCTCCTCTGTGGGACCAGGCGCAGCTAATATGGTGACAGCCGCAGCGACAGCGACAGCGAATCATATCCCTTTGTTGCTCCTTCCTGGAGATACGTTTTCCTCGAGACAGCCAGATCCGGTTCTTCAGCAAGTGGAACATTTTCATGATTTAACCATGACGACGAATGATGCGTTTCGAGCGGTCAGTAAATACTGGGATCGTGTTTACCGCCCAGAGCAAATCATGAGTGCCCTGATCAATGCCATGAGAGTGTTAACAGATCCCGCAGATACTGGCGCAGTTACCCTTTGTCTTCCTCAGGATGTTCAAGGAGAGAAATATGATTTTCCAGCCTCCTTTTTTAAGAAAAGAGTTCATCGAATAGAGCGTCGGTTGCCGACAAAAGAAGCATTACAGGAAGCGGTAGAATTGATTCAGAGGAAAAAGAAGCCCCTGATCATCTGTGGAGGCGGAGTTCGATATTCGGAAGCAGCTCAGGTACTAGAACACTTTTCTGAGCAATTTGTAATCCCTTTTGGTGAAACGCAAGCAGGAAAAAGCGCCGTTCTTAGTTCTCATCCGCTGAATTTAGGCGGAATTGGAGTGACTGGTAATCTAGCGGCAAACAAACTAGCCAAGGAAGCAGATTTAATTATTGGGATAGGGACGAGATATTCTGATTTTACAACGGCTTCTAAGCAGCTTTTCCAGCATCCTGATGTGGAGTTTTTAACAATAAATGTGTCAGAGTTTCATGCAGGAAAACTAGATGCCGTCAAAGTGGTGGCAGATGCCAAAGCATCTCTGGAGCAATTAACGGTCGAACTCCAGAAAATCAAGTATCGCTCCGCTTATCGTCAAGAAATTGAACAGGCGAAGATGGAATGGAGTCAGGAGCTTAATCGCCTGCATCAGACGAGATATACCTCTGAGGGATTTGTTCCTGAAGTAGCAGGGCATTTGGACGAAGTGATGGCTGAATTCGTCGAAACCTATCAATCCTCCCTGACTCAGACGGAAGTACTGGGTCACCTGAATCACCTCGTTGCCGATGATGCGATTATCGTTGGAGCAGCGGGGAGTTTACCAGGAGATTTACAGCGAGTCTGGCAATCCAGAAAACCGAATACCTATCATATGGAATATGGCTATTCGTGCATGGGCTATGAAATTGCAGGGGCTTTAGGGGTGAAGATCGCTGAACCTGAAAAAGAGGTCTATGCCATGGTGGGGGATGGAAGCTATCTCATGATGCACTCTGAGTTAGTAACAAGTCTACAAGAAGGAAAGAAAATCAACGTCATTCTCTTTGACAATGCTGCTTTTGGCTGTATCAATAACTTGCAAATGGGAAATGGCATGGGAAGCTTTGGGACAGAATTTCGTTATCGGAATCCAGTCAGTGGAAACTTAGATGGTGCTTTAATGAAGATTGATTTTGCGGCAAATGCAGCAGGCTACGGAGTAAAAACATATGCTGTACGTACCATTCAAGAGCTTTATAAAGCAGTAGAAGATGCTAAGCAACAAACGGTTTCTACTTTGCTAGATATTAAGATTCTGCCCAAAACAATGACCAATGGCTATGAAGCATGGTGGCATGTAGGAGTAGCAGCGGTGTCATCTAACCCTAAAGTACAAGAAGCCTATCAAAATAAAGAACATCATTTAAAAACGGCAAGAAAATATTAATGAAACCTTCGAGGTGAAAAGAGATGACAATGAACCTGAATCAAAAGAATCATTTTAGAATTGGTATTGCTCCGATCAGTTGGGTCAATGATGACATTCCTGGCTTAGGAGATCATCATACGCAGGATCAAGTATTATCCGAGATGGCAGAACTAGGTTATATAGCGACTGAAATGGGACGGCTGTTTATGCAGGACCCGCCAGCTTTAAAAAATAAGCTGGGAGAGTATGGGGTCCAGCTTGCCAGTAAATTTGTCAGTACTCTGTTCTCGGATGCTTCTCGTCATGAAGAAGAGCTGTCATCCTTTCTTACATGGATACAGTACTTAAAAGAAATGGGCTGCGAGTATGTGATCGCTTGTGAAATGGGAGGATCTATGCATTGGGACCCGCGAAAGCCTGCAGAGGAGATGAGTATTCAAGCGTTAACAGATGCTGAATGGGAGGCTTTAGTGGAAGGTCTTCATCGCGCAGCAAGATTATGTCAGGAGCATGGGATGGAGCTAGTCTATCATTATCATGCGGGAACAGTAATAGAACAAAGGGCTGAAATTGATCGCTTAATGGAAATGACGGATTCATCGTTGGTCCACCTGCTTTATGATACAGGGCATGCTTTATATGGGAATTATGATCCCTTAGAGCTGTTAAATAAGTATATAGATCGGATCAAATATGTTCATCTTAAAGATGTTCGAGCTGGGGTCTTAGATACGGTGAGGAAAGAAAAGATCGATTTCAGGTCAGCCGTTGTCAGAGGCATGTTTACCGTTCCAGGAGATGGCTGCATTGATTTTGTTCCAATCTTCGAAAAGCTCATTGCTAGTGACTACAATGGCTGGATTATTGTGGAGGCAGAGCAAGACCCCGCAGTAGCCAATCCCTATCAGTACTCAAAGATGGCTAAGGAGTATATTGATTCGACGGTTTCTTCTATTAAAAAACGAAAGAGTGAAACTACGAGTCAATTGATTGTTCCTAGTCAGGAAGCGAATGAAGAAGGGGCAGTCCTTCGTATTACTCCTGAGTCAGCAGGCTGGAAATATGTTGGGTTTGAAGTGTATTCTCTGAAAAAAGGGCAGAGCTTAAGGCAAGAGCTGGGAGATATAGAGGCATGTCTTGTTTTGTTAACAGGAAGGGCTGACATTACGACTAAGGCTGAGAAGTGGCTGGATATTGGTCAGAGAATGAATGTTTTTGAGAAAATTCCTCCCTATTCCGTTTATGTTTCGGCGCATGATGAATATACGGTTGAAGCAACTACGGACCTTGAACTGGCGGTGTGTACAGCTCCAGGAAAGGGAACCTATCCTTCCAGATTAATTTCTCCAGATGAGGTAGGAGTAGAAATCAGAGGAGCTGGCAATATTGAGCGTCAGATTCATAATATTCTTCCAGAACAAAAGAAAGCAGACAGCCTGCTTGTTGTAGAGGTGTTTACACCTGAGGGGAACTGGTCCAGCTATCCTCCTCACAAGCATGATCAACAGAACTTACCTCATGAATCTTATCTAGAAGAAACCTATTTTCATAAGGTGAATCCAGCCCATGGCTTTGCGATTCAAAGAGTCTATACGGATGATCGTTCGCTGGATGAAACACTGATCATTAAGGATGGGGATGCAGCTTTGGTTCCCAAAGGATATCATCCTGTTTCAGCTCCCCCAGCTATGAGGTCTACTATTTGAATGTGATGGCAGGACCTGTACGCACATGGAAGTTTCATAATGATCCAGACCATGAATGGGTGATGGAAAACAAACTGGCACTCAAAAAGGATTAGTGGAAGGATGGATGGAAGGATGAAAAATAATCTAGCAATTGATCATAGCAAGCCAATGGATTTTGTAGCAATGGGCCGGCTATGTATTGATCTAAATGCGAATGAAATCAATCGTCCGATGGAAGAAACGCTGACCTTTACTAAATATGTTGGAGGATCTCCTGCAAATATAGCTATTGGTCTGGCTAGATTGGGCAAAAAAACAGGGTTTATTGGGCGTATTGCCAATGATCAAATGGGGCGTTTTATAGAGAATTATTTGAAGCAAAATGGAATGGATACGGAGCATGTGATGACAGATCGGTCAGGAAGTGTCACGGGTCTTGCCTTTACAGAGATTAAGAGTCCAACAGATTGCAGTATCCTAATGTATCGGGACAATGTTGCAGATCTTAAGCTTGAACCGAGAGACGTAGATGAAGACTATATCAAACAGAGCAAGGTTTTATTGATTTCAGGTACAGCATTAGCTCAAAGCCCTTCAAGAGAAGCTATTTTTATGGCTCTGGATTACGCAAGAAAGCATGGGGTCACGGTCTTTTTTGATATAGATTATCGCCCCTATACATGGAAGAATCCTGAAGAAACCGCGATCTACTATAATCTTGCCGCTGAGAAATGCGATGTGATTATAGGGACACGAGAAGAGTTTAATATGATGGAACAATTTGATCATAACAACAATCATAATGATGAAATAACAGCAAGAAAATGGTTTGATTACCAAGCTAAAATAGTTGTGATTAAACATGGAAAAGACGGATCTATTGCCTATACCAAAGAAGGTGAGAGCTACAAAGGAGTCACATTCCCAGCTAATGTGATCAAAACATTTGGCGCAGGAGATTCTTATGCAGCGGGATTTATCTATGGGCTGATGCAGGGCTGGGACATTCCTCAATCGATGGAATACGGGGCAGCGGCAGCTTCCATTGTCATTTCTAGTCATAGCTGTTCAGATGCGATGCCGACAACAGAGCAAATTGATTCATATATACAGAAATGCAAAGCCGGAAAATTGTAAGGGAAAGAGGGGATTGATGATGTCGACTCAAACAAATCTAGTCACATTAAGAAACTATATTGGTGGCAAGTGGGTAGAATCTACTTCTGGAAAGGTTGAAGCCGTTCCCAACCCTGCAACAGGAGAAATCCTGGCGCAGGTACCACTTTCTAATAAGGAAGATCTGGAACAGGCTGTAGCTGTAGCGAACGAAGCCTTCAAATCATGGAGCAAGGTGGCAGTGCCACGTAGAGCGCGAATTCTCTTTAAATATCAGCAATTACTGATCGAACATTGGGAAGAGCTAGCAAGGCTTGTTACTCAGGAAAATGGAAAAAGCTATACCGAGGCATATGGAGAGGTACAACGAGGAATTGAGTGTGTTGAGTTTGCGGCAGGAGCTCCTAGCCTGATGATGGGACGCCACCTCCCAGATATCGCCACAAATGTAGAGTCTGCGATGTATCGTTATCCCATTGGAGTGGTAGGAGGAATTGCCCCATTTAATTTTCCTATGATGGTGCCATGCTGGATGTTTCCCTTGGCGATTGCTTGCGGAAATACCTTTGTTCTCAAGCCATCAGAGCGTACACCCTTGTTAGCCAATCGTTTGGCAGAATTATTTACAGAAGCTGGTTTACCGGAAGGGGTCTTTAATATTGTGCATGGGGCACATGATGTGGTGAATGGATTACTTGAACATTCTACTGTCAAGGCGATCTCCTTTGTTGGTTCACAACCTGTAGCGGAATATGTGTATAAGACAGGGACAGCGCATGGCAAAAGAGTACAGGCATTGGCTGGGGCAAAAAATCACTCCATTATTATGCCAGATGCTGATTTGGACTTAGCTGTAAAAGAAGTGACCAGTGCGGCTTTTGGTTCCGCAGGAGAAAGGTGTATGGCAGCGGCAGTGGCTGTGGTGGTGGGAGATGTAGCAGAACCATTTTTAGAGAAGCTAGTCGATGTTGCCAATGCCATGAAGATAGGGAATGGCATGGATGAAGGTGTCTTTTTAGGTCCTGTCATTCGTGATTCTCACAAGGAAAGAACATTAAAGTACATTGAGCTCGGAGAACAAGAGGGAGCGAAGCTGCTTCGGGATGGTCGTAAGGATGAAGCAACGGAAGGACAAGGCTATTTTATTGGTCCCACTGTATTCGACCATGTGACCACTGAGATGACGATCTGGAAGGATGAGATTTTTGCACCTGTCCTTTCCGTTGTCCGTGTCAATACGCTAGATGAGGCGATCGAGTTAACCAATGAGTCTCCCTTTGCCAACGGAGCGTGCATCTATACTCAGAATGGGAGCCATGTCCGAAAGTTTCGAGAGGAGATCCATGCTGGAATGCTTGGAGTCAATCTTGGAGTGCCAGCTCCCATGGCTTTCTTCCCATTCTCGGGATGGAAGAATTCATTTTATGGAGACTTACATGCGAATGGACCCGATGGAGTAGAGTTCTACACCAGAAAGAAAATGGTTACGGCGAGATGGTAAGGATATCAAAATAGAAGAGAGAAGCTTGGAGCTATCCCATAAGGATAGCTCCAAGCTATATCGAGAGGAGGAGGAGATGTCATGAATGTAGTTTCAATGAAAGAAATGCTGCAAAAAGCAATGGAAGGTCACTATGCGGTTGGTCACTTTAACTTAAACAATTTAGAGTTTACCCAAGCGATTTTAGAAGCGGCGGAAGAGGAGCGCTCTCCTGTTATATTGGCGGTAAGTCCAGGCTACATCAAGCATTTAGGAGGGTTTGGGCTCGCAGCAGCTATGGTCAAAGCTCTGCTTCTTGAATATAGAATCTCCGTACCTGTAGCTTTGCATTTAGATCACGGTGCCTCGTTTGGGCAGTGTATTCAAGCGATTTCGGCTGGCTTCACCTCAGTGATGATTGATGCTTCTCATGATCTATTAGAGCAAAATATAGCTCAAACCAAGCGTGTTGTCGAGGTGGCGCATGCCTTAGGAGTGTCTGTTGAAGCCGAGCTAGGGCGTATTGGTGGTCAGGAGGATGACTTGGTTGTTGATGAAGCAGATGCTCTATATGCGATTCCAGAAGAATGTGAACGTTTGGTTCAAGAAACGGGAGTCGATTGTTTAGCCCCTGCGTTGGGTTCTGTGCATGGGCCTTATAGAGGAGAGCCTCGCCTTGGTTTTGCCCAAATGGAGCAGATTCATAGAATAACCGGAATTCCGTTGGTATTACACGGTGGAACAGGTATTCCGCTAACAGATATTCAGAAAGCCATTTCGCTTGGAACAGCTAAAATTAATGTCAATACAGAAAATCAACTTGCCTGTACCAAAGCGATTCGTGAAGTACTTAGCACGGATGACCAGCTATATGATCCAAGAAAATATCTAGGAGCAGCCAGAGTAGCCATAAAAGAAACGGTTAAGCAGAAAATGCGTGAATTTGGATCTTCAGGAAAAGGAGAAAACTAGTTTAAGCCTGAAGGGAGCAAAAAAAGATGAAGCCTACTATTTATGATGTGGCGAAAGAGGCTGGGGTCTCTATAGCAACTGTATCTAAGGTTCTTAATAGAGTCGGCAGAATTAGTGATGAAACGATCAAAAGAGTAGAACGGGTGATGAAAGAGCTACAGTATCAACCCAGTGTAGTTGCTTCTGCTTTAACAGGGAAACAAACGTACACAATCGGAATGCTCTTGCCTGATCTGGCAAATCCTTATTTTGCAGAGGTGGCTAGACATGTGGAGGACCGAGCTAATCAACTGGGCTATAGTGTGATTATTTGCAGTACAGACAACAATGTAGAAAAGGAGTCTAACTATATTTCTCTGCTCAATCAGAAAAGTGTGGATGGCTTGATTATTGCCACTGGAATTCAACATGAACAAACCTCCCAACACATTATGAAACAACAAATACCTGTGGCTTTATTTGCTCGAGATTTCCCCTCTCTTGTAGTAGATGCTGTATTGCTAGATGATTTTTTAGGAGGCTATCAAGCAACAAAGCATTTAATAGACTTGGGACATGAAAGGATCGCTATGATCGCAGAGAACGAAGAGTATTTAAGTGCTCAAGAGCGAATTAGAGGATATTGTCAAGCGATGGAAGATGCAGGTTTAAGTGAATACACAAGAAGAAAAACAGTATACAGCTTTACTATTGAAGGAGCTAAACAAAATGTCATCCAATTACTAGACTCGCTTGATCCGCCAACGGCTATTTTTACGACCAACGATATCTTAGCGATTGGAGCCATTCAAGCAGCCTATGAGTGTCGGATTTCAATCCCTGATGAGCTGTCTATCGTTGGATTTGATGACACGATCTTATCAAGAATTGTCACGCCTCCCTTAACAAGCGTTCGTCAGCCTATTCAAGAAATGGGGATACAAGTGATGGATCTTTTAGTTCAAGAAATTGAACAAAAAAAGAGAGGGAGAAGAAAGATTGTCCTCTTGCCTGAACTGATTATTAGAAAGTCAACAGGTAAACCAACAAGAAGATCAAGAGCAATAAAGGAAGGATAGATGAAGTGAGTATTAAATACAATGCTGGGGATTGAAGCAGGATTTTACTTTGTAGGGCTACTTGCTTGTATAGCAGCATTATATAGTATGTTTCTTAGAAAACACGAAGTCCTGAGAACGAGAGGTGGTTAGAAGATGCTAAAGAAGGTAAAAGGGCTCAAACTTCAGAGAGGAAAAATAAAAAGGCTTTCAATTAGCAAGAAATTATGGGTTAGCTTTCTTGGGATAGGTTTTCTCTTTTTTTTAACCGTAGGAATCTTTTATTATCAGTTAAGCCAAATTAATCAATCAAACACGGAGCTACTAAACCATCGAATTGCCGTTTTGGACAGTGCTGATCATATTAAATTATTGGCAGTGCAACAGATTAATAGCTTAAATACGTTTCTTATATCAGGGAATCAAAATCATGTACAAGAGCTAGAAGCTTCAAACCATCAATTAACAGAAATCATTCACCAAATTCGAGAGCTGCCCCTCAGTGATCAGGAGCAAGTATATGTAAGAAAGATAGAATTATTAAATAAGGGCTTTCTTGATTCTGCCAAGAGTACAATTCCTTATCAAGACAGCGAAGCGAAAGTGAAACTAATCTCTTCTGTTGCGGATATGTCTAGCAAAATGTCTAGGGAAATTGTGGTTGAATCTCAATTATTGGGGGATTACAGTCAAGCATTGATGGAGGAAGAAATAGCAAAGAACAAGAAGCTTTTTGTAAACATCATGCTGATTATTATCGTTCTGTCTGTGCTGTTTTTACTTCTTCTTTTCATCATTGGTTGGGCTGTTTCAAAAATGATTGTTACACCTGTTGTAATGGTTTCTGCTGCTGTTCAAGAAATAGCGGCAGGAAATCTAACCCTTGAAAATATTAAAGTGAAGAATCATGATGAGATTGGAGATTTGGCAGATTCCTTTAACCTGATGACAACCAATTTGCGTTGTTTAATTCAAGAAGTAGGATTTCATGCTGAGCAGGTGGCTGCTGCATCAGAAGAGTTAACGGCAAGTGCAGAGGAAACGAGTAAGACAACGGAGCAAATTGTAGGTACAATTCAAGGTGTTTCTACAGGTGTAGATCATCAGGTTCAGAATATAGATTTAGCTTCGCAAACGGTCATTGAGATGTCTCGTGCGGTGCATCAAATCGCTGATAATGCAAAAGAGGTTTCTCATACTGCAATCCAAGCTTCGCATAAGTCATCAGAAGGGAGAGGAGCGATCGATACGTTAGTTCAACAAATGACTTTAATAAATAAATCCGTGATTGGGCTTGATGAAGTCATTAAGGCTTAGGAGAGCATTCGAAAGAAATTAATCAGATCATTGATGCCATTTCAGGAATTTCTGCTCAGACCAATCTCCTTGCCTTAAATGCAGCGATCGAAGCAGCTAGAGCGGGGGAAGCAGGAAAAGGATTTGCTGTCGTAGCCGATGAAGTTCGCAAGCTAGCCGAACAAACGGCTCAATCTGCTCAAAAAATCTCTATCTTAATTGGAACCGTTCAAGAGGAAACAGGGAAGGCTGTTCAATCTATGGAGGTCGCGAATCAAGAAGTAGTGTCTGGAATCGGCTTGGTTAACGTAGCTGGAGAATCCTTCGAACATATTCATCAAACGGTAAGTGAGGTAACCACTCAAATCCAAGGTGTTACATTGGCTGTACAACAAGTGGCTGCGGGTACTGAGAAAATGGTACAAACAATGGAAGCCGTGAATCAAATATCAGGATCCACGGCAGGAGGTATGGTTGAGGTTTCAGCTGCCACAGAGGAGCAACGAGCAGCGATGGATGAAGTATCATCTTCTGCTTATTCGTTAGCCCAAATGGCAGAAAAGCTACAGCTATTGATTGGAAAATTCAGAGTATAATGACCTAGGATTAAAAATTGATTTTTCTGGTTGCCCATTGATTTATAAGTGGTAAATCATGTGTAATCATAATGACACCATGACCTTGTTGAGCATAATCGGCACAATAGGACATCAATTGGTTGGCTGCTTTGTAATCAAGTCCAGCTGTTGGTTCATCAAGCACGATGAGATCAGGCTGGAGGATGAGTACAGAGGTAAGATTTAATAGTTGCTTTTCGGCTACACTTAATTGCAGAGGGTGGCGATGACGCTGGGCGTATAGCCCTGTCTTTCTAAGCCACTCTTCTCCTTGACGAATGATGTGCTCTATTGTGTGAAGCTGTTTTTGCTTAGAAGCATGAACACCTTTTAGATGAATATCTTTTAGATGATGAAGAGGGATTCCATGTTGGACGAACAATCCAAAGATACATTCTTCTAAGACCGTATCAGCGACAAATTGATGCTCAGGGTTTTGAAAGACATACCCAACTGTTTGTGAAAGCCCTTCTATAGAATATTCATTGATCTCTCGCCCGTGCAGACGGATGCTGCCCTTCGGGGAGGGAAGAAAACCAGCAAGAAGCTTTCCAAACGTTGTTTTTCCAGAGCCATTCGGACCTAACAGGGCTAAGAAATCATACTCGTATAACTGAAGCTGTAGGTTTTCTAGGACTACATGTCCTTCATCCCGTTGCTTGGTGCGATATTCAAAGCATAGGTTCTGTACTTCTAGAAGGGGAGAAGAGGAAGATGATGCAGAAGGGAGACTCCTTTTTCCTTGCTCCTTTCTCTCTCTTTCTACCATAAAGCTGTGATGATCAGGTGGAAAACAGCCTAGATCTTTTAACATATCGATAACTGGGGGACGAAGGAGGTTTCCTTGCTCCACTAGGATCTGTTTTCCTTGATCAAGGACGATGAGCTGATCGAAAGGCACTTCATCATCGAATCTGGCAGAAGCCGTGATGATAGTATGACCTTGTTTATACAGCGCATGGAGAGTGGCTAAAAAGTGTTTCCTAGCATTGGAATCTAGATTCACCATGGCATCATCGAAGATAAAAATCTTTGGTTGCATAGTGAACACAGAAGCAATGGCGACTCGTTGCTTTTGCCCTCCAGACAACTGATTGATTCTGCGATTCTTATACTCTAGCAAATCAATACTTATCAGAGCTTGATCGATACGTTTTTCAATTTCCTCTGTAGGGACCAACAGATTTTCAGGACCAAAGGCGAGTTCATCTGCAACATATTCTAGGAGGAAGCTCATATCTGGATCTTGAAAGATGATCCCTACTTGTCCTGCGAGGTGCTGTGTAGCCTTCTCCAATAAATTTTCCCCTTGAAAATGTGCTGTTCCCTCTATGATTCCTCCCCATGTTTGAAGCACACCGCTGAGCAATCGGCATAGAGTGGTTTTTCCCGCACCGCCAGGACCGACAATCCAGATCCATTCTCCTTTCCTAATGGAAAAGCTCATTTCTTGAAGAGCCGATCTTCCCTCATTTTGATAGTGATAGGTTACTTTATCTAGCTGGAAAAGTAGCGTTTCACTCATTGTACTTAGCGACTCTCTGGCTTTCCAGCAGCAAAGAGCTTAAGCAACCCTGTTGCAGCCAGTCGATCTCCAATCCATTTACTAAATACCCCGCATAATATCATCCCGCTGAGACAGCGTACAAGTAAAGCTGCGAATAAAATAGATAAATCCCATTTAAGATAGCCAAACATATAGGCTGCGAAGACAAACCATAGAGGTACTGCACATAGACTAGCTATCATCATAGTCGAATATCCCCATTTTTTATAGCGAAACAGGGCAAAGACACCTTCAATGGCAACTGCATAGCAGAGAGCCGCCGTTAGAGCCGCAGGTACACCATAGGCGTTTCCCATGAGAATCTGGACAGTGGCACCGAGTAAATAAGTAATCAGTGCACTTCCCGGCTTACGAATGATGTAAATGGCTAGCATCCCATATAACATATAAATTCCGACAATGGTAGAGGTGGCTATAGGTCCTCCTAATGTGGTTAAGAGTTTATTAACATAAGCCAAATAAGTGGTTAGCACACCATTAGCTACAGCTAAAAGAGCCATTAAGACAATATCCATAGTAGTAAAAGTATTGCGTTTCATTGTTGTTACCTCACTTTCATTTAAGTAGCGTATCTTGTTTCTAAGAGGGGACCCAAAATAAGAAAAATAGGGTCAAAAAAACACTAGATAGAGATAAGGCGAGTCCAGCAGGAGAAATCGTGATCCAGCGTCGATATGTACGTTCAGGATGTAGTCCAAACCCTTTTCCTTCCATCATGATCGCGGTTGTTTCTGCCCGACGTACTGCACTGACAAAGACTGAAAAAATAAATCTTTTAGCCCATGCTAGCTTTGCTTTTATTCCCTGTGATTGCCCTAAGCCACGTCTTCTTTGGGCGTTTCTGATCTGTTCCGCTTCGCTTTCTAAGAGAGGAAGGAAACGAAGAGCAAGAGAAATGGCAAAGGCAAAACGATAAGGAATGTGTAGTTTTTGAGCTAGAACAAGGACAACATCCTGCGGGTCAGTGGTTTTGATATAAAGCAGAGAAGCGAGAAAAAGAATCAGGAGCCTACATGTAATCGCCAGTGCAAAATCAAGTGCTTCTGCTGTTAGGAACCATGCTCCAATCGTCCATAGCACCGTTTCTCCAGGAAGAAAAATCAGCTGTAAAACAAAATAAGGGAGTCCAAACCAAAAAGGGATGCGGAGCCCCTTCCAAATGGAGCGTAGATTCATGTTGGCAAGCCCTATGCCTGCCCCCACGATACATAGAAAAAGAATCGATTGGATGAGAGCACTCTCGTACCAGAGGGATAGGATCGAAACACAGAGTAGCCAGATGAATTTAGATAAGGGATCAAGACGGTGAAAGCATGAGTTTCCTGGCTGATATTGAAAAATCATAAACGCTACATCCTTACATTCAAAATAGGGTCGATATCAGTTTCAGATAAAATGAAGGAACTGTCAACCTAAAAATTATTTCCGTTGACAATAGAGTACTAGATTGAGTATAAAAGAAGGAAAAATGCGAAAAATGTCGAATAATATAATATTTAGATCTTAAGCTATTAAAAAATTTGAGGAAGAGATGATGAACCTGAATCCAAATCCCTCCATATTGCTGCTTGTTGCCCTTATTACTGGACTCTTTATTATGGCATTCTATCATTTTTGTTTATTTCTCTTTCGTCGAACAGATCATTCGAATCTTTTTTTTAGTATCTTATGTCTACTCATAGGACTTATCAGCTTATTTACTCATGAAAATAAAGGAACAGTAACAGCTTCAGGGATCTATATAGAAACATGGTTTACTAGCCAGCTCGGATTTCTTATTCATTATAGCTATATTAATCTTCTCATTTTTTTGTGTTTATACTGTTACTTGCTTTTTATGTATTCGCTATTCCCAGAAGATGTATCCCGTCAAGGATTAAAGCTCCTTGGCATTCTATTATTAGGTGTTTTTGTCTTCCTATGCTTCTATCGCTTAGATCCATTTACCTCGTATTATCATTGGATAGTTGATGATGGACTAATTAGTCTCCTTACCCTTATTATTTCCGCCTATATTATTGTGATCTATGTGAAAGTGATTATGCGTAAACGAGACATTGCTCTTTTTGCGATGAGCGGCTTTGCTTTTTTACTCATTGTTACGATTCATGATATTGTCCTTACTTTTGGTTTGAGCCCTTTCAGAAGTATGTTAGTTTATGGGATGTTTGCTTGTACCATGATTCAGTCTTTAGCCATTTCGTATAGGTTTTCTCGAGCCTTTCAGAAGGTTGAAGATTTGTCCGTTCGTCTGTTATCTTTAGACAAGCTAAAGGATGAGTTTTTAGCCAATACCTCTCATGAATTAAGAACGCCTTTGCATGGTATTATTGGCATGTCTGAATCGTTAATGGATGGAGCCGCAGGAAAGCTGCCGGACAAAGCTGTAAACCAGCTTCAAATGGTCGTAAATAGTGGAAAGAGACTGGAGAATTTAATCGATGATATTCTCGATTTCTCTAAACTAAAGAATCAAGATATTGTCCTTAGAGAGCAAATGGTGGATATTAAGCAGCTGACATCTGTGATTATGACCATCTCGAAAACGTTACTTGCTGAAAAACAACTGACGTTAGTGAATCAGATTCCTGACCATCTAGCCTTAGTTAAGGGAGATGAAAATAGGATTCAACAAATCATGTATAATTTAATAGGAAATTCAATCAAGTATACAGAAAAGGGAACCATTCGCGTCACAGCTTTAGAGCAGGGAGAGTACGTTCAACTGAATGTGTCGGATACTGGGATTGGGATTCCCAAGGAAAAATTTCACTCTATTTTTCGTTCTTTTGAACAAGTAGATGCCTCCACTTCTAGAGAGTATGGAGGGGCTGGTTTAGGTCTGAGTATTACGAAGCAGTTGATCGAATTGCAAGGTGGTGAGATTTGGTTAGAATCTGAGGAAGGGAAGGGATCCACCTTTTCTTTTACATTACCACTTGCTGTCCTAACAGATGAAGAAGCAAATCCAGTTCAATATACAGCGCTAGAAACAGCGAATAGATCTATTTCAAGAGGAGAGGAGATACCTTCTGCGAAGGGAGAAGGGTATCGTATCCTTGTGGTCGACGATGAAGAGGTTAATCGTCAAATTTTGATCAATCATTTGACCAATGAACATTACACTGTTGTCACAGCAGAGAACGGAATACAAGCACTCAGCATCATTGAAGAACAGCCTGATTTTGATCTAGTCTTGATGGATGTTATGATGCCGAAGATGCAGGGCTATGAATTATGCAGGAGATTAAGAAAAGCGTATACCTTATATGAACTTCCTATATTATTGTTAACCGCCAAACAATTCCCTCAAGATATTGGAACCGGTTTTCAATCGGGAGCCAATGATTACGTAAGCAAGCCCTTTGACAAGGTAGAACTTCTTGCCCGGACCAGAACATTAATTTCTCTCAAGCATGCTGTACAATCAGCCATTCAACATGCGCAGCATCTTGAGTCAGAGATTCAACAACGAAAGATAGCAGAAAAAATTCAAAAGGTTGGAAGTACTCTTAGTGCTACCTTAGATATTCCAAAGATTATTGAGCTGCTTGTGAGCGGACTAACAGATTCTATTGCCTTTGATCATGCCTATGTTTTTTTGCAGCAGAAATCAAAATTACCTCTTTCCTCCTTCTACAAGGAACTTCCACTAGGGGATGGGAAGGTTGCCCAGAAGATGATAGAGATTATTCAAATTCATGAGAATAAACCAATAAATCAGAGGGTGTTGGCTGAGTATGGGCTGTTAGATTCGTATGCTTTCCTCCATAGGGTGAGAGGCATTCTTGTAGTTCCCTTCGTTTTCCAGGAACGATTGATTGGGTTTATCCTTCTGTCGAATCAAAGGGCTAGCTATACAGATAAAGAAATAAACATTGTTCATGCTTTTGCTACTCAGACAGGGATTGCTCTACAAAATGCCTATTTGTTTGAGGAAATCAAGAATTTAGCAACCAAAGATGGCTTAACTGGTTTGTTGAATCGACGTTATTTCTACGAAGAAGCTAACAAAATATTTGATCAATATAAAGAAACGAAGAAACAGGTTTTTGCTATGATGTTAGATATCGATAAATTTAAAGCGGTTAATGATACGTATGGACATCTTATAGGGGATCAAGTTCTTTGCGCTGTTGCCGAGGTCATGACAGAAGTCATGTCAGGTACTGGTTTGATTGCTAGATACGGAGGAGAGGAGTTTGTCATTCTGATTGATTCACTTTCTGAACAAGAGCTGAGAAATCGTGCGGAGGAGCTTCGCTTGAGCATAGAGCAGCTTACGATTACTTCAGAGCTTGGGCAAGATGTTCGTTGTACGATCAGTATTGGTATTTCTTCTAACCAAGGCATTGCCAGCCTGCACCAGCTCCTAGATAGAGCAGATCAAATGCTGTATGAAGCAAAAAGCAGGGGGAGAAATCGAGTCGTGTATGATCGTGAATCCTCATAACAAAAGCTCCTCTCACATCAGAACTTCTTGTGAGGGGAGCTTTTGTATTAGGGAGCTATATCGTGATACGAACGCGAACTAAACAGACATCATCATTTACAGCTGCTATTTCTCGCCGTCTTGCTAACAAGTGGGCGAAGAAGGGGGTATTATCTAGGTGCTGAATTTCTAAAATCGCTTCTTCCAAATCAGCGATACCTGCTTTAATCGATTGCTTAGGTACTTCAACTAGTCCATCTGTATATAAAAAAAGCTGGACTGAATCAGTGAAATGGAGAATCTCCTTTTGGACTTCAATACCGTGCCGAGCTCCGACAGGGATTGTTGTTCTAGACAAGTGGGATACTTGTGAGTCTGGATGAAAGACGAGGGCAGGAGGATGCCCTGCATTCACATACTCAATGGTTTTCTCATTCGTATCAATAATCAAGTATAGGGCAGTTAAATAGGCCCTTCCTTTCGTAGTTTGATACAGACGAAAAATATGATTATTCATTTCAGCAATGACCTCTCTAGGGTCCAAGCCTTTTTTGATCATGCCATCTAAGAGTGAACGTAGCGACATACTAATTAAAGCGGAAGAGATCCCATGTCCGGCAACATCCATGATAAAAATTCCATATTTGTTGGCGTCAATCTGACCGCAATAATACATATCGCCAGATAAACCTGCTGAGGGTTCATAGAAAGCATCAATATCAATTTGCTCATTTTTGATAGGAGGGGTTAATACACTTGTTTGAATCGATTTAGCCAAATCAATTTCGTGTAATAATCTTTGTTCTCTTTCTTTTTGTTGATTGATCAAATATTTCAAATTTAATGTAAGATAGATTCGCGCTAGGAGTTCCTCCTTTTTAAAAGGGCGTGTGACATAATCAAGCGCACCAGCATTAAAGGCATACTCTATATCATCATCCTTAGCCGTGATCATAATAACAGGAACATCCATATATTTTTCATTTTTTTTGAGTCGTTCACATGCCTCAATTCCGCTCATTTCAGGCATAATATTATCCATTAGAATGAGGTCAATAGGAATTGTACGTTCCTTACTATGGCTGGATTCAAGTAACTGAAAAACCTCGATGGCTGAAGATAATACTGTAAGATTTTCATACCCTTCAGCTTTCAAGATTTTCTCCATAACCACTCGGTTAAAAACGGAATCGTCTACGATCAGAATATTCATTTTTTTGATATGTCGGCAATTGTGTTTGAATCTGATGTCTCTCATAGAACGGCACCAAGCTTTCAAATTGACATAATTGTATGTAAATTTTACACAATCTAATCTCAAATAACAAGAGGATTATTTATTATCCTAATATTGGAATAAACATATGAGAATTGAACTAGTTTAAGTAATAGAATAGTATAAATTTTTTGTCTTTTGTTATATAATAATCTTAACTAGCCATAATTAGTCATGGGAATTTGAATGTTAAAAGATCATAGATATGAAAACGTCACCGAAAGATGAGGGAGAGCCATGGAATTTTGCATAGAATGCCCGAATAATCCAAGTTGTGAAAAATGTCTATGTTTAATTGAGGGAGGGTTACTTCGAAAAAAAGTATATCCTCCAAAAAATGTTACCTTATTTGATAAAGCAAATGGTACCCGTTATTTAGGTAGACTTATTGCCATTAGTCGGTTAGGAATGATCGTGGAAACATCAGCCCCCATTCAGCCTTATTCGATCGAATTGGACGAAAACACTACGATTATGATTTCCCCTATACACAAGAAAAATGTAAGCGGTTTAATCGGTTTTGATATCATCAAGGTTCAACGTGGAACGGAAAATACCGATAAATTATCTAAGGAAGAATATGAGTTATTATTCTCTAGTCAGCACGAATTAATCAATAAATTAACCGATCATCTCGATGATAAAGTGAAAGACTCAGTAAAAGAGATGCTGCAGACACAGTTTATAAAATCAGAGTTATTAGACAGACTGATCGTGGGATCTGCCTTTAAATACGAAAAAGGTCGGATTCGATTATTGAGTGGAGAAAAAGATCCGCTTATTCAAGAAGAGGATTTACGCCATTTAATGAGTGAAGCCTTCAAAAAAAATGCCCCCTCTCGAGAAGTAGTAGTCAGTCCAGATGAACAAAAATACTTAGATATACACGCCATTCCATTGTCCTTTAATACAGGCGGCTTCTTAACCCTAGATATTTCAGACATTGTGGCAAAAGAAAAGGCGCTAAGGCAGGAACAATGGGAGAGCTACAGGGATGTCATCTTTTCTCTTACCCAGAGCAAAATAGAATTAGTACAAAATGAAGAAGTTGCTCACATCCTTCAGTATTATAAGAAGGATTCAGAAATGACTATTGAAGGTGCTGATAGGCTTGGGGAAATAAGAAAATGGATGAAAGAAAAAGTGGAATTGTGCGGGATCACCTCCAGTTTTAAAATCGTTTTAGCAGTGACTGAAGCGGCTACCAATGCCATTAAACATGCCAAGGATAGCAAGGTGGAATATTGGACCAATGGAAATGAAGTGTTAGTCCTAATCAGAGATCAGGGGCAGGGGATTCAGACCAAAATCCTTCCCAAGGCAACCCTTATTAAAGGATTTTCGACCAAAAGCTCATTAGGTCAAGGATTTCACATCATGACACAATATAGTGACAAGCTCTATATCAAAAGTGACCGAGCAGGAACTATTGTAGGGATGGTCTTCAATCAGCAAAACCGTGCCATGTGATAGGGAGGTGAGATAATGGAACATATATCTACAGGGAAAACCATTGAACAGGCTGTAGAGAATGGATTTAAGGCAACAAAGTGGGACAAGAGTGAGGTGACAATTGAGGTAATTGATACAGGAAAATCTGGCTTTTTCAACAAAAGCCCAGCGATTGTTAAACTTAAAAAAGGGACTGTTGCAGAGCATAAGGAGCAAGAAGAAAAAACAGAGCAGGAAGAAGTAAAAGAGAAAATAGACCTAGAATCTGCGCTCCTAGAGGTCATTAGTGACTTATCACCTGAAGATCTACTTGATCCCAATCTGCTAAGAGAAAAAGAGCAAGAACCTATGGAGCTATCTGATGTTCAAACCGCTTTATATAAGCATATTGAAAATTTTATTGAAGTTCAGGTTTCGGACAATCTGTTGGAGGCAAGGATCTATTTTCAAGACGATCAAGTGAATGAATTTCTGGATAAGAAGGAGCGTACATTACCCTTCACAGCTAGGCAGGTTGTTTCGTTTTTACATTCACACAAAATATTTTATGGAATCAAAGAAAAAGAGATTGAAAAATGGTTGAATAAAGAAATCGATATTCGAAAGCAGCATGTGGTGGCAAGAGGGACTGAACCAGAAAATGGGAAACCTACTCAAATCCAAAAGTTGTATGAGGATGAGCAAAAGCAAAAGGAAGCAGTAGCAGGGGAAGGCGAGGAAAGAATTAATTGGTTTGGCTTAAGGGAGATTGCCAGTGTTAACAGTGGGCAAAAAATATTACGTATTCACCCTCCCACCCCAGGCAAGGTAGGAAGAGATGTACATGGTAATCCAATTAAAGCAAAAGATGGTGTCAAGGTTGAAGTGAAATTAGGTAGAGGAGTTGAACTAAGCCCAGATGGCAGGTATGTGATTGCGACTATAGATGGCATTCCACACTATCGAGACTTTTCTATTTTAATTAATCCTCTCTATGTTGTGCGGGGAGATTTAACCATTGCCCAAGGAAGTATTAACTTTAATGGAGATGTTTTAATCACTGGGAGCGTAGCAGAGAATTTAACGGTCGAAGCAACGGGAAATATTGAAATTCAAGGATCTGTTACCTATGGTCATGTACGGGCAGGAAGAAATGTCACAATCGGAAAGAATATCATCACAAGTACCGTAGTGGCAGGAGGAAATACTTCTTTTTACCAAATGGTCAATGAAAATGTGAAGAGCATCATAAGCAAGTTGACATTGATTATTCGAGCCTATGAGCAACTGAAAAAATCGGCGGCATTTGGCACGGAGGACTTGGCGAATCGAGGTATTGGCAAGCTGATTAAGCTCCTGAATGAAACAAGACTGAAGGGATTTGAGAACGAAATTAAACACTTCCACTTCGAGTATCTTCAGGGAACCGACAAGACGGAATCACTTGACTCATGGGTCAGGCTGTTAGTTCAAAAATTAACAGGCTTCGGTCCTTTACAAATTCAATCCATCGAGGAAGTCATGCAGCTTTTTGAAGAAGGTCAAAACATAGAAAGTGAACTCCAGGAATACTTAAATAATGCTTCTGATGTGTATGCGTATTATATTCATAATTCCAATGTACATGCCAGCGGAAATGTCTTTGTGAAAGGTCTAGGAGTCTATAATTCCTCCCTTACTTCAGGAGAAAGAATAGAGGTTTTTGGAAAGCATGGGATTGTTCGCGGAGGAACATTGAGGGCGGCCAATCATATCGTAGTCAAAGAGCTAGGTGGTCCTGCCAATGTGAAGACAGAAGCCTTTGTTCGTTTAGAGGAGGGAGAAATCAAGGTCGATAAAATCTATGCAGAGGTAGTGATAGGGATTAATAAAGCACGCTATAAAGTTTTTCAAGAAGGACGAGCGGCTACCTTCCATTATAATAAAGAAAATCAAAATATAGAGGCAATTATTCTAAAGGCAGAGGTGTAACAGGATGAATATTACAATAAAAAATGTTAAAGGAGTTCAAGTTGTACAGCTAAAGGGAGAAATCGATATGGGAAGTGTGGACCTCTTAAATGAGGCGTAGAGAAGCTCCTAGCCGAAACTATCTCACAGGGAATTATTTTTGATATGAACGAATTAATATTTGTGGATTCTACAGGAGTAGGGGCATTGCTCAACATATGTAATCAGTTAAGTGCTTTAAGCACTCCGTTTTACTTTGTCAATCTCACGTCAGATGTTTCTGAAGTATTCGATATCCTTGGATTGTCAATGGCGATCGGAGAGGAACATTTCAACTTTCATTCAACAGAAGAAGCCCTCTCGCATTTAGTGATGCTAAACAATGAAAAGAACTAAAACATAGAAGCACTTTAATCCTCTTAAGCCCTTATTTTAGGGCTTTTTTTTACTGAATAAGACCAAGCCAAGGAGAGATCATTCAACAAATATATAAGATAAAGAAAACAAGAGATATCAAGAGAAATTAGAAGAAAAGTACGGATGATTTTCGCTTTCAGGGGACTTTGGATTCAGACCAAACTATGCTATCATAGCTTCTATTGGCTTGTTCGGTTTTTTGTCACAAATGAATAAAGGGAGAGGTGCAACATTGGATTTACAGAAATGGAAACATGAATGGTTTGGCAATGTGAGAGGAGATGTTTTGGCTGGGATTGTTGTGGCACTAGCATTAATTCCAGAGGCACTAGCCTTCTCTATTATTGCTGGAGTGGACCCTATGGTAGGGTTGTACGCTTCTTTTTGTATTGCTGTCGTTATCGCTTTTATTGGAGGTAGACCGGGTATGATTTCTGCCGCCACTGGAGCTATGGCTCTCGTGATGGTGACTTTAGTCAAAGAGCATGGTTTGCAGTACTTATTGGCGGCAACTGTACTGACTGGTATTATTCAAGTGATATTTGGTTATTTAAAGGTTGCCCGTTACATGAAATTTATTCCTAGAGCTGTTATGGTAGGGTTTGTGAATGCCTTAGCCATTCTCATCTTTATGGCTCAGTTGGAACAGTTTGTAGGCGCTACATGGGTGATGTATGCATTGGTTGTGGCAACATTATTTATTATCTATGTTTTCCCAAGATTGACTAGAGCCGTACCTTCTCCACTAGTAGCGATTATTGTGATTACAGCTATCGTGATTTTTTCAGGGATTAATGTGAGTACAGTAGGCGGTATGGGGACTCTTACTCAGGCTTTACCTGTATTCCTTATTCCGTCGATTCCATTAAGTATGGAAACCCTGTTGATTATCTTACCTTACTCGTTAGCTTTAGCGGTTGTAGGTATCCTAGAATCCCTATTAACGGCAACGATTGTGGATGATATGACAGATACCGAAAGTGATAAAAACCAAGAAGTAAAAGCACAAGGTGTTGCTAATTTTATTACTGGCTTCTTTGGAGGAATGGCTGGCTGTGCCATGATTGGACAATCTGTCATTAATGTCAAGTCAGGCGGGCGAGGAAGACTCTCTTCATTTGTAGCGGGCGCTTTTCTCATGTTTTTGATCCTAGTCTTAGGTAAGCTTGTTGTTCAGATACCTATGGCTGCTTTAGTAGGGGTAATGATCATGGTATCAATAGGAACCTTTGATTGGGGTTCTTTGAAGGCTTTGCGTATTGCTCCCATCACAGACTCGATGGTTATGATTGTAACTGTCTTAACGGTAGTTCTGACACATAATCTGGCGATTGGTGTTTTTGCTGGAGTTATGTTAAGTGCGATTTTCTTTGCAGCCAAAATTTCGAAGGTGTATGTAAGCAGTGAATACGGTAAAGAGAAAACGCAACGAATATATAAGGTCAGAGGACAAATTTTCTTTGCTTCCGTTACAGATCTAATCAACCTATTTGATTACAAGGAGAATGTAGAGCACGTTCATATTGACTTTTCAGCGGCTCATATTTGGGATGATTCAGCAGTAGCTGCCATTGATAAAATCGTCTTTAAATATCGAGAAAATGGAGTTCAGGTACATCTTGTCGGTTTTAATGAAGCGAGTCAAACCCTTGTCGATCAGCTGGCGATTCATCATAGATCAGGAGCTAAAGTGTCTGGTCATTAATCTAGTTTTGAAAAACGACATTAGGTGTGCTAAAATTAAATTAACAAAAAGAAAATGCTTTCATTTTTATGTCCAGTTTACTTCAATCTAAATAGCTGATATAGGAGGTTGTTTCAATGATATTTGAATCCACTTATAGACGTAAAGCTTTAGATAAATGGGAAAGTGAACAAACTGAACTAAAAGAAGAACTGAAAGCAGGCTTTGAACAGAGTAAAAAAGTAACAAAAAATCCCTTAACCCTTGCCATCACTGCTTTTTTAGCTTGGTTTTTTCAGCAGTAGGCAATGATTTAGTGCATCACCATGTGGAGCGGAGATTATTAATAATGAATATCAAGTATAAATAACAAATAGATAAGAGGGCTTGTTTACGCGATTGTAAGCAAGGCTTTTTATTTTTTTTGGAGAAAAAAGGTTGCAAAAAAGCTGAATAAATGATATTTAATGGTATGCTGTATATAATTTAGAAGAGAACACCAAAGTTTGCTTATAGGAGGAAAGAGTACATGAATTTGATTGATTTTTTGTGGGCGTATATTTTAGTTTTTGTTCTAGCCGCTATCCCATTTTTTGAGGTGGCTACAATTATTCCGATTGCCATATTGGCAGGATTACAGACGGGGCTGGTTCTTCTGTTCGCTTTGTTAGGAAATTTACTGACTGTGGTATTAGTCATCATCTTTGTAGATAAGATTAAACAGTGGAGAGAAAAGAGAGCACGAAAGAAGATGAAAGAAGAATCACCACAGCAAATGATAGAAGGAGAAGGGGGAGAGGAAGGACAAACAGAAGCTGTTGACCTTGAATCGAAACGTTCAAAAAGAGCAAGATCTGTCTGGAAGAAGTATGGATTACCAGGATTAGCCCTTCTAGGTCCTCTGCTCATTGGGAGTCATCTGGCTGCCTTCCTCAGCTTAGTATTTGGCGGCAGCAAAAAAGCAACGACTTATTGGATGACAGGCAGTTTAGTGCTATGGAGTTTGCTTTTAGCGATATTTACCCACTTTGGTTTTGATTATTTTGGTGATAGAGAATCAGGCGGGTTCTTAATCCGTTTGTTTGAACAACAAGTAGACTAAACCTGTGGTCTAAAGAAAATAAACAGTGAATTGTTAGAAGATGTAAGTTTTTCTTCTGAAATTAGTGTATAATGTTGAATATTGACATTTAGAATAATAAAGGAGCTGTAAAAATGCGTGAACTATTTTCAAAGCCTATGCGTGTAACCGAGATATTAGATTCTATTTTTAGAATTTATAAAGGACACTTTACTAAGATTTTTGTGACCATGTTGATTATCTTTGGTCCTCTTACTCTACTATCTAGCTTTATAACTTATGGATTCAGCCAACATTCTATCATTCCTGATCTAAATACTTTTACATCAGGTGAATCGTTTTTAGAAGGGTTAAGTGGTTTAGAGAATGGGATGCTGGAAGGGATCACACCAGCAAGGCTGGCAATGCTTTTTATCCTGATGCCTATTCTATTTTTAATCGCCTTTCCAGTAGGAGTAGCTATGATGGTTCATATGGTAGGAGCCATTAGAAACGGAGAAGATTTTACCTTTGGCGAAGTATTCCAGAAATCCATTCGCCGTCTAGGGGCTCTGATTGGAAGCTCTATCTTATACGGTCTGATGGTCATTGGGGTGTACTTGGCTATTATTCTTGTCTTTGTCCTCCTTTCTTTCATTGTTGGAGCGGGATTATTTGGTATGTTTGAAGGCTCCGTTATGGCAGGAATACTTGGAGCTATACTTTTGGTAATTTTAGGTATTGTCTTTTTGTTTATTCTTCCCCTGCTTCTTCTGATGCGCTGGTCCTTCTATATCCCAATTGTGGCTGTTGAGAACCAAGGGATTGGAATTGGGCGAAGCTGGCATTTGACGAAGGGAAATGTCTGGAGATTGTTAGGGATTTTTATTGTTATCTATATCATCACATCTATTTTCCAAGGAGTTGCATCACTTATTTTTACTTTGCTTCTTCAGATGACCATTGTTGGGCAGATTGTACAGGTATTGATCGATCTCCTAATCCTTCCGATTAGCTTGATCGCTTATGCTGTCCTTTATTATGATCTCCGAGTTCGAAATGAAGGCTCTGATCTAGATGAAGCTTTGGCAAGAAGCTATTCTGCTCATGGAGAAACACCTGATTATTCTAAAGATGGAGAATGAATGAACCATGAATGAATCAACCACGCTGGATCAGGATAGAGAAATACTCAGAGAGATCCTATCGCGAGATGAGTTTAAAGCTTATCACGAAACGGAAGGTACGAATTTTTTGATGCAACTCATTTATGACGTGCTCAAATGGTTTACGAAGACCTTCTTCAACTCCAATATGGATCCGATCAATACTACCTTTCTTTCGATCATTGCTTATGTGATCGTTGCTCTAATCATTGTCGCCTTTATTGGAACGATTTATTGGTTTGTTAAACAAATGGTACGTCATAAAAGCTTACAAAATAAGTGGCAGTTAACTAACGCCGAGCTTTCTTTACACTTCACAGACTATATAGAGAAAGCTAGGGAAGCGGAACAAAAGGGAGATTATAGAGGAGGATTACGATTCCTCTTTCTCTCCTTTCTCTTTTTTCTACATAGTAAGAAATGGATACAAGTAGAGAAGTGGAAAACAAACTGGGAATATGTCGATGAATTAAACAGGAATCGACCTGCTTATGTGGA
Organism: Caldalkalibacillus mannanilyticus JCM 10596; assembly: GCF_000615945.1. Classification (GTDB taxonomy): domain Bacteria; phylum Bacillota; class Bacilli; order Caldalkalibacillales; family JCM-10596; genus Bacillus_AT; species Bacillus_AT mannanilyticus. The sequence continues at coordinate 42,687 of NZ_BAMO01000018.1, forward strand.
TTTATTTAAAGAAAAAGCACGCTTGTTTGAGCGTGTCTGGTATGGACAAGAAATTCCCACACAGGACGTGTTCTTGACATTTTTAACGGAATTAGAGGAATGGATAGAAAGGGATGAGGCAGATGAAAAGGCTCAATAAGTGGCAAATCGGTTTAGCCATTTCACTTCTTCTCTTTTGTGTATTTGGCTACTTTTTGCTAAAACCAACCGCACCTGCCTTTCGACCCTTCCTATCGTTTTCCCCTGCAATAGATGGAACCAAAGGACTCACCATGTACCTAAAGGAAAAGAACCACCCTGTTAAGGAGTGGAGGCAGTCATGGAGATTTCTACCGCAGAAAGAGGATCAGCTCTTACTTCTAATAGAACCTTATTCTTTAGAAGGTATGGAGGTAGAAACCATTAAGGAATGGGTGGCTCTTGGAAATGATTTGATTGTTTTTCATAGTAGTCCCGTGCTGTGGGAAGAGGCACAATTTGAAACAGAGGAACAGCAAAAATGGTCTAGTATAATAGAAGGAGAAAAGCTGGAACCAACGAAAATCAAGCATTCTGAGAATATGGATTTGACCGTCTTAGCACCACCTTCCAGACGACTTCAGCTTGCAGAAGACCGGACGCCACTTCTTGTGGATGACAGAGGGGCAATGGCTTTCTCACGTTCAATTGGTGAAGGAACGATGCACTTCTTTCTTGTACCGGAGTGGATTACGAATGAACATATTCTCACTCACTCACATTTTGACGTGATTTGGCCCTTCTTTCAAAAAGAGTGGTCGGTTATTTGGGTAGATGAGTACCATCATGGCTATCAGTCGAAGCCGGGATTACTTGCAGTATACCCAGACTGGCTTATTTTCGCTTGTGTCCAGTTGATACTCGGTATTTTAGTCTGGCTTTGGTGGAAGGGAAAGCGATTTGGTAGAATACTAGTCTTGCGTGAATGGAACGTGAGAAGAGGAGATGAAACCTTATTAGCTACCGCGAATTGGTATGGAGTGAAGAAGCTGACAAAGGATGCCCTGCTGCATCAAGAAAGATATCTGTATTATTTATTGCATCAAAAATGGGGAATTCAAGCCTCAAGCTCAATGGATCAGATTTTAACAATGGCTGAGCGAAAATGGGAGAAGCAGCAGGTAGACGAACTTCATCGCGTGCTACGGATGCTAGAGGAGCGCAAGCAGTCGGTTAGCTATGCAACAAAGCCATTTTTGCAGGACAGTGTATCAATATCTAAAGTAATTCAACGTTTGGAGAAGGAGTGAGAGAGATGGAAAGAGTGTTAACCAAAATGGACTCCATCATTTTTAGTCAACAACAAAATATAAGGCTGATGCTGGCATCTTTCCTAGCCGGTGGGCATGTCTTACTGGAGGGGGTACCAGGCTTAGGGAAAACTAAAATGGTGAAAACCATGGCGACATTATTGGGCGGACAATACAAGCGTATTCAGTTTACACCAGACATGATGCCGAGTGATGTGACAGGAAATATGATTTTTAATATGAAGGAAAATCGATTTGAAACGATTAAAGGTCCTGTATTTACAAACTGGCTGCTAGCGGATGAGATCAACCGAACCCCACCCAAAACTCAAGCGGCACTGTTAGAGGCAATGGAAGAGCGGCAGGTCACCATCCATGGCGAAACCTATCCGCTGCCAGATCCTTTTTTCGTTATTGCCACTCAAAATCCGGTTGAGTATGAGGGGACCTATCGTTTACCTGAGGCTCAATTAGATCGTTTCTTTTTTAAGATTATTATTGACTATCCCACACTAGAGGGAGAGAAAGCCATCCTTTCATCTTATACACCTTATTACGAGAAAGCAGAAAGCAAGCTAGAGGAGATCTTTAGCATTGATGATTTACGAAGCAAGCGTCAAGAGCTGGAAAAGGTTGTGGTAGAGGACTCCATCATCGACTACATCACCTCTATTATTAGAAGGACGAGAGAATCCAATCGAATTCAATTGGGTGCGAGCCACGTGCCAGTATTGCTCTCTTAATGGCAAGTAAGGCATGGGCTTTACTTGAAGGGCGCGATTATGTCACCCCTGATGATGTGAAGGTGATCTCTTTACCTGTTTTGCGACATCGTATTATTGTCACACCTCAAGTAGAACTGGAGGGAGGATCAAGTGACCAAATCATCAAAGAAACGTTGGCCTCTATTCCAGTTCCTCGTTAATAAGATTGAAAATTTTATTGTTCCTACCAAGCGTCTTATTATCTTGCTGCTTGGTGGAATGATTTTCATCTCGATCGGCGCTTTTTTTGAAGGAGGTCTTTATTTATTAGTAGTGTTTAACGGTCTTATTCTTCTTCTAAGCTGTATTGATCTCTATATGCTGCCAAAGCAGAAGCAGCTTCGCATAAATAGGCATTTTCCTGAAAAGGTAGATGTAGGGGAAGAAATTGAGGCGGCAATTGAAATCATCAATGAATCGGGTCAGCCTCTTTCTTTTTCCGTGACGGATGATTTCCCAATCGAATTTGAGCATCCGGGAATAGTAGAAGGAAGTTTGACCAAGCCATCGACGTACGTTCAATATCAGGTACGTGCCAAAGAAAGAGGACAATTTCAGCTCAATTACCTGTATTTTCGTTATTGGGGTGGATTGGGACTATGGATGAAACAATCAAAAATAGAACAAACGCATGAAGTGAAAGTTTATCCAGACCTTTCATCTGTCAGAGGATATCTTGCTTCAACGCAGGAAGAACTGATTTTAGAGGGCAAGAAAGTGAATAGGAGAATAAGAACAGGGTCTGAATTTAATTCTATTCGGGAATATGTGCCTGATGATGACCCTCGCTTTATTAACTGGACAGCTTCTGCACGACAGCATAAACTGATGACGAACGTTTTCAGCCTGAAAAAGGGAAAAGTGTCACCATTCTTCTAGATTGCGGAAGGATGATGGGAGTTGAATTAGAAAACCAAACCAAATTAGATCGAACGATCGAAGCTGCTTGTATTCTGGCAACAGTGGCATTACGCCAAGGAGATCAAGTGTCACTTATTGCTTTTTCTGATCAGATAAAAGCCTATGTTCCCTTTGGGAAAGGAATGTCCCATCTTAACCTTATTTTAGAATCGATCTATTCTCTCAGTAGTGATTTTGTAGAGTCAAATTATCAAATTACCTTTGAAATGCTTCAAAGGCATCATAAAAAAAGAAGCTTTATGGTATTGTTTTCGGATATGGAAAACTATCTATTTGAAAAGCATTTGGCTCCAACGTTGAGCAGATTTAGAAGACAGCATCTTCTTTTGTTATTGTCCTTAAGGGACCCCGTCCTATATCAATGGACCCAGAAGCACATTGAGAGTTCACAAGATGCTTACATTAAAAGTCTAGCTTATAAATTTTCAATGGATCGCCATGAGTACACAACAAAAATGGCTAGCAATGGCATCCGTGTGCTCGATGTCCCTGCTAACCAATTGGCTTTATCAACATTAAATAGTTACTTAGAAGCGAAAGCGCGCGACATTTTATGATCTCGCAATGATTTATAATGTTGTGACAGACCGTATAAATAGTACATCACAAGGAAGAGAAGAGTACTGATAGCAAAAGCATACTTTGCTTCTAAAGAAAGCTGTGATGGGGTAATATATCCCTCAATGATTCCCGCAATGACAAACAGAGGAATCGTTCCAAGCAAAAGCTGGAGGGATTCGAGCGCCGAGATACGTAATTGCTTGAATCGAGGATAGGAACCAGGTACGAACATCCTGTACCCCATATAAAGTCCAGCTCCACCCGCGATAAAAATAACCGTTAATTCAATGATTCCATGTGGCAGAATATAGGCCCAAAAAATATAGCTTTTTCCTGCTTGGTGAAAGACGGCGGCTAAGGCTCCGACAATTAATCCATTATAAAGCATCGCGTAAATCGTAAAGAGCCCGAAAGTGATTCCCCCGACAAAAGCCATAATCGCTACTTTGATGTTATTAAGCATAATAGCGGAAGACATTAAGGGATTACTAATCTGGTCATGTCCTTCACCTACGCGGTGAGGGTCTACATTTTCGGCAATTTGAGCAGGTAAGATCACATACACATTTAAGGGGTCTTGTTGAACCGCAATATATCCTGACAAGGCTCCAATGAAAAAAAGAAGAAAAGCAAAGAGAATAAAAAGATGTCTTTTTCTGATTAAAGTAATGAAATATTCTTTGAAGAAGTAAGCTAGCTGATGCTTACTTTTAAACTGTTCTTTATATAAAATATGATGTGCTTGAGTGATAAGTTCATTCAAATAGATCGTAATCTCATCCGTTGGAAAATAGGTTTGTGCATAGGAAACATGGGTAGAGATTTGCTTGTAGAGAGAAGTAAGCAGGTCAATATCCTCTGCGCTTATTTCCTTCTGTTTCTTTTGAAATTTATGTATGAGGGTTTCTAACTGAGACCAAGTTTCCTTGTTCTCCTTGATAAAAAAAGATAGTTTCAATAGTGCCCTTCCTTTCTATTAATGAAATTCTACATTACACACGAAGGAGTGATGATTTCATGACTCAACATTGGCAAAATAAAACAAGCGTTGTCACCCCTGAACATGTACAGCTCCAATTTAAAACAGCAGGGATTGGGAGTAGAGTTGCCGCACATGTGATTGATGTACTCATTATTGCAGTGATTAGTATTGTCGCCTATATTGCTCTTCTTGTTACAATTTTAACATATGATGGAGCAGAATGGATACAAGGATATATCATTTCGATCGTTCTTATTGCTCTAGCAATACTTCTAGTCGGATATTTTATCATCATGGAATATGCCAATGGAGGACAGACCGTAGGGAAAAAAGTAATGGGAATCCGCGTGATTCAAGAAAACGGTCAGGCATTGACATTCCTTTCCTCTGTCTTACGTAACTTCTTTCGCATTATTGATATGCTGCCAAGCTTTTATTTCTTAGGTGGCTTAGTTTCTTTTTTTCATTCCAAGGAAAAAAGAATAGGAGATATGATAGCTGGAACCATTGTTGTTTTGGATGAGGGGAAAATCCGTCAAAAGGACAAGGAACAAAAAGAGAAGCTTTTACAGAAAAGGGCAGCTACGATCCCCACTGAATGGTGTCTGACCGAATATCAAAAGCAGCATATAAAAATAGAGGATTGGAAATTGCTGAATAGTTTTATCGAGAGACTGTCTACCTTAACCAAGGAGAAAGAAGAAGAGTATAGCAAGACGATCGCTGCACATTTTATCAAAGTTCTTGATTTAGAGTATTCTTCCAAAACAATGGAAGCATCGACTTCCTTTCTATTAGCTCTGTATCAACAATTAAAAGATGAATGGGAAGTATAACAGAAATAGAACAGCCAGATCCTCTAATGGGAGGAGCTGCTGTTCTAATTAATGATTTCTGTATTTACTTACTACTGAGTAGACCTACTGCTTCGAGAGTACATTAAGGGCTTGATTTGCTTTTCGAAGCCGATTAATGTCTAAGCGGATCAACATAGAAATGAGGAAAGCGACGACAAATAGCATAGCAAAAATAGTCAGTGTTGCTGTATAGCTATTTGTGGTTTCTCTGATCCATGAAGCAAGTAATGGTCCTGCTAAACCAGCAGAAGCCCAGGCTGTCAAGATATATCCATGGATCGCTCCTAATTGCTTTGTTCCAAATAGATCACCAATATAAGCAGGAATGGAAGAGAAACCTCCACCATAACAGCTCATGATTAAGAAAATAGCGATTTGAAAAGCGATGGCAGTGGTTAAGGATGGGAGTAACATAAAGGCTGCGATCTGAATCAGGAAGAAGATGGTATAGACATTGGGTCTGCCGATATAATCAGAAATCGTAGCCCATCCGATCCTTCCTAATCCATTAAATAATCCCATCAAACCTACCATGCTGGCTGCTGCAATAGTAGACATTCCAGCAATTTCTTGTGCCATTGGAGAGGCAACAGAGATGATGGCAATACCACAAGTAACATTTATAAATAACATAATCCATAATGCCCAAAAACGTTTTGTTTTGACCGCTTCATTCGCAGTAAGCTGAGATAAATCTTCTTTGACTTGTACTGTATAAGGTGAGTTTTCCTTACTTGTGGCAGCAGCTGGTGCCCATCCCTCTGGAGGAGCTTCTAGATAGCTTGCTGCTAAAATCATCACACAGAAATAGACGGCTCCTGCAATGAAGAAGGTGAGCGATAAACCGAGTTGATCTATCAATCTAGCAAGAATAGGACTACTAATCAGAGAAGCAAAGCCAAATCCCATAATGGCTAGTCCAGTCGCTAACCCTCGTCGATCGGGGAACCATTTCACCAAGGAAGAAACTGGAGTGATATAACCGATCCCCAGCCCAATTCCTCCAAATACACCATAAAACAGATAAAGCAGAAGTAAGGATTCAGCCATAATAGCCAAACCAGATCCTGCAATTCCGAGACCGAAGAAAGTAGCAGCGATGATACCTGATCTTCTAGGTCCATATTTCTCTACAAAATGCCCCATAAAGGACGCTGATAACCCTAAGAAAAGAATGGCGATACTAAAGGTCAGTGAAACTTCTTTCAGGCTCCATGAAAATTGATTCATTAAAGGCTTGGTAAATACACTCCAAGCGTAGACAGAGCCTATAGAGATGTGTACACCAACAGCAGCAAGAGCGATGAACCAACGATTTTTTATTTTTTTCATACGTAATCTCCTCTGTTTATAGACGTAGGAATCAAGTAGGAGAGATTTGAGAAGATAACAGCTTTGATACTCGAAGAACTTCCTCATCAGATGGAGGAACGACATGATCTAAGGTATAAGTGAGTCCTAATTCTTTCCATTTGTAGACGCCCATTTGGTGATAGGGCAGGACCTCCACTTTTTTTACATTAGATAGAGATTGAATAAATCGAGCTAAGTCATTCAGATCTTTCTCATCGTCAGTGATGCCGGGTACCAATACGTGTCTGATCCACACATCGACTTTCTTTTCCGAAAGGGTACGAGCAAATTGCAGGATTTTTTGATTGGCTACTCCCGTTAATTGACGGTGCTTATCCTCATCCATTAGTTTAATATCTAATAATACGAGATCTGTATAGTGTAATAATTCATCTACGCCCTTGATCTGTTCTATGTTTCCTGTTAAACAGCCTGCTGAAGTATCAAGAGCTGTATGAATTCCTCGTTTCTTACATTCTTTAAAGAAATGCGTAATAAACTCAAGCTGAAGAAGTGGTTCTCCTCCACTAACCGTAACTCCTCCTCCAGAAAACTTCATATAAGGGGCGTATCGTTCAATACGATTCATGAGTTCCTCTACGGATATTTCCTGACCACCTTGAAAGTCCCAGGTATCTGGATTGTGACAATATCTGCAACGTAGTAGGCATCCTTGCATGAAAATGACAAATCTGATCCCTGGACCATCGACAGTCCCACATGTTTCTATAGAATGAATACGCCCTTTCATAGTGAATCTCTCCTTTGATCTATCTAGTAACCGTTACACCTTTTCGTGGAACGTTCGCGAAATGACATCTAATTGTTGTTCTTTTGTTAGCTTGATAAAGTTAACGGCATATCCAGAAACACGAACGGTTAGCTGAGGATACTTCTCAGGATGGTTCATAGCATCTTCCAGTGTTTCTCTGTTAAAGACATTCACATTAATATGGTGCCCTGTTTTACTGATATAACCGTCAAGAATAGCACTTAAATTTTGGTTTCGTGTTTCTTCTTCTCTTCCTAATGCTTTAGGAACGATAGAGAAGGTGCACGAAATACCATCTAATGAATCTTCATAAGGAATTTTCGAGATGGAGTTCAAAGAGGCGATGGCACCGTTACGATCACGTCCATGAAGCGGATTCGCTCCTGGGGCGAATGGAGCACCAGCTCTTCTTCCATCAGGTGTATTTCCTGTTTTCTTACCGTAAACTACATTGGATGTAATGGTCAATACAGATAGTGTAGGAATCGCGTTTCGATACGTTTTGTGATTTCTTAGCTTTTCCATAAAGGAAGTAACTAGGTAAGTTGCAATTTCATCAACACGGTCATCGTCATTCCCAAATTGAGGATATTCTCCTTCTACTTGATAATCGACAGCTAAACCGTTCGCATCTCGTATGACTCTAACCTTAGAGTGTTTAATGGCACTTAGTGAGTCTGCTGCAACGGAAAGACCCGCAATTCCGCAAGCCATTGTTCGAACAATCTCCTTATCGTGTAATGCCATTTCAATACGCTCGTAGGAGTATTTATCATGCATATAATGGATCACATTTAATGTATTGATATACAAGCCGGCTAACCAATCCATGACCTTCTCGTATCTTTCCATCACATCATCATAATCCAAATATTCATTTGTGATTGGTTCAAATTTAGGACCTACTTGCATTTTTTGTTCTTCATCAATTCCACCGTTGATGGCATAAAGCAAGGCTTTCGCTAGGTTGCTCGTGCACCAAAGAATTGCATTTGCTTTCCAATTTTCATTGCAGATACACAACAAGCAATCCCATAGTCATCGCCAAATTCAGGTCTCATAATGTCATCATTTTCATATTGAATGGAACTTGTATTAATCGACATTTGAGCACAATAGATCTTAAATTTCTCTGGAAGCTCAGTAGACCAAAGAACAGTTAAGTTTGGTTCTGGAGCTGGACCAAGATTATCTAATGTATGCAGAAAGCGGAAAGAATTCTTAGTGACTAGCGGTCTGCCATCCATCGTCATTCCACCGATTGATTCTGTAACCCAAGTAGGGTCTCCACTAAATAATTCGTTATACTCTGGAGTTCTCAGGAATTTAACCAATCGAAGCTTCATAATAAAATGATCGATAAGCTCCTGTGCTTCTTGTTCTGTCAGCTTGTTTGCTTTTAGATCTCTTTCGATATAAATATCTAAGAAAGTAGACACACGCCCTAAGCTCATGGCTGCTCCATTTTGTTCTTTGATAGCAGCAAGGTAAGCAAAATATAGCCACTGAATAGCTTGAACTGCATCCTGCGCTGGATTGGAGATATCGAATCCATAGCTGGCAGCCATTTGTTTTAATTCCTGTAAGGATCTAATTTGTTCTGTTAGTTCTTCGCGATCACGGATCACTTCATCTAACATTTGCTCGTTATTTAATCCTTCTAAATCTTTCTTTTTCTGTTCAATTAAGAAGTTGACACCATATAGTGCCACGCGTCTATAATCGCCGATAATTCTTCCACGACCATAGGCATCAGGTAAGCCCGTAATAATTCCTGCTTTTCTCGCTACTTTCATTTCAGGAGTATAGACATCGAAAACTCCTTGATTGTGAGTTTTGCGATAATCAGTGAAGATTCTTTCCACTTCAGAGTCGAGAGTAAATCCATAAGCTGAACAAGCATCTTTTGCCATGCGAATACCGCCGAAGGCTGAACTGACCTTCTAAGTGGGGCGTCTGTTTGAAGACCCACAACTGTTTCTAAGGCTTCATCTATATATCCAGGTGCATGAGAAGTAATGGTAGATACAGTCTTGGTGTCAACATCAAGCACTCCACCATTTTTTCTTTCCTGCTCAAGTAGTTCTAAACACTTATCCCATAATTGATTGGTTTTGGAGGTAGGACTCCAAGAAGGAGGAATCTCCTTCATAAGGGGTCCAGTTAAGTTGAATGAAATTACGTACATTGATTTCATCCATCCATTTACCTGTTTTAAATCCTTTCCATTGATTCATCTTTTCTCACTCCTTTTATTCTTTTCCTTTCACTCCGTTGTAAGCATTGCGGTAGATTTGAGCAAGCTCAGTGACAAGTGGCATTTTCGGATTAGCTGGAGTACATTGATCTTCAAAAGCACGATCTGCCAGAAGGTCTACTTTTGCTTCAAATTCTTTTTGATCAATACCACATTCTGCAATGCTCATAGGAATATTTAATTCTGTAGCCAAGCCGATGATAGCATTGATTAAGCTCTCTACACCTTCTTCAACTGTTTTCGCAGGAAGGCCTAATGCTTTAGCAATTTCAGCATATTTTTGATCTGCTACAAAGTATTCATATTTAGGGAATGCAGCAAATTTTGTCGGCTTTTGAGCGTTAAATCGGATGACGTGTGGCATTAAGATTGTGTTTGCTCTACCGTGTGCAATATGGAACTCTGCTCCTAATTTGTGTGCTAAGCTGTGATTTATTCCTAAGAAGGCATTAGCAAATGCCATTCCAGCTATCGTAGAAGCATTGTGCATTTTTTCTCTTGCCTTTTCATTCTGACCATTATGATAAGCTTGAGGTAGGTATTCAAAGACAAGCTGGATTGCTTTGATGGCAAGCCCGTCAGTGTAATCATTTGCCATATTTGATACATACGCTTCAATCGCATGGGTTAAAACGTCCATTCCCGTATCAGCAGTGACTGTTTTCGGAAGAGTAAGCACATAATCTGGGTCCACGATTGCGACGTGTGGAGTTAGCTCGTAATCGGCTAATGGATATTTCGTACCGCTCTCTTTGTCTGTAATAACAGAGAAGGAAGTCACTTCAGATCCTGTTCCAGAAGTGGTTGGGATCGCAATAAATTTAGTCTTTTCACCAAGCTTTGGATATTTGTAGATACGTTTGCGAATATCTAAGAACTTTTGCTTAATTCCTTGGAAGTCAACATCTGGATATTCGTAAAATAACCACATTCCTTTAGCAGCATCCATTGGTGATCCTCCACCTAGTGCAATAATAGCATCCGGCTGGAATTTCATCATTTTCTCTGTCCCTCTCATGACAGTTTCGAAGGATGGATCTGGCTCTACATCAGAGAATACTTCGACTTGAACAAGATCAGATCTTTTACGCAGGTAGTATAATACGCGATCAACATAACCAAAGCGAACCATGTCTTGATCTGTAACGATGAACACTCTGCTGATATTAGGCATTTTTTCTAAGTATTTCGTAGCACCTTTTTCAAAATAGATTTTTGGTGGAACTTTAAACCATTGCATATTATTTGTCCTTTTCGCTAATCGTTTGACATTAATAAGATTGACCGCTGATACGTTTGACGTTGTAGAGTTGGAACCAAATGTTCCGCAGCCTAAAGTCAGTGAAGGCATGTATGCATTGTAGATATCACCGATGGCTCCTTGAGAAGATGGTGAATTTACAATTAAACGACCTGTTTTAAGGCGACGTCCAAATTCGTGAATGACTTCTTCATTTGTAGAATGAATAACAGCTGAGTGACCCATTCCACCGAATTCGACCATTTCTTCTGCTCGACGAATTCCTTCCTCTGTACTATTTACTTTAAAGAAGGCAAGGACAGGACTTAATTTTTCACGAGATAGTGGATTTTCTGGACCTACTGCGTTTAATTCAGCAATCAGGATTTTTGTTCCTTCGGGTACTTGTACATCTGCCATTTCAGCGATTTTAGCTGCTGGAAGTCCAACGATTTTTCCGTTTACGGCACAAGTTGTAGGATTAATGACAAGTCCTTCTACTTTTTTAATTTCTGCTTTTGAAAGGAAATGACAATTATTTTCCTTCATATAATCCTTTACTTCTTGATAAATTTCTTTATCTACGATCACAGCTTGTTCTGAGGCACAAATCATTCCGTTGTCGAAAGTCTTAGAAAGAATAAGATCTGTTACGGCGCGCTTCACATTGGCTGTTTTCTCAATGTAGCATGGTACGTTACCAGGACCTACGCCAAGGGCAGGCTTACCTGTACTGTAAGCCGATTTAACCATTCCAGAACCACCTGTTGCCAAGACAATAGCAATTCCAGGATGATTCATTAAGAGCTGGGTTGCTTCAATAGAGGGACTAGCGATCCATTGAATACAATGTTCAGGTGCTCCAGCTTTAACGGCAGCATCTCTCAGTGTTTGAGCAGCTTCTACGCTACTTTTTTGAGCAGAAGGGTGAAAGGCAAAAATGATTGGGTTTCTTGTTTTTAAGCTGATTAAGGCTTTGAACATCGTCGTTGAGGTTGGGTTGGTCACTGGAGTTACACCTGCTACAATTCCCACAGGCTCGGCAATTTCAGTGATTCCTTCATATTTGTTTTCACCAATAATACCAACTGTTTTGTTGTACTTAATATTGTGATAAATGTACTCAGTAGCGAAGATGTTTTTGATAATCTTATCCTCATATACTCCTCGACCTGTTTCCTCATGTGCCAGTTTGGCTAATTCCATATGGCGACCTAATCCGGCTAGTGCAGCTTGTTTAACAATTTCATCGATTTTTTCTTGATCTAACTTCATATACTCTGCACTTGCCTTTTGCGCGTTCTCCACCAATTGGTCAATTGTCCGTGATAGAGTGTTCTCTTCCGTATTTTGCTTTTGTTGTATGGCCATCTCTCATTCCTCCTAAGCTTTCTATATATTTCTTTCACCTTAACTATACTAATAGTGTGACAGGGCTAATGTGATTTGCGTCACTAAAAAACAGGATAATGTTACTAATTTGTGAACTGTTTCACAAATTCATGTTGTTACATAGATCATTGAAGTCCTTTTTGTTTCTTTGTTACACTGAAATGTATTCAGTTATTTTTTGAACTCATCCTAAGTGTTCCCCCTTCCTTTTTAGAGTATGTTCTTATGAACCATATGGGATTAATTGTGTTCTCTGGATTTGGATTAAAACCATCTAGATCAATGTGATCAATATACAGAATTCGAAATTATCCAAAATCTTTTTTGTCTTTTCTAATCATCTTTAGCAATTAGGAAATAAAATAGAAAATAAAAACAAGTGTGGTTGTTTGGGGACAATGATTTTTACTGTAGTTCATTTTTTCCATCATAGGTCAAATGCCACACACATACTGTGATGTAAATCACTATGTCCGAAACTTATTTTTGCGCACAAAAAAAGCTGCCATTATGCTTTAATGGCAACTTGATAATCTTGTAATGTTTTAATCGAATAAATAAAGGTTACATCTATCTTATGTTCTAAAAACTGAGAACTGCTAATCCCTTGCCAATGAATCTGACTGAGTATTTCTAGAGGGTTCTGATAATTTCTTTTTAACATGGTTTCAATGGCTTGTAGACAAGACTTGTCATACACAGCATGGTAGGGATTTACCTTATTTTTAATCATGGGGATGACAGCGTCGAATTCTTTCTCTTGTTTTACATCATATAAGAACTGAGCCGCTCGTGAACAAATAAAAGGCATATCTGAATTGACCATCCACAAATGATTGTATGTTGATAACGAAAACGCAGCATGCATCCCGCTTAAAGCTCCTTTTCCTATAGAAGAGGAGGTGATAATCCGAATTTTTTTATCTAGAATAGGAAGGTAGACCATGGGTTGGTTCGTAACTAAGATAATTTCTTCACAAATTTTAGACATCTCTTTAATTTGGCGTTCAATGAGTAATTCTCCTTCAAAGGGGAGAAAGCCATTTACCGGGAAATCTATATTTTGAGCGCGATCCCAATCTAAGATCACTCCTGTAAGCATTTTGAATCACCTCCTTAGCTCAACTATAAAGGGCTTCCAAATAGAATTCTGTAATTTACATCACAGAAAATAGGAAAAAATGCTCTCATAAGTGTGATTTTTGTCACACCTTTTCTTCGTGGAATCTGATATTATAGTTACAAAGAGCAAAAGGAGGTATTTTATAATGAAAGATACCCAAACGACAATGCAATGTCCGTACCTTGTGAAAAACACCTCTTCTTTTTCACAAGATAACTTTAATAAATTAGAAACGATTATGTATGAGTTGAAATCTCCTGCAAATATGCATTTATTTCGAGAGGGAGATGTAACAGATAAGTTATATTATGTGAAGCAAGGTCAGATTAAGATCACCAAACCTACTGAAGATGGCAGAAACCTGGTCTTATATCTGTTCAAAGAAGGAGATATGTTTGGAGAAATCTCAAGCTTTGGAGAGTTGAGATATTCTTTTAATGCAGAAACCATGACTGATTGTGTTCTTGGGGTGATTCAGCAAAGGGATTTAGAGATCCTGTTATGGCAGCATGGTGATTTAGCTGTGGAGTTTATGAAATGGATGGGCTTGATGCACCGTATTACGCAGTCAAAGTTTCGTGATTTGATGCTTTACGGAAAAACAGGAGCTCTTTGTTCTACTTTGATTCGTTTGACGAATACATGTGGCAAAGACATAGGCACTGGAATCAAAATCGATCGAAGAATCACGAATAACGAGTTAGGAGATATGATTGGTGCAACTCGTGAAAGTGTTAACCGTATGCTGAGAGATTTGGCTAAGCAGGATATTATTACAAATGAATTGGGGTATATTACTGTACATGACTTAGAGTACCTAAGAGAAATCTGTCATTGTGAAAATTGTCCGAGAGATATCTGTCGTGTATAGAGTACCATACAAATATGCATATGAAATATGATAAAAATCACCTTAGGGAATGGAAATGTGAACCTATGGTGTTTTTTATTTTGTTCATATTTGAAAGGGCTGTCAAACTTTTTCAATCTTGTTCAACGAATAGGGGTTTGGTAGAATGAATGGAAGTTAGTATTTTGATTTTTTAAAAAACGTGATAGATGGAGGATCTAGGTAATGACACAATCGAATTCAGTGGTGTGTATTGGTGAATTATTAATTGATTTTTTTTGTACGGATATCAATGTGAGCTTGAAAGAAGGGGCTAATTTCCTCAAGCAGGCTGGCGGGGCTCCCGCTAATGTATCGGCGGCTATTGCGAAACTGGGTGGAAAAGCTGCCTTTGTTGGTAAAGTAGGAAGTGATCCCTTTGGTGAATTCTTAATCGAAACCATCGAACAGGCTCAGGTGGATACAAGTATGATTCTGAAAGATCCGAGTATCATGACGACTATGGCTTATGTGTCGCTTCAATCTAATGGAGAACGTGATTTTGTTTTTTCAAGGGGAGCGGATGAAAAACTATCCTTGGAAGAACTCGACATAGATAAAATCCAACAAGCGAAAATCCTTCATTTTGGTTCTGCCACGGCATTGTTAGGTGGTGAATCGGTTAAGACGTATTTTTCTTTAATGCAGCTAGCCAAGGAAAACAATCAGATGATTTCTTTCGATCCTAACTACAGAGACGCACTGTGGGCTACAAGAGAGAAGGAGTTTATCGAGTTAGCCAAGCAGGGAATAGCTCTAGCGGATTTTGTCAAAGTGAGTGAAGAGGAACTCTCTATCATTACGGGAGAACAAGACCTGAAGAAGGGTGTTCAGACATTGCATCAATTAGGGGGGAAAGTGATTACCGTTACTCTCGGTTCTAAGGGAACCTTCTTATCTAACGGAACGGAATCAACGACTGTGGGGAGTGTAGCGATTAAATCGATCGATTCAACGGGTGCAGGAGATGCCTTCGTCGGAGCTACCTTATACCAATTTGCACAAGAACAAGATCTTCCAGCGATATTCAAAGATTTTAGCCGCCTAGAACAGGTGATTCAATTTTCTAACAAAGTGGGCGCATTAGTTTGTACCAAGATGGGAGCAATCGCAGCTCTTCCATCTCATGAAGAAATTAAGGCACTGTAAACCGACCTAAAATCAATCATTCAAAAGGGAGGGCAGGAGTAATGAAGTATTTTATCCTTACTGGTACTTCGCGTGGCCTTGGGGAAGCGATGGCGAAACAATTATTGAAAGAAGATCATCATCTGATTTGTATCTCCAGAACGCTTAATCAATCGTTAATGCAACTAGCCGATCAAAGGGGAGTAGCCCTCAATTACTATCCGTTTGATTTATCTCAAGTGGAGCAGCTTGAGGAGTTTATGAAGGATGTTTTTCGTACAATTCCTATGGAGGAGATTGAAGCAATAACATTGATTAATAATGCGGGAATATTAACACCCGTTAAGCCGATTGAATATTGTAAATCGGAAGAAATTATTCAAAATATGAATATTAACCTTATTGCTCCGATGATTTTAACCTCTGCTTTTGTTTCTCATTTTCTTCACCTACCTGTAGAAAAACGAGTCGTTACTATTTCTTCAGGAGCTGGAAAGAAACCATACTTTGGCTGGAGCTCGTATTGTTCAGCAAAAGCAGGGGTAGATTTATTTACAAGATGTGTAGGAACAGAACAAGAGCAACAGCCATATCCAGTAAAAATGTTATCCATTGCTCCTGGCGTAGTTGATACGCAGATGCAGGTAGAGATACGTTCAACACAGAAAGAACATTTTCGAGATGTTGATCGCTTTATTGCCCTAAAAGAGGAGGGGCAATTACTGAGCGCTGATCAATCAGCCGAGCTTGTGTTGAAAGTGATGAATGAGGAGCAGGGGCAGGGGATGATTGTAGATATTCGCAGCAAGTAGTGAAGAAGCCAGCAAGCACGCTCGTGTGGCATGGAGCTGTTCCAAGGAGGCTATGATGTTCAAACACGTTATTTTTGACTTTGATGGTACCATTGCAGACTCAATCGATTTATCTTTAGTGATTTATAATGAGCTTGCTCAGAAATACCACTATAGAACCATCACGATTGAAGAACTGCGAGAAATGAATAACCTTCCTATAAAAGAAAGACTAAAAAAATAGGAATTCCATTATACAGGATACCGCAACTCATCCTTGAAACGATGGGACTATATAAAAAGAATATCCATTTATTAAAAACCTTTGATGGAATCAAGGAGGTACTCATCAAGTTAAAGAAAGAAGGCTATGTACTCTCGATTATTTCATCAAACTCAGTAGAAAATATTCAATCTTTTTTAACGAAACATAATCTCGATTATTTCGATCATATTGTGTCAGAAAAGAATCTATTTGGTAAACATAAATCAATGCACAGGTATTGTAGACAACACAAGCTGCGCCCTAATGATATCTTGTATATTGGAGATGAGATTCGGGATATTGAAGCCTGTAGACAAATACCGATCAAAATTATTTCAGTTGCTTGGGGCTTTGATTCACTGGAATTACTAAAGAGCAGAAGACCCGATTATTTGGCTAATCGACCAAGTGATGTGTTATCCATCATTAAGAGTATTTCGTAAGCATAATCAGGAAGCAAAAGCAGGGGATGAGAAATCCTTTGCTTTTGCTTTTTTTCATATGTTCACACTCAAGGGCGATCTTGTCTACGTCTTAGGTACTACTTCAAAATCGCGCTGAGGTTCGTTATGGAGTTCAAAAGAAATCGGTAAGATAAGGATATAAGAAAGGAGGTCATTCAAATGAAAAAATTTGGTCTATTTATTGTTGGAGCGATTGCAACCATCGTTGCCTTAGCAAATCTTGGTCCCATGATTGGACTGGGCATCACATTAATTCTTCTGTATTTTGTGGCAAAAGAGTTTCTCAAGACAGAAAGCGGAGTAAAGAAGGTGATGTGGGCAATCATCGGGTGCATTATTTTCGCCTTCACTGCTTCTAACATTCCGGCAGTGGTCGGTGTAGCTGCTGTCTATGTCCTCTATGTAGTTTACCGCAAGTGGAATCAAATCGAAGAAAAGCCCGTTGTTGAAGAAGAAAATGATCCATTTACTAATTTTGAGAAGCAATGGTCAGAACTAAAACAACTCTAGAAATGAACGGAACATAATTTTTATACAAGAAGAAAAAAATGAAGTAAAGGGGAGAAGAAAAATGAGTATATTTTCAAGAATAAAAAATGCGATATCAGCCGATTTTCACGAGGTATTAGATCAAAAAGAGCAGAAAAATCCAATTGCCCTGCTTAATCACTATCTTAGACAAAGCGAGCAGGAAGTAGAAAAAGTACGCAAGCTTGTAGAACGTCAATATAGATTGAAGGAAGAATTTACACGCGAGCATCGTAAGGCGCAAGAATTAGCTGAAAGAAGAGCAAAACAAGCAGAAGTGGCATCTAAAGCGGGTGAAATGGAGCTTCATCATTATATTGTGGAGGAACAAGCGCAGCAGGAGCAACGTGCAGCCCGCTTGAAGGATTCTCTACAACAAGCCTCTCAACAGCTTACTGCGCTTGAGAGAAAGTATGATGAAATGAAAAACAAATTAAAGGATATGTATATCAAACGTATGGAGCTAATGGGAAGAGAAAATATTGCTCGTGCTCAGCACCGTATGAACCAGGTTCTTGATACTGTTGATGAAACCAATCATTTCTCTAAATTCGAGGAAATTGAAAATTATTTAGAAAGAGTGGAACATCAAGTGAACTCTTCCTATTATCGCAATACCATCGATTCCCGAATTGCTCAATTAGAAAAAGAGATTCAAAAAGGAGAAAGTCATTCTCTTTCCTAGTCCAAACATGATATTCTAATAGGAGGCGTAGTTAACTGCGCCTTTTTAGCACTAACAAAATTGTATCTTTCTTTTGTGAATCGATGAGGATAGATGCGCTCATATAAGTAGTGGATATGATCACCGAGAGGAGGGAGACCATGTTAAATAGGTTCAAAACGGAAGATTTTAATGGACTTGTTCTACTGGGTATTGTCTTATTATTAATTGAATTATCTTTTTTTAATGGTCAACCTATCGTTTTTCTTATTTTTTCATTTTTTAGCATTACCTATGGCTATAGGAGGATGACGAAGACAAGAGGAAAAATTCTTTTTTGGTTTGGGATCGTTATTGTCGCTATTACGATCTTGAATATGGTTACCTTTAAGATTTTTCTGATTATCTTTCTTATTTATTTACTAAAGCAGTTTAGAAAATCTAAACAGCACCCGTCCTTTATTGAACCTGAAGTCATGCAATCAGAGAAGATAAGAAACGAACCTATTGTAAGACGTGAGCCTCTCTTCACCAATAAATTACTTGGAGTCCAAAGAACACCAGATCATGTTTACGAATGGAATGATATATCGATTCAAGGTGGAATTGGAGATACCATCATTGACCTGAGCTATACGGTCTTACCCAAAGGAGAATCGGTGATTAGTATCCGACATATGATCGGCAGAATACAAATATTAGTTCCTTACGAAGTGGAGGTAAGTGTTCATCATTCCACTATTTTTGGTAAGACAACCGTTCTTCAATATGAGGATAACCAGTATTTCAACCAGACATTCCATATACAAACCCCTGAGTATGACCAAGCGGAACAGAAGATAAAAATAATGACGTCCATCCTATCTGGAGACCTTGAGGTGAAGAGAATATGAGTACCGTTCAGCGTCAATTACTCATGAGTTTGGCTCTAGCCCTCTTCGTAGCACTTATGGTCAGCATCCTTATTTTTATGGCATTTCCCTTGGAGGATTGGTCGATCCTATGGGAAAAAGAGCTCTTCAATTTTCCCTTTTTATTGGTGATCCCCGCGTTCCTGATCCTTATTACGGCAGGGTTTGGCATTGGGTTTGGATGGTATTGGAAAGCTCAATTTCAGCAAATATCAGAGGCTCTTTTTGAATTAGAGCAAGGACGATTTAGTGGACGTTTTGATAATCCGAGTGGCGAAGAGATGATCTTGATCGAGTCTCGTATGGAAAAAATCCACAGACAAATCATAGAACAAACAAAGCTATCCCAAAGGCTGGCTAATGAAAAAGCAGAGGATCTGGAAAAACGAATACAAGAAATGATTTCTCAAGAGAGGAACCGGTTGGCTCGTGAATTACATGATTCGGTGAGTCAGCAGCTTTTTGCTGCTTCCATGCTTATGTCGGCAGTGAATGAAGCCAAAGAGCCCTCCAATGATTCCAATGATGTAGAAGCGAAACAGCTTAAACTGGTTGAGCAAACCATTCAGCAATCCCAGCTTGAAATGCGAGCTCTGTTACTCCATCTTCGGCCTGTTGCTTTAAAAGGAAAAACCCTTCAGGAGGGGATGCAGGAGCTATTAATTGAGTTGGTGCAAAAAGTGCCACTTAAAATACAGTGGAAAATTGAAGAATTCGAAATGGATAAGGGGATCGAGGATCATCTTTTTCGAATTCTTCAAGAATCTCTATCCAATACACTGCGTCATGCCAAAGCAAATTCAATCGAAGTTCTTTTGGTTCAGCGTGATGGTTTTATTATCCTGCGCGTTGTGGATGATGGAGTTGGCTTTGATGTAGAGGAGTCGAAAACCGGTTCATATGGTCTACAGAACATGCATGAAAGAGCCTTAGAGGTAGGAGGAAATCTGAAGCTCGTGAGTGTCAAGGAAAAAGGAACCCGCCTAGAGGTTAAGGTTCCCATGATTGAATTAAAGGGTGATAATGAATGATAAAAGTACTATTTGTAGACGATCACGAAATGGTTCGTATAGGTGTTACCTCCTATTTATCCGCCCAGCCAGATATTGAGGTGATAGGTGAGGCGGAAAATGGAAAGCAGGCTGTTGATTTAGCCCTTCAGCTCCGTCCTGATATTATTTTAATGGATTTGGTGATGCCTGAGATGGACGGAATTGAAGCTACCAAACAAATTATGGAGAGCTGGTCAGAAGCCAAAATCATCATTGTGACAAGCTACTTGGATGATGAGAAGGTCTATCCTGCTCTAGAAGCAGGGGCAACAAGCTATATGCTAAAAACCTCCAAGGCTAGTGAGATTGCTGATGCTGTAAGGTCGACATACCGCGGGCAATCCGTGCTAGAACCTGAAGTGACTGGAAAAATGATGTCCAAGATGCGTAAGCCCAAAGAAACGTTGCCTCATGAACAATTAACCAGTCGTGAGCTAGAAATTTTATTATTAATGGCAGAAGGAAAGAGTAATCAGGAAATCTCCGATGAGCTATTTATCGCTCTACGAACCGTAAAAACGCATGTAAGTAATATTCTCGGAAAGCTCGATGCCCATGATCGAACCCAAGCTGTGATATATGCCTTTAAGCATTCCCTTATTGACAAATAGGACAAATAGTGTAGATTAGTAATTGTCAAGACATCAGAAAAGAGGGATGATATGAGTATAAAAATTGTGACAGATTCAACGGTTGATTTACCAAATGAGATCCTGGAGGAATACAATATCGAAGTGGTTTCACTCTCGCTGACTATCGATGGTGAATCGTATCTAGACCGGATTGATATCACACCCTCAGAGTTTATAAATAAACTAAAAGTAGCTAAGGACGTACCCAAAAGTTCTCAGCCTGCTATTGGTTCCTTTGTTGATGTGTATGATCGTTTAGGGCAAGATGGAAGTCAAATCATCTCCATTCACATGACTGCTGGGATGAGTGGTACATACGCCTCAGCACACAGTGCAGCAGAGATCACGAGCTCAGATGTGACAGTAGTGGATTCCAAATTTATTTCAGTGGCTTTAAGCTTTCAAGTCCTTGAAGCGGCAAAAATGGCTCAAAGAGGTGAAAGCCTTGAAGCCATTCTTCATAAATTAGAGAAAATCAGAGAAAACTCCTCTCTCTATATAATGGTGGATACACTAGAGTATTTAGTCAAAGGAGGTCGAATCGGTCGAGGCAAGGCTTTTCTTGGCACACTTTTAAGTATTAAGCCGATTGCCTCCTTAGCTGATGGGGTCTATACTCCTATTACGAAAGTGAGAACCTATGCACAAATGATCAAGTTTCTTCTCCAAACCTTTGCAGAGGAAACAAAAGGAAAAACAATCAAAGGGATCGGAATTGCTCAAATCGAAGCAGAGGATCTAGCCCGTCAACTGAAAGAGGAATTAGCAAAGATGAGTGGCTTCACAGATATTTCTATTATTGATACCACTCCGGTTATCAGCACTCATACGGGACCTGGAGCACTTGCTTTGATGTATTATGCAGAATAGCATTTTCTAACTTGAGGAAATTCATGTTCCAAAATGAACTTGTCCAAAAATTGTAACAAGATAAAATCGAATCCCTGCCGATATAAAAGTATACACACTTTTAAATAGGAAGAAATGTATCAAGGCAGGAGGTCGTTTTTCTTGGAAATCAATAGACGGAAATACAAGCTTAGAAGAGATCTAAAGAAAAAGATAAAGCAACAGCCCTCTGAAGAAGTTGTACAAGGTCTATACGCTCAACTATTTTTAGAGCATTGTCTCTTACACTTTAAAAAACAACAACTAGAGAAAAAAATGGACGAGGCACTAGATCGTGTTGATAAAGAGGCGTTTATGGCATTATCTAATGAATATAAGCTGATGTATCATCAAACCAATTAGGGTTAACGCTTATAGAACAAGACTATAAATTTCATATCTACTTAAAATGGTAATAGAATCCCTGCGATCATAAGGGCATACATTTTGTATGCCTAAGAGAATTGCAG
This sequence comes from Caldalkalibacillus mannanilyticus JCM 10596, assembly GCF_000615945.1. Classification (GTDB taxonomy): domain Bacteria; phylum Bacillota; class Bacilli; order Caldalkalibacillales; family JCM-10596; genus Bacillus_AT; species Bacillus_AT mannanilyticus. The sequence goes on from NZ_BAMO01000018.1 coordinate 64,859, forward strand.
GGATTATTCTGTTATAATAGGAGTAAAAAAACCGAGGTGTTTTACATGAATATTGCCCTTCTTCAAGTAGCTACGCTCTTAGGACAGCCGCAGAAAAATAGAGTGCGATTAGAGTCGTTGATCCATGAGATCATGGCACAAAAGGTCGATGTGCTGATGTTTCCAGAAACATGGAATGTTGGATTTTTTCCTGAGAATATTGAAGAAGTCACTCAATCAGTGGAACAAAACGAATGCTTGGAATGGATGAAAGCTACAGCGAAAAAGCATCAGGTTCATATTGTAGGCGGTTCAATCGCGCTAGAAGATCAAGGGAAATTGTATAATAGAGCCTATGTGATCAATAGGGAGGGGCAGATTGTCTACGCTTATGACAAAGCGCACCTTTTCTCACCAGGAAAAGAGCCTGATTTTTTTACTCCTGGAGCGGAGAATCACTTGTTTGAACTAGATGGAGTGAAGTGCGGGATTCAAATTTGTTATGACCTGAGGTTTCCTGAGCTAGCTAGAAAACAGGCTGTTTCTGGTGCGCAAGTGATTTTTATTCCTGCCCAATGGCCCCATCCTAGAAGTAAACATTGGGTTACATTAAACCAAGCCAGAGCGATTGAAAACCAAGTATTTATTGTTGCTAATAATGGATGCGGCAAGGCTGGAAATGTGGTTTCTTGTGGTCACTCTACTGTTGTGGACCCGTGGGGAGAACAGCTTTTAGTTGCAGGGGAAGAAGAGGGAGTCCATCTTGTTTCTTTACAGCTCGAAAAAGTGAATGAGGTGCGCTCCAAAATCCCTGTATTTCAAGATCGCCTCCCTTCTCTCTACCAGTAAATCATCAGCTATAGGTAGCATGTTATCTTTCGTAGGTCATTAGACTTCCCAGTCCAGTGACCTATGTTTTGGTATCAATTGCCGGTAGCCCTTGCCAATCATTCTTGTTATGATAGAGTCAGCAGAGAGGAAACTAGAAAAAATTTCTATACGATATTCTTGTCCCATAGAATAACAGCTTAGAATATACAGGAGGGGATCATATGAATACACCTTTATTCATGCAAAGACTACGCTTATTGATGGTCATCATCATGATACTGCCACTGTTTACACTCTCTGTGAATGTCCAAGCTCAATCGCAATCCGTAGGAAATAACATGGCACAGCAAGCTATCGAATTAATAGGAACCCCCTATAAATTAGGAGGGACAAGCCCTCAATCTGGTTTTGACACATCTGGCTTTATTCAATATCTGCATCAACAAGTAGGAATCACCGTTCCGAGAAAATTAGCAGATCAAGTGAAAAATGGGTCAACCGTGCTAAAGAAAAATCTTGCAGCAGGAGATGTTGTTTTCTTTAAAGATTCATCTGGCAAGGTTTCCTTTGCTTCGATTTATGTAGGGAATAATCAAGTGCTTGCCTCTACTCCTTCAACAAAGGGAGTGGCTTACCGATCACTAACAACGAAATGGGCGACCGACCATTATCTTGGAGCAAAAAGATACCATAAATTAACGGAAAATTCAGAACAAAAACCGCAAGCTCCACAGCAAATGGAGAATTCTTCAACAGTGGATTCTATCCTTCAATTAGCTCGCTCATTAGAAGGTGCTAACTATGTTTTTGGAGGAACGACTCCAGCTGGCTTTGATACATCAGGGTATATTCAATATGTCCTGAAAGAGCATCAAATCACTATTCCTAGAACGGTGAGGAATCAATGGCAGACGGGCGTTTCCATTCAGCAACATGATTTGCAACCGGGCGACCTTATTTTCTTTGATGCCAATCGAAAATTTGAAACACCAACAAATATTGGGCTGTTTTTAGGGAATAATAAAGTCATCTTAACCGCATCTCAATTTGGCAAGGTTGTTGAAAAAGACCTGAAGGAATTACAGCGTTATTACATGGGAGCCAAACGTCTAACGGAAATCAACACGATTCCAGTTGTGACCTCTCCAGCACCTGTAACTCCTCCGCCAGTAAGCTCTGAACCAGCAACACCAGTTGTTGAAACTTCTCTTGGCGATCAGATCATCTTATCAGGAGAAAACTATTTAGGAACCCCTTATAAGCTAGGGGCAAAATCAGGCTCAGGCTATTTTGATTGCTCTCTATTCGTCCAAACTGTCTTTCGAGAGAACGGGATCTCGTTGCCACGTAGCTCCAGACAGCAGTCCCAAGTAGGAACATTGGTGAAATGGGGCGAATGGGAAAAAGGAGATCTCCTCTTCTTCTGGACCAGAGCCTCTGGACAAGGGACAGTAGGTCATGTAGCCATCTATGCAGGGGACGGAAAGATCCTTCACACATGGGGATCAAAAGGGGTTGCTTATAGTAACATTGAAAGTAATACTTGGAAGTCCACTTATATGGGGGCTAAGAGGGTGATTAAGTAGGTTATCATGTTATATTAGATGCTTACTCCTAACTCGTTTTGTTTTTCAGATTGTGAAAAACAAAACGAGTTTTTATATGTACATTTACTGGAGATCATTTTCTAGCGTTGTGATCAATTGATCTAGTTCATTTAAGTACGATAAAATATCTGCTTCAGAGTTTTGATCCAAGACATGATTAAAATAAACAAATAGATTATATAGAGTTAGCTCCTGTTGAGATGCTGGTCCAATCTTCATTCCTAAATAATAGAGCTGAGAAACGGTATCTTCTGTCATGACTATTTGTTTGTTCATAGAGTCGTTTTCTAGGATAACACTGCTGTTTAGTAACGATACTAGATTATCGATCCTATACAATGTGTTTTTTAATTCTACAAAAACATCTTCAGAGTAAACCGTTTCTATAGTTTTAAAAGCAATAGGCTCAAGGTCTGCGTATATGTCTTTATTTACCTGACTCAAATGATACCCTTTAATAAAATAATATAGTCCCTGTAGGTTATCATCATAGAGTGCTTTTGTTTCTATAAGAAATCTAGAATGACTTTGAAGCTTTTCAAAAAAATGATATTGAATATCTTGTTCCAAAGGTTCAATGGTTTTACTGGGTGTTGAATCACAACTAGAAGTAATCATTAGTATAAAAAAAATTAAAAATACAGATTTTAGTTTCATAATGTTCACTCCAAATTTTATAGAAATAGTAGATATCATTTGATATCTACTATTTTAGCGTTGGTAATTTACTTTATCCATCCCCCAGGAGAATAATAAGGTCCTTGCCCAGTAACATTCTTTTCCCATGTTACATTAAAGCCTCCTCCTTTATCTTTTACCGATACACTGCCACCAACACCAGTTATATCTGTAGAAGTATAGGAATGATTATATTGAAGCTGTATACGAGCGTTTGGATCGATTGTCACTTTACCCAAATTTACTGAAATAGTACCTCTGATAACTCTTCCACTTGTTGATCCTTCTTTAATCCAAAAGGCAACACCTTTTTCATCTAGCGGTGTAGCTAGCTGTACAGGACCACTAGTACTCCCACCTGTAGACCAATAGGCTTCCAAGTTTCCTCTCGAGTTATATCCTCTTAAAGTTAAATTAGTACCAGGTGACAAAGTCATTTTACTTGCATCGTTAGGGTATACACCTATAACATCATATGGATCCCCGCCCATAAGATATTGCCAATTCCATCCACCTGTGTAATTATACTTTTGTGAATCATTATCGTAAAAAATAGTGTCGCTCCATGTAAGGCGTTTTGGATCAACTTCTTGGAGTGCTAGATCCCCATCTTCGATTTCTTGAAATGTACCATCTTCTTTTACAGAAACTGTCTTTTTGTTATATGAAACAATTGAAATTTCAGGGTGTTTTTCTATTAACTTTTCCAATGATTTTTCAAAGTCTTGGGTCTTATCGAACTCAGCATGAAAAATCTCTAATTTTTCATCAAATGAAATCTTCTTTTTTGAAGCTGCATTAGCTGAAAAAGAGTTGAGGGCAAGGGCGAAAACAATAGTTACTATAGCTAGAGTTAATAGTGATTTTTTGTACAAAAATTCCATCTCCATTCATTAGTATAATATAAATTTTCCATTTGTAAAACTAAAAAATGTCACCTCCTGTATTAAGGGTAAGTAAAAGGGATATTTTACCTATGTTTAATTATACATTATTGTATAAATTATGCAACTGGTTTTTGTTGAAAACTGTTGAACTAGTAAGTTTTTGTTACAATATTACTTTTTATAAATTTTGATAGTTTTCGATTATATTATTTAGATATAGTAATTTAATAATCGAGATGAAAAAGGAAAATCTATTTAGGGAGTATTAAGATTTTTATTGTACATTGAATAGGGGAAAAATTATTTTTCGTATTTACATCCATCTTAATGATTGTGGAAAATTGATTTAATGGTTAAGAAATTAGATGGAGAGAAAGCCCTTCACTCTCCATCATCTTTTTTTTTCTCTACAAAACATCTTCTTTTCGCCAATTTCCTCCTCCAAGCCAGAAGGTAGGCTTTCCAGTAGGACCGTCGAAAAGATGGAAGGCGACTAATCCATTGTGGAAACATACCTTCATACTTGGAATATTATCGAGTGCGACCCGTCCGTATACCTTTCCAAGTTCTTTGATCGAATACTCTACCATTTTTCGAGCGATGTCTTGATTGCGGTACTTCTCGTGAACTGCCATAAAGGATTCATCAATGCCGTAATTCGAAATGATCAAGACACCTACAATCATTTTTTCGTTGACAACACAATGGATTAGAGAACCGGGCTTTTCTAGTTGTTCTTTGGTTACTCGGCGTATCCATTGGATTCCCTCCTTGGTAATCCTTTTGTCCCCGTGTTGTCGAAAAAACTTGACTAGCTTTTCTCTTCCTTTGTCAAATTGACTATACGATAAATTGCGCGATTGCATGATGTTTACGCCCCTCATTTTTATTCTGTTCAAAGGTTAGATACTGGGAGTAATGGATCAGATTATCTAGTGATTTTTTGCGGATTTCAGGTTCGTCGAATTTCATCGGTTTCGAATTTGCTTCAAAGAACCACAGCTTCCCCTGTGAATCAACTCCAATATCCATTGACATTTCACCTAATAAAGTAAAATGACGCTCTAACTCCGTAGCGATATTCACAGCTAATTCTTTCATCTTGGTTTCGATGCGAGTCCCTTGTTCCTTAGAAAAGCTGCGTCCTAGCACTTGGTCTGCAGATTCTACTCTTCCTCCCCTTGGAACATGTGTGGTGATGCGATTCTGACCGGCAACGCGTATCCCTATTCCTGTCACTTGCCATTTCCCTTTTTCATTCTTTTGGACCAGAACACGTGCATCGAAGGGAGAGTTGTCGTAGGTGGCAAGATCAATCGCCTGTTGCACAATATATGGAGAGGAAATGGCACGTTTTAGAATGGTACTCCACAAGGAATCAATAGTTCGAAAAGATTGAGCACTTTGCTTTTGCGCTCCATAGAAAAGAAAGGCTTTATTGGCTGCATCCCTTTCCACCTTGATAATGCCTGCTCCAGCTTTGCCATGAGTGGGCTTGAGATACACACTTGAATATTCCTTTAGCATGGCAAGCAAATCTTGTTTTGAAAAGAGTGATTTTGTTTTTGGAAGATGAGGTCTGACTGTATGTGAACCTTCAAGGAGTTGAAAGAGTACTTTTTTATTGAAGAAAGTAGGGTTGAATAACGATAAATTAGGTACCTTTTGAAGCTGGGCGAGACATTCTGCCGCATTTGTTTTTCTTTCATGATCTCTGCGGGGGATTCGGTTATAGACCACGTTAGGAAAAGGAAAGGTGTGTTTTTTCCATCTTCTTTGTCCAGATAGATACATGTATCCAGAAATGGTTTCCTCTTTCCAATTAATCGACTCGGGAGTGAAAACAAACACGATACCTCCATTTTTTTCGCCTGTTCGAATGATATCGATAAAATTGGAAATCATTCCTCCAATGGGGGTGTGCTTTCCTCTTGAAGTCAGGATTCCGATTAGAGGTCCAACGCTTGTTTTGTTATTGGAAATTTGAAACAGGGCATTTGTCGAGTATTTTTGATTCGTAGAATTGGAAATGTTTTTCCCTCTAACTCGAATCATTAGAGGAACCTTCTTGGCTCCCCAATAGATCGTCTGAATCTTCGGCGGTCCATACTGATTATTTGAATTTATATACCAAGAATCTTGAACGAAATCATAGTTGAGCTTTCGTTTGACGATTCTGTTCATGTTATCAATTCCTTTGTCGTGAAATTAGAAAGGTAAAGGGCGAAATCTAAAATCATTCTACGAGATAATGGTTCCTTTTCTCTTAAGCTAGGGTGAGCAAAAATATGTCTTCCTGGCTGAGAATTGGCTTCAAACATCCACGGGTGACCCTCTTGATCAATCCCGATATCAAATCCTATATCGCCTACGTATTCAGGTAAATGATTTTCGATTGATTCAGAGAGAGTTAGAACAGCCTCTTCCAATTTGTTTTTGACGATAGGCTGCCTTTCTTTAGAGAAGAAACGTGCAATGACATCATCGAAGGAAAAAACTTCTCCTCCTGTCCGAATATGAGTGGTTACACTGCCTTTACCCGCCATTTTGGCTGCCACAGCGGTCATCTTCCATCGGCCATATCGATCGCGATTTGTATGCACACGAAGATCAATGGCTCGATCGTCTAATTGGATCAGCTGAATCCCTTGTTGAGCGATATATCCCTTTAGAGACTTGGATTCGAAGATATGTTTCAGAGCGGCAGTTAAGCTCGAAAAACGTTTCAAATAATTGGTTCGCTTGCGGTTATAGCGACAGAAGATTCCATTGGGTCTGTAATACATTTTGACAATACCAAGCCCCATATATCCTTCGACTGGCTTTAGGTAAATCATCTTGTATTTTAGTAATAAATCCTTGAGCTGTTCTTTCGAAGGTCCTAGAATGGTTTCTGGGAGATAGGTTCTTGCTTTGGAATCATGAACGATACGCTGATAGATATCCCATTTATTAAAGCAAAATGGATTAAAGATTTTGGTTCCTTCTCGTTGCATGATCTCTTTTGCTTGAATCACATGCTTCATCTTCTCTCCGATTCGAAAGACGCGATTATAGATAACATCGGGGAAAGGAACGGTATGTCTTTCCCAAGTGCTTTGTCCATTATTCATTTTTAGAAAATAGCCATTAATTCTCTTTCTTGAAAAAGAAATATCCTTGGGACCAAATAAGAAATAGGAGGCACTCACTTCTTTTTGAGAAGCGAGATATCGTTTGTAAAATCCTGTTCGCTTGCCAGCAGGGGCGTTTAAATCGGGATAGACAAGTGTTGTGAATATCCCAACTAATGGACCAATCTTAAGCGAATCCCTGCTTAAGGCAAAATGAACTTGATGAACAAAAGGAATCGAGAGCTGCTCCCACAGATTAGAGGAGAGTTTAATGCTTTTTTTCCCCTTGACGGGAACGACCTGGACTTTGGCTTTTTCACGCCCGTACTTGATCGTAATCCAATCGTCCTTGATGATGTCTTTAATAATATCTTGACTGATAAATACCTTATTGCTTGATTGGGTATGTTCAGTAATAAACCCTGTCAGTAATTTTTTCATACGAGTATACGACCTCCAAACTGCGAGATAACGTGCTCAGCATACTTAGCAGGAGCTAGCAAGGATTTAATGTATGCTTCTTTGTTTTTGGAGACATAAAATGATTTTCGACCCGGTTTTGAATTCGCTTCTAAAATCCACACCTGACCTTCTTGATCCACACCAATATCTAAACCAAGTTCAATTAAAGCTCCATGTTTCTCTTCGATGGCTGTTGGAATATGAGCCACAATGGTTTCAATTTGCTTATTAATCGATTCAACTTGTTCTTCGGTAAAATGCTCCTCTAAAAAGGAAGAAACCTCTACAGCCGTACCACCTCCATCTAAATTAGAGGTAATCCCGTTCTTTTGTCCTAAGCGAACCGCTCTTCCTGTTTCTTCCCATTCACCATGTTCATTTTTCTGAATTAAAATGCGAATATCAAAGGGTTCGTCTGTTAGTAGCGTTGAAAGACTTAAATAGGGTTGGATGACATACCTTCTACGTCCTATAAAGGTATTTAGCCATCTTTGACACTTTTCGTAGGAGTCAAACATCTTAGAAAAGGGCTGATTGGTGGGAGAACGTCCCTTCACATAGAATTTAGCTTTGAAGTACGAGATTTTTACAACACCTTTTCCATTACTTCCTGAAGCAGGTTTAAAGATCAAGGACTGATATTCTTTCATTTTTGATTGCCAAGAGCTATAGGCTGTGTATTCAACCGTTTCAGGGAGAAATGCGGAGATGATTGGATGGTTTTTGAGCATATTATAGACCTTCCATTTTCCTGGTAGCCCTCTCGCCAAAATAATAGGATTTTCTTCTAACTGAAGTTTTTTGATCTTGGCATGATATTCCTTCACTTGGCTCATATTGCGATAAGCGATCCGATCATATAAAACCGAAGGAATGGGATAGGCTCCTTTTTCCCACTCCTTACTCTGGGTATTGTACTGATAGCCTAGCACCTTTCTCTCTTTCCAGAGAATAGAAGGGGGAGAAAACACCGTGACGACCATTCCTTTTTTTTGACAATAGACCGATATAACTTTAAAAAATAGCTGATCAGAAAAGGGGGGATTCAGCTTAGAATTAAATCTAACTAATATTCCTAAATGAGTTCGTTTCATTTTCTAAAGACACCTCAATTTGTAGAAATATTTGATAAAAAGAGGGTGTAATCTAGTAAACGATGAACAGAGGGGCGACCTTTGTTACTAACGGATGCTAGGGTATCCTCTGTCTTAGATGGTTTTGAATTTATTTCAAGAAGATAGATCTTTCCCAAATTTGTTAAAGCAAGATCAACTCCCAATTCTCCAAATTGACCGGTCTTTTTCGCCTCCAGTTCTTCACACACTTTCTTGGCCACAGCGAGAAGGCGTAACCTTGTTGTTTTGGGATCGGGGACCATGCACTTTGTCAAAACAGCCGTGACTTTCCCAAGCTCTCCACCTCTGGCAATATTGGATACAAAGCGGTTTGCTGGTCCTATCCTGGCTACCATTGAAGTAACAGCCCATTCACCTTTCGTATTCTTCTGCATCAAGGCTCTGAAATCGACAGCTCTTTCCTGATAATGCAAAATAGGAATTCCTTGTTGAATAATGTATTTACTAGGTTTGATTCTTTTTATTAAATAACTATACAAGCTGCTTAATTTGTCGAAATGTTTATGAATTTGACCGTTGAGTGTAGTATACTGGGATTGAATTCCATAGGCGGTTCGTTTTAAACGATAGATTCCTCGCCCTAACGCACCATGAATAGGTTTAATGAACAAAGTAGGATGTTGTTCAATCATTTGTTTGAGAGTAAGGGGACCTTCAAATAGCTGGGTATGAGGAAGAAAAGGTGAGATTGCTTTACTGTCCACTAGTGTCGTATGGACATTCCATTTGTCTAGGAATGTTTGATTGAATAGATGAATTTTTTTTCTAGCGAGCTGTTGTTTAAAGGTGATGAAGGCATTGGTATTTTCCATTTTTCTTGATCCCACTCGATTGTAAATGACCTGTGGGCAGGGGAATTCTTCCTTGATCCATTTGTTGTTGAGATAGATCCAGCCAGATACACTGTCTACATTCTCTTTTAACATCTCCTTCAACGTAACTACAAAAGCTAGAATATGACGCTGCTGGGCTACTCTTATCAGTTCGCTGCAGAAACCATTCAGTCTTCCAAAGGGTGGATAGGTTTTAGAAACCTGAGTAACAAGAATGGCGAAGATGGGGGCAATTCTAATCTCTCTTAATTCTGGATGGTAACTTATATAGAGTCGACATTGATCCGGAATAAGTAAGGTTTTTGCTGTTTGTGTATCGACTTGGATTGTGGATACACTTGTTTGGATGGGTTTACAGACCACTTGCTGTGTTCGGTTTGAAAATCTGAATTGAAGAGGGTATGCAGTTGGGATTTTAAGTTTCTTCAAGACACTATTGGAAATACTAAGGATTGAAAGTGAAGATGATGATTCTTTTAACGTATGAGAAATCGTTACTTTTATCTGACTCATCTTGTTCTTCCCCTCTTAGACAAAAATAGATAATATAGATTATGTGTTTGAAGCATACAAGGTGATTTATTGAGCAAAGGATGGGCTGAAGATGGAAATAATCAAGATTATTTTTTTTAGTATGTTTATTGGGGCTGCGATTGGAGGACTAACGAACTCGATTGCGATCTATATGCTGTTTAGACCATATAAAGCATATAAGCTGGGAAAATGGAATCTTCCTTTTACCCCTGGATTGATTCCTAAAAGGCATGAGGAAATGGCTGAACAGCTTGGGAACCTTGTGGAGCAGCATCTTTTCACACTGGACTCATTACAGCAGAAGCTTATGGACCCCTCTTTTCAGCATGAAATTCAAGAATGGGTTCAAGAGAAGGCGGCTCATTGGCTAACCTCTGAACAGACGCTAAACGAGGTATTAAGCAAGCTTCAAGAAGGAAGTGAGCTTTCGCCAGATGAGCAGGTCAATGCCTTTCTAATAGCTCAGGTGGAGAGAAAAATAGAGGATTGGTGGGAGGAGAGCAAAGAAAAGCCTGTAAGGGAGCTTCTCCCCATTCCAGAGCACACGATACACGAATACATGAATCAAGCGACAGATGTGCTTCTAAAAAAAGGACGAGATTTTCTTTTTTCTGATCAGGGAGAACAGTTCTTAATTCAACTGATTCAAACGGGAATGGAGAAGCAAGGACCTTTGGGAAGTGTCTTAGGGATATTTCTGACAAAAGAAAAGATGGTGGAAAAAGCAAGACCTGCTCTTGTCTACTGGCTGGATCAGCCTGAAACAAAAGATAAAATAAAGCTGCAACTGGAGAATATGACAGAAGATGTGCTGCAATGGAGTCTGGAAAGATGGATAGATGAAGAAAAGAAAGAGGCGATGATGAATTTCTTGAAGGAAACGTTGCAGCGTAAGGCGGCAGTGAAGGATTGGTTCGAAAAGCCACTATCCGTTCTTCTCCAGCCTTGGAAAGAGAAAATTCTTCTGACGGTTCCTTCTCTGGTGAATCGATTAGGAACATGGATCTACGCGGAAAGTCCAACGATGTTTGCCCAGCTTGGTATAGCCACTATGGTCAGAGAAAGGGTCCTTGCGTTTCCTCTTCCAAAGCTGGAGCAAATGGTTCGAGAACTAGCTTCCAAAGAGTTAAAAATGATTACATGGTTAGGGGCGTTATTAGGAGGAATGATTGGAATCATTCAAGCTATTATTATCTCTTTTTTCTTAGTGGGCTAATGGATCGATGTTTCTAATATACATGAACAAAAAGAGTCTTTGAGAAAGGGGAGGGTGATGTGTCCATCTATTATTTTGCCTATGGTTCATGTATGGATGAAGACGATTTTAGAAGAACGGTAGGTGAATTTACAACCTTGGGCTTAGCTACTTGATTCATTATCGTCTAGGATTTACGTTGTACGGGAAAAGCAGAGGGGGCGGCGTAGCTGATATTATTCCCTCAAGACAGGAAATGGTTCAAGGAGTACTCTATCGTTTTGAACCTCAATGGCTGGCGGCACTTGATTTGCGAGAAGGTGTACCAGAGCAGCTGTATGAACGGATCGAAGTGGAAGTAATGTACAAAGGCAGGAGAGTGCGTGCCTATACCTATCAGGTCATTCAGAAGGAGGTAAACGAAATAGCTCCTACGCCAGCTTACCTGCAATTAATGGTGAATGGTCTTAAGAGATTTGCTACGAGGGACTATTTGTTTCGTTTTATGTCTAAAATAAAACAACAATTTAATCTAGAAATCAGGTAATATGAAGATAGGGATTTGATTTAAACAGAAGGATGTGACCAGATATGACCCAAGATATGAATAGAAGAAAATACGAACGATTTGATACAGATATTCCGATTGGAGTGGAAGTTCATCAGTGGAAGGGAGAGGGTGCCTTTCAGGGTCAGCATAAGCTGGAGGGACATCTCTATGATGTTTCTGAAGGTGGGTTGAAAATCCGCACAGGAATTCCGCTAGCTCTCGATATGTTTTTGAAAATTCATCTTCCGCAAGATGCGGGGATTCCTACCCTCATAGGTCGCATTATTCGTTGTGAGGTGTTAGAGCAGGATTATCAATATGGCTGTCTCGTGACGGGAATGTCCCTTCTTGATCAAAGACATTTAGAAACTTATATGGATAATAGAAGAAAAAGTGTAAAATAGGCGACCCACTGGGTCGCCTTCTTTCATAAAGCTATATAGAGTATTCCTTCCATCTGCGGTCAACAAGCTCCACAATATCCTCACGTGGGAAGAGCTCAGCGGGATACATGGGCTTCATTCGCGCATCGATAATAACAGGACCTCGATAGGCTATTTTATTGCGAATAATCTCAGCGTCTGCGTAGATATCACTGGCTGGATCGAAGCGAGTGAAGGTGGTCCATAAGAAAGCAGCTTGTGTTTGGGCAATCGCTACATCATCCACTACGAACACGACGGGCCACTCGGCTAATTGCTTTTGACAGTTTTGCACTAAATGAAGAGGCAATTCAGGATCTGCCTCATAGGATTGACCAGACACAACTAAGCAGCCACCACAGTAAACAGCAGTTTGCTGGATGCGATCCATATGCCCTCCTTGGTAGGTGCGGACTAATGGACGAACTGGCTCCCCTAATCCCGTCATGATTGCCTTACTTCCTTTGTTGATTTTTCCTCTTGCCGTATAGTCTAAAGTATCCATTGATGTATCATTAATGATCAATAAATCTCGTTCAGGGCGGAATCTTTCTAGGATGTTTTCAAAGAACTGAGCAAAGTTAGAGAGGTCTACATCCACGTCGCTGACCATCAAGAACTTAGTCAGAGTGAGCTGTCCTTCTCCCATGATACGGAAGGCATGTGCCATGGCTTCTTTGTAGTAGCTTTCGCGGACAATAGCTCCTGCCAACGCATGAACCCTGTTTCAGCATAAGCCCAAAGGCTTTTCACTCCAGGCATCACCACTGGAAAGAGTGGAGAAAGGAGTCGTTGCAGATATTCTCCAATATAATAATCTTCCTGCTTAGGCTTTCCTACCACTGTGGCAGGGAAAATCGCATCTTTTCGATGCCAGACACGTTCAACATTGAAGACAGGAAAATCATGCTTTAAGGAGTAATAGCCATAATGATCACCAAAAGGACCCTCAGGTTTTCGTATATGAGGCGGAACATGTCCACTAAAGGCAAATTCAGCTTCTGCTACAAGGGAATGTGGAGATTCAGAAGGCTTGGTTAGACCCAGCTTCTCTCCCATTAAGAGGGAGGTGAAGACCAATTCAGGGACCATTTCTGGTAAAGGAGAAATGGCTGAGATAATGAGAGCAGGAGGTCCTCCTAAGTACAAGGTGACTGGCAGGTTTTGATTCGCCTGTTCTGCCTCGTAATGATGAAAGCCTCCTCCTTTATGAATTTGCCAATGCATTCCTGTTTGGTTTTTCTCGTGAATCTGAATACGATACATCCCCAGATTATGCTCCTTCGTGGAAGGAGATTCCGTATAAACAAGGGGAAGAGTAATAAAGGGACCGCCGTCCTCCTGCCAGCTTGTCAGAGCAGGAAGTTTCGTCATGTCAAAATCCGTATGATAGTTCTCGAGCACAGGAGCATGTCCAACTTGCTTGGTTCCTGTTTTCATAATATCGAGAAGCAATTTTCTTTCCTCCCACAGTACTTTGGGCTTGGGAGGCATTAATTTATGAACGGCTTGTACAAGTCCTTGAATCAGATTTTCTGGCTTTGGACCAAATGCCATGTCTACACGTCTTTCTGTTCCAAAGAGATTGGTTACAATGGGAAAGGGACTTCCTTTGACATTAGTAAAAAGCAAGGCAGGTCCTTCCTCTTCGATAACTCGGCGATGAATTTCTGCTATCTCTAAATAAGGATCGACTTCGGTATTAATTTCAATGATTTCTTTTTCTTGACGAAGAGCTTGGATAAAGCTTCGTAAACTAGTATGCATAACTCACCTCAAAAGGATATCATTTTTATCTCCATATATAGTGTATAATAATAAAGTAAAAACGCAAGGAAAAGAAGGAGAGTTTCATGAAACCTATCTATAAATTACTGACTCAATTATCTTCAAGGAAATCCATTTCTAAAATTACAGGAAAAATGGCCAAATCAAAAGCAAGCAAAGCTTTTATTCCTCATTTTGCGAAGACCTATCAAATAAATGTAGAAGAAGCAGAGAAACAGCTCCACGAATATCCGACCTTAAATCATTTTTTTACTCGCCGTCTTAAAGCGGGAGCACGCGTGATTGATTCTAGTGCAGACAGCCTGGTAAGTCCAGTTGATGCCCTTATCACTGGAATGGGGGAGATCAAGGATGGCACCATTCTCAATGTGAAGGGTCAAACCTATACGATTTCTGAAATGCTAGGAGATTCTACTGAGGAGTCATATTATCGCAATGGTCAATTTATTGTACTTTACCTAAGCCCAACAGACTACCATCGTATCCATTCACCGATATCAGGACAAATTCTTAAACATGTACATAAGCAGGGGAAGTATTATCCCGTCAATGATTTTGGACTTAAGCATATGACCAGAGTGTTAAGTCGTAATGAACGACTCATTACGTATCTATCTAATTCTGTAACACGTGTGGCAGTCGTTAAGGTAGGTGCTCTTAATGTTGCCAGTATTCAATTAAATCCAGACTTAAAGGCTGAACATGTGGAAAAGGGAGAGGAACTCGCCTATTTTGAATTTGGCTCCACAGTGGTTCTTTTAATCAAGGAAGGGACCTTTCAATTCGAGCCAACCCTAAGTGAAGGAAAAAGAGTACGCATGGGAGAAAAAATTGGCTCACTCCTGTCAAACGAATAATAGACATAGACTCACATAAAAGAAATGTGGGTCTTTTTTCATTTTCTGGGCAAGATAAACCAAGAAAGATTGTATTGGTGAAAGGGGAATGAAAAATGGATGTGACACTCTTGCTTGAATATGCGTGGGTCTTGCTCATTCTCATCGCATTAGAAGGAATTCTTGCAGCAGATAATGCTTTAGTTATGGCTGTCATGGTCAAGCATCTTCCTGATGAACAAAGGAAAAAAGCGCTGTTTTACGGTTTAGCAGGCGCTTTTGTGTTCCGCTTTGCTTCCCTATTTCTGATCTCATTCCTGGTAGATGTGTGGCAGGTGCAGGCAATAGGTGCTCTTTATTTGATTTTCTTATCCTTAAATCATGTTCTACGTCATTTCGGTCAAAAAAAGGAAAAGAAAGAAAAGGAAGTGCAGCAAGGCTCAGGTTTCTGGATGACCGTATTAAAGGTAGAAATTGCCGATATCGCTTTTGCTGTGGATTCTATTTTGGCTGCCGTAGCCCTTGCTGTTACCTTGCCTTCCACCCCTCTTCCATCCATTGGAGGAATGGATGGAGGACAGTTCTTGATTATTTTTGCCGGTGGTTTTATCGGGCTTATTATTATTCGCTTCGCTGCTACTTATTTTGTTAATCTTCTGCATCGCAAGCCAGGATTAGAAACAGCTGCGTATCTAGTTGTAGGCTGGGTCGGTGTTAAATTAGCCGTCTATACACTTTCTCACCCAGATTTGCAGTATCTGCCTTATGGCTTTGTTAAAACGGCGGGCTGGAAGATCACGTTTTGGGTTGTTCTGATTGGGATTTTTGTCGGAGGGTGGTTCTTATCCAAAGAAAACGAGCAGAGTGATCCTGAAGAACTAAACCGTCTAAAGAAGGAAGTTGACAAAGCAGAAGAAACATTTGAAAAATAAAAGAGAATACGTTAACGTTAAGGAGGAGGGAGTTTTACCGATCGTTAGAACGAGATAAAAAGTGTTCTTTAGGGAGAGAAAAGCATGAATATTCAAAGTCTATTTACCATACAAAAGAAATTAGATCAAAAAATTTTAGAAACCCATCAATTGCACGAACAAGATTTAGTACCAGCTAAAATCTTGGCTTTACAGGTGGAACTGGGAGAACTTGCTAATGAAACGCGCTGCTTTAAATTTTGGAGTTTAAAATCTGCTTCCTCCAAGGAAGTCATCCTAGAGGAGTATGTAGATATTCTTCATTTTGCTTTATCCATTGGATTAGATAAGGGATACGACCAACAATTGCTATTAGAAAGTGTTGAGGATCATGGTTTCTCCTCTCAGATTGAGGCATTTTCTCAGGTTTATGCTTCTACTGTACGTTTTGCTCAGGAGGAGAGCTATAGGAACTATAAGGATGTGTTTCAGGGGCTTATTCAGCTTGGAGCTCTTTTAGGCTTCTCACAGCAGGAAATAGAAGAGGCATATCTGGAGAAAAACAGAATCAATCATACCCGACAAGAAGAAGGATACTAATCGAAGCTAAAGAATGCCACATGAATGTGGTATTTTTTTTTACCCTTTTTTCATATTTCTCTGTTCACTCTCCACTGTAATGATAGAGTAATGACGCAATGATTAGAATAGATGTACAGATCAAGAATGTTCTAAGAGGTTGCTAGAAAGGAGGATTTTGCTCGTTTCATTATTCATTTGGAGGAGGAGATGTTTGAATGGGGAACAAGGGTTTCAGATTAGTATGTTCATTGCTTTTGTTGGTAGGTTTGATCATGATATTTTTTCAGGGAAATGGATATGCGGCTCCTGCTAGACCGGATTCTCAACTCTTGAAGCAACCAACAGGAGAAGCGTTCTATGGGACTCAACATGGAGATGAGTGGTTTAATTGGACGACAGCAGATTCTGGTGATGTGATTATTCAGGATGAAAAAGGGTATTGGAACTTTGCAAAGCTAGAATCAGGGACGCTGAAACCAACTGGCGAGTTGTATGTTGAGGATAAAAAAAGTTCGTCAGCTGTTCAGCACGATACATTAGTGGTGTGGATGAAAGAAAACCAAATTGTGAATAAACGCAAGAAGAGTCTGACAGAGGAAGCCCATGAATACTTTAGACAACAAATCAATCAAGGAGCTCCCTTAGAATTGCCGGACGATTCGTGGTTAAACATGAATATAGATCATGCTAAACACAACACTTCGTCAGAAAATGAGATGCGCCAGAACAACGTACATCATGAGGAGGATCATGGACATCATCATATGCTACCACAAATGACTCAAGAAGATTTGATGAATCAAATGAAAGCCACCCTGCCTGAATTAAAGGAAGAAAGCTTATTACAAGAACTGGATGAACCTTCTCTGCATCGTGTTACAGGGACGAAAAGACTTCTCGTTCTATTAGTTGAGTTTAATGATATCAGGATGCAATATTCAGATCGCATGTGGTATGACAGATTTTTCTCTAACACGGAGGGGTCAGTCAAGCATTATTATCAAGAAGTAAGTGGCGGAAAATTAAATCTTGCTCCAGCAGCGGAATTTGCAGGAACCTATCATGATGGGATTGTCAAAGTGAAATTAAATTATAACCATCCGAATACAAGGGGCTGGACGGGATACGCCAATCAACAAATGGTTCTTGACGCTTTAGCTGCCGCTGATCCTTATGTTGATTTTGCCAGCTATGATAAGAATAAGGATGGGCGTATCGATATCGCAGACGATTTTTATTTGGTTACTGTGATCGCAGGCTATGAAGCTGCGTTTTCCAGTGCGACTCCATCGGTCTGGGGTCATCAATGGGTGGCTCCTACCTCTCGATTAGACGGGGTAGATGTATCAGGAAGATATGTTCAACAAGGGGAGGTGCACGAAGACCATCAAGCGACGATCGGGATTTTAGTGCATGAGCTGGGACATCACTTTGGTCTGCCAGATTTATATGATACTGATGGAAGCTCTGCTGGAGTAGGGATACATAGTGTCATGGCAGGAGGAAGCTGGGCTCGTTATGGAGATGGTTATTCAGGTTCATCTCCTACTCATCCAGATGCATGGTCTAAGGTTCACTTAGGCTGGGTAACTCCATACGTCATTCAGCGAGAGGGATATTCTTATGTGACTTTAAACGCTGCTTTAAATAATTATAATGTATTAAAAATTACCACGGACAATCCCTCAGAATATTTCCTATTTGAGAATCGGCAATTTAATGGTTACGATAGAGGTCTTCAATCTGCTGTTATAGGCAGAGGAGGAATTGCTGCTTGGCACATTGATGAAAGCAAGGCAACCAATGCGGATGATCATCATCGAAAGGTGGATCTTATTGAATCGAATGAAGGAATCCTGGGATATAGTCAGTTGGATAAGAACATCAATTTTGATCTTGATCATTATTATTATCCTGGTCATGTGAATCTATTAAACAACAGTTCAAATCCGAACACGCACCAGTATAATAGGAAGATTTCAGGAGCAGGATTTCTTGTACATTCTGAGAGTGGAAATTCAATGACTGTCTTTGCCTTTAAGGATCGGGCAAGACCATCGACCCCTACAAATTTATATGTATCGAACAATTCCGGTAGCTCTATCTCTCTTCAATGGACCGCTTCTTACGATAGTTCGGGAATCCAGTACTATGCGATTTATCGTGATGGTCAACAGATTGGGTATAGCTCTTCTACTTCTTATACAGATCACGATGTAACAGCAGGAGTACGATATCGTTACACGGTTCAGGCAGTGGATTGGCCAGGGAACTACTCTCTTCATAGTAATACAGTAACGTATACTCCATAACAGGGGTGCTTAGTTTCTGAATTTGAAAAGCAGTGATAGAGTAAGACTGTTATAAGGATAGAGTAAGATTTTAAAAGACGTCATTTTTAAAATGACGTCTTTTACATTTTGGTAGAGTATAGAATTTTGGTTGTATTTACAAAAGCTAGTAAAAATACTTTGAAATAAATAGAAAATTATGTTAAATTTGTTCCAGTGATTTATTAGGAGGTGGTAAGAATGTCATTTGTAGTTCGTCATCAGACAAAAATGTACTACGAGTATTGTTCTTATCTGTCAGAGGCGGATGTACTAGTCATGGTACATGGATTAGGCTTAGATCATACGGAATGGGATGATATGGTCAAACTTCTCAGTCACAAATATAGAATCCTGCGTTATGACATTCGTGGACATGGTAAAAGTGATATTGGGGATCAGCCTATTACTCTCGATTTATTGCGAGAGGATCTGTTTTATTTAGTAGACAGCCTCCAGATTCAATCCTTTCATTTCATAGGGAGTAGCTTAGGTGGAAAGATCGGAATTCACGCCGCACATTCCTCTTCGGATCGAATTCAATCCTTGATCCTAAATACGGTTCCAAGTCATGTTCCACATACTCTGGCACAGCAGATAAAAGATTCTTTTGAGAATATCATCGAGCGGAATTCTATGGAATTTCTGTCCCATTCCCTATCTCAACGACTCTGTTATCCTCCTTCGGAGCAAAAAGTGAACAAATTATCGCAGATGCTTGTCCAAGCTGATCCAGAAACCTATCAGACCTGCTTAGATATCCTTCTATTTCAATCCATCCCTCTCCATGCTTTTCTGCATTCACAAATTCCTACACTATTTCTTTGGGGGGAGCACGATCCATTTGTTCCTAAAATGCTTGGAAGTGTATATGCCGATTCCTTACCCAATTGCCGGCGGTTGATTGTCCCTAATTCTTCTCAAATGATCTTTCTAGATCAGCCTGACATTTTATACTCTTGGATTAATGAATTTATTGAAGCGAATGAGCCAATTAAACCTTTGTACTCGCAAGATCCGTTATTAGAAGGGATCAATCTAAAATTAAGACATATTGCTGAAACCTACAAAAACTCGCTACACTCTATTGATGAATTGAAAGTAGAACTGATTAATTCCTTTCGTGTATTTATTAATGGTCAGGAAGTGATCGGAAATTGGAATCAACGTTATGCTAAACGTTTGCTCATCTACCTTTTATTCCACCGAACAGTGACACGAGAGCAACTATATGAAACCTTTTGGCCGCATGTTGATTTGGAAAGTGCTAGAAATCGCTTTCGTGTCTGCCTTGTTCATCTTAAGAAATTAGTACGCTCGTCTGAATTTCATCATACATCATCTCTGCTCAAGGTGGATCGAGAGCATATATCTTTAATGGGGCATATTGATTGTGATTATTTTGATTTAAAAAAACAGCTTGATGAAGCAAATAGGATGACAGACCCGTCTACAAAGAAGATCTTTTATCAACAGATTCTGCAACGAATCTCAGGAAAGCTCTTTCCTGGTCTATATGATGACTGGTTTCTTGAATTACGCGAACAGATAGAGGAGCAAATAAAAGCGATGATTTTTAGCTTAGTCACCCTATTAGAAAAAGGGGAGAGAATGCAAAGGCCATTCAAGTGTTAACAAAGGGAGTTCAGATTCTAACGGATTCAGAGGAATTATATGAACGACTCATTGCCCTATGCCAGAAATCTGAAAGGCTAGATTTGGTTATAGAGTGGAATAAGAAGAAAAAAGAATTAGAAAATCATTAAATGCCTTCCTCAATAATTATTGACATGGAATAATTCTG
>NZ_BAMO01000017.1 GCF_000615945.1 Caldalkalibacillus mannanilyticus JCM 10596
GCTTGTATAATATTTGAACTGAATAATATTATTGCAACATCTGTTCAGATGCAAGTAGTCTGGATGGTAGGATTAGTTTACTTTGTATTCATATTAGATAAAATAATTAACAATTTTGGGCGTAGTATTACAAATGGAAAATGGTCTAGACTGAAAACTTAAAAGAAAGGTGAATGATTTATTTTGTCAATTCAAGTAGATGGTCAAAAGGTGAATAGAGGAAGGGATAAGTTTACAAGATTTAAATATATTATTAATTTATTAGAAGCCATATTTAAAATATTGCCCAAACCATTTCTTTCTCCAATCTGGAGTTTTAGTAATATATTACCTAATTACGCAGGATTAGGAATGAGGTATTGTATACTAAGAGCAAGAGTTAAATCTTGTGGTAGTAATGTTTTTGTCGGTCCTAATGTTACTATTAAAGGTTGGGAAAAGATAGACATAGGGGATAATGTAAGTATTCATATGAATTGCTATATAGATGCAAGTGGTGGTCTATTCATCGGAAACGAGGTTTCAATTGCACATCAATCATCTATTATGACATTTGATCATTCATGGCATGACAAAATGCTATCTATTAGAGATAATCCTGTAAACTATAGCGCAGTAAAAATACAAGATGATGTGTGGATAGGCTGTGGATGTAGAATCCTCTCTGGAGTTGAGATAAGTTCTAGATCAATCGTAGCAGCAGGGGCAGTGGTTACAAAGAATGTATGTTCAAATACTATAGTTGGCGGCGTACCGGCTAAAAAGATTAAAGATATATGAGAAGAGGTTTTAAAGATGAAATTAGTGTTTGTTCATGATCATGTTTTCTATACAGATGGTGAAGGTTGCTATTATACGAGTGGAAAGCTACCCTATTCTGTTTGGGAGCGTTACTTATCCGTTTTTGAGCAAATAACAGTAGTTGCTCGGGCAAAAAAACTAACTAATCTTGATGATGTATCAAAATTAAACCTTTCGAGTGGATTGAATGTATCCTTTGTCGAAATGCCATCACTAAGCAACCCCAAAAACATTGTAACGAAAAGGCAACAGGTAATCAAAAAAATGAAAGAAATTATTTTAGAGAATGACGCAGTAATAGCAAGAGTTCCCAGTGAGTTAGGGTTGTTAGCTGCAAAGATTGCGCTAAAAGTAAATAAGCCTTGGGCAGTGGAAGTTGTAGCGCATGCTTGGGATGCCCTATGGAATTATGGAAATATTCAAGGAAAAATATATGCTCCTATATTGTATTGGAGAACTAGAGAAATTGTAAAAAAATCAAAGTTTTCATTGTATGTTACAAAGAAATTTTTACAAAGCAAATATCCTTCTTATGGATATCAAATAAATTGTTCCAATGTGGAATTACCTAATGTACCAGAGGAAGTTTTAGTCCAAAGACTGCAAAGAGAAGTTTCAGATAAATATACAATAGGTTTGATTGGTTCATTAAACTCAAATTATAAAGGAATTGATACAGCATTAAAAGCTATCCAATTAATAAGAAATATCGTGCCAAACATAGAGCTTCGTATTTTAGGAGATGGTAGTAAGGACCTTTGGCTAAATTTAGCTTCAAATTTAGATGTATTACAGAATGTTAGATTTGATGGTGTATTACCTGGCGGCGATGCTGTCTTTAATTGGCTAGATAATCTAGATTTATACATACATCCTTCGCGTCAAGAGGGGCTCCCTAGAGCATTAATTGAAGCGATGAGCAGGGGGTTACCAGCACTAGGTTCGACAGTAGCAGGGATTCCGGAACTACTGGAAGAACAATGCTTGCACAGTCCGAATGATTATAAAAAATTAGCTAACTTAATAGAGTGTTCGTTAGATATAAACTGGAGAGAAGAACAATCAAGGAAAAACTTTTTAACTGCTAAAGACTACACAAAAGAAGTTCTTGATAATAGAAGAAGGCTATTTCTCGAAGAGTTAAGAGGATTTGCTTCCACTTTAAAAAGTAATAGGTGATTCTATAAAATTTTGAGTAGGGAGGGATCGAATGAATGAAGAAAATTGCACATATTTGTACAGCGGCGGTTAGTCACAAAATACTCAATGATAAGTTACAGTTATTAAGTAAAAAGGGTTACATTATTCATGTTGTTTCATCAAAAGAAGGATTAGATGAGAAAAGTTTAGAAAGCTACCCCCACTTAATCTTTAGATATATTAATATGAATCGCGCTATAAATATAAAAGATGATGTAGTGTCAATTTATAGTATGTATAAGTTATTTAAAAAAGAGAAATATGAAATCGTCCATACACATACTGCTAAAGCTGGCATAATAGGGAGGATTGCAGCGAGATTAGCTGGCATCCCCTTGATTATCCACACCAGTCATGGGTTACCATTTTATGATGGACAAACAAAAATGAAGTACATACTTTATAAAAATCTGGAGAAATTAGGTTCTTATTTTTGTGATGCAATAGGCTCACAAAATAAGTTTGATCTAGAAAATATTAAAGAACTTTCACCGAAAAAACACCTATATTATGAAGGAAATGGTGTTGATTTAGATCACTTAGATGATAAATACAATGCCATAAGTGAAAAGGATTTACTAGAAATTCGTAAAGGGCTAGGTATTGGGGAAAATACTAAGGTTATTTTAATGGGAGCAAGATTAGAGCCGATTAAGGACCCAGAATTTTTAGTGCATGCAATAGATCTCCTAAATAAGAAAAATATTCATGATTTTGTATGCTTGCTTGCTGGGAATGGCCCACTTGAGAATCATATAGAGCAAAAGATTACTGAATTAAATTTACAAGATAGAGTAAAGTTAATAGGGTTTAAAAAAAATATTCATCCCTATATTAAATTAGCTAATATTGTTGTTCTTACATCACAAAAGGAAGGAATTCCTAGAATTATTATGGAATCAATGAGTTTTAAAAAGCCTATAGTGGCGAGCGACGTTATTGGAACAAATGAATTAGTGATAGATACTAAAACAGGGTATTTAGTCGAGTATAAAGATGTGAGTAAATTAGCTAGTAGTCTTGAGAAATTGTTAAACGATGATGAATTGTGTAAGCAAATGGGTTTGAATTCGAGAAAAAGGATAGAAGATGAATTTACAGAACAAAAAGTCATTGAAAGGGTAGATTTAATATATAGAAAACTAGGTGGGTTAAATTAAATAGTGAACTTTAGGAGGTACTAATAATGAAAATTTTAGTCACAGGTGCAGCAGGTTTTGTTGGATATCACCTGACACAACGATTATTGGAACAAGATTTTACCGTTGTCGGGATTGATAATGAGAATGATTATTACGATCCGAAACTAAAAGAAGGCAGATTAGAGGAACTCAAAGGAAAATCAGGCTTCACGTACTATAAAATGGATCTAAGTGACACGGCTTCGATCAATGAGTTATTTGAGAAACATAGCTTTCATACAGTGATAAACCTTGCGGCGCAAGCGGGTGTTCGATATAGCTTGCAGAACCCTAGAGCTTATATTGATTCCAATATTGTTGGTTTTACCAATATCCTAGAGGGCTGCAGGCATTTTGACGTAAAGCATTTAATCTATGCGTCATCTAGTTCTGTTTATGGGGCAAACACGAAGATGCCTTTCTCAGAGCATGATAACGTGAGCCATCCTGTCAGCTTATACGCTGCAACGAAAAAGTCTAATGAATTAATGGCTCATACATATAGTCATTTATATGGCATTCCAACAACAGGCTTACGCTTTTTCACTGTGTATGGTCCTTGGGGCCGCCCAGATATGGCGTACTATTCATTTACAAAAGACATCATCGAAGGAAAGCCGATCAAAGTCTTTAATCATGGCAAAATGAAACGTGACTTTACCTATATTGATGATATTGTCGAAGGAATTGTACGCTTGACCGATAAGATCCCTCAGCCAAATGCAGAATGGAATCGTCATGCGGCAGATCCAGGTTCTAGCTATGCGCCATACAAAATATATAATATAGGAAATAATCAACCTGTAGAATTAATGAAATTTATTAATACTCTAGAAGAGTTGATAGGGAAGAAAGCAAACATGGAATATCTTCCTATGCAATCTGGAGATGTAGAAGCTACTTTTGCCGACATCTCAGATTTACAAGAGGCGGTGGGTTTCAATCCATCTACACCTATTGAAGTTGGTTTAGAGAAATTTGTGAAATGGTATAAAAGCTACTATAAAGTTGATATAAAAGCATAAAATTCAAAATTAAAAGGAGTGAGCAAAATGCAAGTGAAAAAAGCGATTATTCCTGCTGCTGGATTAGGTACTCGGTTCTTACCGGCAACCAAAGCACAGCCTAAAGAAATGCTTCCTATTGTTGACAAACCCACTATTCAATACATTATTGAAGAAGCAGTGGAATCTGGAATCGAAGATATTATTATTGTCAGTGGCAGAAATAAAAGAGCGATCGAGGATCACTTTGATAAATCCTTTGAGCTTGAAGAAACCTTAGAAGAAAAGAAAAAAATGAGTCTATTAAAAGAAATTAGGGCCATTTCTGAAATGGCTAATATCCACTATATTCGCCAAAAAGAGCCTAAAGGACTTGGGCATGCCATTTGGTGCGCAAGAAAATTTATAGGGAATGAGCCTTTTGCCGTGTTATTAGGTGATGACATCGTGCAGTCAGAAAAGCCGTGTTTAAAACAGTTGATGGAAGTCTTTAACCGCTACCACTCTTCGGTCGTGGGCGTTCAAGAGGTAGCAGATGAGGATGTTTCCAAATATGGTGTTATTGCCCCAAAAGGCCAACCAATTGAGCCTAACGTCATCAATGTTGAAACCTTAATCGAAAAGCCTAAGCTTGAAGAAGCTCCTTCCAACTTTGCTATTATGGGAAGATATGTTCTAAGACCTGAGATTTTTGATATTTTAGATAACCAAAAACCTGGAGCCGGTGGAGAAATTCAGTTAACGGATGCCATCAAGCGTTTAAATGAATCTCAGGCTGTCCTAGCCTATAATTTTGATGGAATTCGCTATGATGTGGGAGATAAGTTTGGTTTTGTCAAAGCGACAGTAGATTTTGCTTTGCAAAGAGAAGATCTACGAGCCGATGTGTTAGCCTATCTTCAGGAAGTTTTTGATAAAGAATTAGTGGTAAAGGGGTAAGAGAAATGAAAAAATTAGCTGTTGTTGGTACAGGGTATGTAGGCTTAGTTTCTGGTACTTGCTTCGCTGAGATTGGTAATCAAGTTATTTGTTGCGACGTAGATCAAGGCAAGATTGATAGATTAAAAGCAGGGGAAATTCCTATCTATGAGCCTGGCTTAGAAGAGTTAGTTGCCAGTAATGTTGAAGCTGGTAGACTATCTTTCACAACGGAAATTAATACAGCAATTCAAAGCTCAGATATTATTTATATTGCTGTAGGAACTCCTATGTCTGAAACAGGAGAAGCGGATTTACGATATGTAAAAGCAGTTGCCAACACTATTGGTGAGAATTTAAATGATTATAAAGTAGTTGTGAATAAAAGTACGGTGCCAGTGGGGACAGGCGAACTCGTTCGTTCTATTATTAGTGAGCACGTTAACAATACAATCGAATTTGATGTGGTTTCTAACCCTGAATTCCTGAGAGAAGGTTCTGCGATCTACGATTGCATGAATATGGAAAGAGCCGTTATTGGAGCGACAAGTGAGAAAGCAGCGGACATTATTGCTGAGCTACATGCGCCATTCAAAACCAATATTTTAAAAACAGATTTAGAAAGTGCAGAAATGATTAAATACGCAGCTAATGCTTTCTTAGCAACAAAAATTTCTTTCATTAATGATATTGCTAACGTATGTGAAAGAGTGGGAGCAGATGTAACGAAAGTAGCGGAAGGAATGGGATTAGATAGCCGTATCGGTTCTAAGTTCCTGCAAGCAGGTATTGGTTATGGAGGTTCTTGCTTCCCTAAGGACACTCAAGCTTTGGTTCATATTGCCGATGAAGTTAATTATGACTTTAAGCTTTTAAAATCTGTTATTGAAACAAATGACTTACAGCGTCTTCGTATGATTGAGAAAGTGGAGAATGTATTTGGGAAGGATTTAAGCGGAAAAACAATCGCTGTCCTTGGCTTAGCATTTAAACCCAATACAGATGATATGAGATACGCTCCTGCTCTGACAATCATTCCTGAACTAGTGAGAAAAGGCGCGAAAGTGAAAGGTTTTGATCCGATTGCTATCTCAGAGGCGAAGAAGGAATTGGGAGATCAACTAGAATACTCAACTGATCTATATGAGGTGTTAAAAGGCAGTGATCTATGCTTAGTATTAACAGAGTGGAAAGAAGTTTTAGAAATGGATGTTGAGAAAGTGAAACAGCTCCTGAAACAACCAATTATCATTGATGGACGTAATTGCTTTGAACTTGAAGAAATGAAGAGCTATAATATTCAGTACATTTCAATTGGTCGTCAAGAAGTTCCCAAACAGTTAGTAAATGTGTAAAGGTTGTGTATTTTGTAAAAGGAAGGTGAATAAAGTTGAAGAACATCTTTGATATTACTGTTGGAGTAGTCGCTTTAGTTCTTCTTTTACCCATTATTTGTGTGGTGGCTCTTCTTGTGCGTCTAAAACTAGGTTCACCCATACTTTTTAAACAAGAAAGACCAGGTCTTCACGGACGCCCCTTTAAAATTTATAAATTTAGAACAATGACGGATGCTAGAGATGAGTTGGGAAATTTATTATCAGATGATATAAGGTTGACTCGATTTGGTAAGTTACTAAGAAAGCTGAGCCTTGATGAACTTCCGCAGCTGTTCAATGTTGTAAAAGGGGAGTTAAGTCTTGTTGGACCACGTCCATTATTAATGGAATACCTATCTCTATACACTCCAGAACAAGCAAGACGTCATGATGTCAAACCTGGGATTACTGGCTGGGCACAAGTAAACGGAAGGAATGCGATTACTTGGGAAGAGAAATTTAAATATGATGTATGGTATGTCGACAATAGAAGCTTTTGGCTAGATATTAAAATATTGTTTTTAACTGTCTTGAAGGTGTTCAAATCAGAGGGGATTAGCCAGAAGGGGCATGTGACAATGGATAAATTCAAAGGAAGTATTTCGTAGTGAAGAAAATTGTTTTGATTGGTGCAGGAGGACACAGTCGTGTTGTTCAAGATATCATCAATGCGTTAGGCTATTCAATTATGGCGTTAGTGGACAATAAATTTGAGAAAGTAAATGAGATAGATGGGATTAAGTATGGGCCTACTTCCTTAGTGAAAGAAATTAAATATAATGGTGAAGACATTTTTCTTGTTATAGCAATAGGAAGTAATGTTATTCGAAAAAGAATATTTACAGAACTTTCTATACCTGCTGAATACTATGCTACACTTATACATCCATCAGCGATCGTAGGCTCAAATGTAGAGATTAGCTTTGGTACCGTTGTTATGCCTAATGCCGTTATTAATGCAAATTCTGTAATTGGTAATCACTGTATTATTAATAGTGCTGCCGTTATAGAGCATGATAATGTAGTCGATTCGTATGTACATATTTCACCTAAAGCTGGTTTGGCGGGTAATGTGAACGTTATGGAAGGGGCTCACTTAGGAATAGGTGCAAATGTCATACCTGGAGTTAAGATAGGATCATGGAGTGTTATTGGAGCGGGAGCTACAGTCATTGAAAACATTCCTAATTCGGTTGTAGCAGTAGGTATACCAGCAAAAGTCGTCAAAAACCTTGATGTGAAAGAAGGTAATAATGAATGAGAGAGAATAAAGAGAGAATCTATCTTTCTTCACCTCATATGAGTGGGTTAGAACAACAATATATTAATGAAGCGTTTGAATCTAATTGGATTGCTCCTCTTGGACCTAATGTAGACCATTTTGAAGCCGAGCTTGCCAAATACGTAGGAAGTCAAGGAGCAGTTGCCTTATCTTCTGGTACAGCGGCTATTCATCTTGCGCTAAAGCTTCTAGACGTGAAGGAAAATGATATCGTTTTTTGTTCATCATTAACTTTTTCAGCTAGTGCGAATCCTATATTGTATGAGAAAGCTTCCCCTGTTTTTATTGATTCTGAGCCAGAAAGTTGGAATATGTCACCAAAGGCTCTTGAAAGGGCATTTGAGGATGCAATTAAAGAAGGAAAACTACCAAAAGCTGTAGTTGTTGTTAATCTGTATGGTCAAAGTGCTGATATGGATCCTATTCTAAAAATATGCAACCATTATAAAGTACCGGTGATAGAGGATGCAGCTGAATCGTTAGGTGCATCTTATAAGCAGAAGGCTAGTGGTACCTTAGGCAGGTTTGGAATATACTCCTTTAATGGTAATAAGATCATTACGACATCAGGTGGAGGTATGTTGGTTTCTGATGATCTTGAAGCCTTAGAAAAAGCTCGTTTTTGGGCTACGCAATCACGTGACCCTGCTAGGCATTACCAACATAGCGAAATAGGTTACAATTACAGATTAAGCAACGTATTAGCGGGAATTGGAAGAGCACAACTTCAAGTGCTAGAGGATAGAGTGAAGGCTAGAAGAGCTGTTTTTGAGCGGTATTATGAAGCGTTTTCTCCGATTGAGGGAATTGAATTTATGCCAGAAGCGCCATTCGGCAAACATAATCGATGGTTAACCACATTAACAATGGACGAAAAAAAATGTGGGATTCATATTCATAATGTCATAGATACCTTATCAGCAGATAATATTGAGGCACGTCCTGTTTGGAAGCCAATGCATTTACAGCCTTTGTTCAAGAACTATAAATACTTTGCACATGAAGAAAAGAAAAGTGTTTCAGATCAGTTATTTGAAACAGGGATATGCTTACCGTCTGGTTCTAATTTAACTCTAGAGGATCAAACTAGAGTAATTGAGAAGCTTCACTCATTACTTGTGAATAAATAATACGAATACTCACATTGTAGGTATAGAAGGCATAAGGAGAAGTAACAGATGAAAAAATTAAGCTACTTAATACCGCTCATTATTTGGATCATCCTTATTGCCACCCTATCTTCTCAGGATTATCATACCCAAAGCATTAAACCTTTTCTTAAAGAGCATTTTACTAAAGAAGAATTGAAAGAACGATTACCGGATATTCAATTCAAATATAACAATAGAAAAATAAATGCTCAAAAAGACCCCTTTCATTTCATTGAATTTATTTTTCGGAAAACAGCGCATGTAGTTGTTTATGCTATCTTAGCCATTTGTCTATTTATAGCATTAAAAATAAGGCTTGCTAATCAGTGGAAGAGAGTAGGAGTCACATTAGGAGCGACTCTCTTGATTGCAGCTCTAGATGAATGGAATCAATTTATGTCTTCATCTCGAACAGGCTCTGTGAAGGACATGATGATTGATCTGATTGGGGCATGTTTAGGGCTTATGATAGTTATCCTAGTGAGTGCTTGGAAAGAAAGGCAGCAAAAATAGCAGAGAATAATAACGAAAAACCTATAAATCATTAAGTATCACAATATGTGAACATGATTTATAGGTTCATGTTTTGTTTCTATAAGGTGAAGATAGGTAACCGGTGGGCGCTTAGAACTTGCCTTGCAAATTGGAGTACAGCTCTGACTTTTTACTAGCGATTGCAGCTTTGTATTCTTGCTCAGCCTTTTTAACAAGATCAGTTGGAAGATTATTTTCAGTTAGCTCATGGGACATCTGATTTAAAATAATATCGAAGGTGGCATCAATCGAGTTCTCTAACATATTAGCCCCTTGTAAATATTTTTTTGCTAAAGCAGTCGTATCTAGCTTTCCATCCTTTTGCTTAGTAGTGTATTCCTTAGCGGCGTTGGCTACTAAGGCTTCTAGCTTTTCTTGTGCAATACTTTCTAACCTTTCAAACCTCGGTTTGTATTTTGCTTCAATTGACTGGACAGTAATTTCTTTTTTGCTGTCTTTAGAGTTGCTAGGTGAACTGTTGCTTGAGCTTGAATCTGAATTTGATGAAGTGTTATTGGTTGGGGAATTCTTCCCTTCTGTATTAGAAGTCGAAGTTTCTACAGAATCACCATCTATTGAATCGAAATCTTCTTCTAGCTTGGTCAGTTCTTCTAGAATACTAACATCGAAAAAACCTTCTGGTAATTCATTGACTAACTCTGCTTCAATCTCTGGATCAGGTGCTAAAAAATAGTTATAGCCCCATATCCCTGCAATCAGAATAAGGGATAACAGTCCTCCTAAAATAATAAAAATTACTTTTTTCATACATCGTCCTCCGTTATTTGGATGAGTAAATAATTACCTATTATACATGAAAAATGAAAGATTGACCATTAAACAATGGTTTGTGGGTCTAAAGAACTACCTTTTGAGTAAAAAAAATTTTTTAATGACAAAATATTGCTTTTAAATTAGTAAAATTGTAGTATAATAATATAATGCTAAACAGCCGATATATAAAAATTTGCGGAGGTGCAAAAAAGTGAATTTTAAGAAAAAGTTAGTAGCTTCAATACTATCAACAAGTATGATAGTGTCAGGTTTTTCAGTAGCGTTACCAGCAAGTTTTGGAAGTTCAAGTACATATGTATCAGCGAATCAACATAAGGTGGATGCCGTAGCGGATTTTTTAATAGAAATCCATGGGATGTTAAATGCCGATGAGAGAAAAGCTATTAGTGATGCAAGAGATAAGTTAAATGATCTGACAGCTGATGACTGGACTCAAATTTTGGGAAGTGCAACTATTGCCAAAGTTGATGCCCAGATAGGAGTTGGAAAGACGGTAGAAATTTCGAAGGGAATTGCAAGTATTATTTATGGACCAAGCGTTTCTCTTAAAGC
This sequence comes from Caldalkalibacillus mannanilyticus JCM 10596, assembly GCF_000615945.1. Classification (GTDB taxonomy): domain Bacteria; phylum Bacillota; class Bacilli; order Caldalkalibacillales; family JCM-10596; genus Bacillus_AT; species Bacillus_AT mannanilyticus. Next base: position 10,795 of record NZ_BAMO01000017.1, read on the forward strand.
AGATATTGCTAAATTTAGAACAGATTATAAAGATGATTTTGATACTGTTTTTGGAACTGAACGGACTGTAGAGAAGATGTTTGAGTTTATGTTTACATTTTCTGAGAAACTTAATGAAGCAGCAATTTCTGGGATGATATCCGGTTCGCAGCAACCTTACCAAAATATATTAAATAAAGCGATTCAAGAAACAAAGAAAGAACATCCTGAATTTTCTAAAGCTCTTACTACGGGTACAGGTTTGACTGTTGAAGAACTACTGGGAGATGTTCGCGATCGCTTAGAAGCTAAAGTTGATTCTAATAAAGAAGCAAAAAATTCGTTTACAGTGTGAATGGCACGGGGTGTTGAAATAAAATTAAATGGGAAAGCAACTTTGACAGAAAAAGAGGAAGTAGATTATAGTGTAACATTTAGGGAAATACCTATACCAGTTAAATGGGTTTCCAGTAATACATCTGTAGCTAGCTTTAGCTCTAATAAATTAAAGGCTAATGCAACTGGAACAACAGTAATTCAAGCGGTTATCTTTGGTGACTTGGTTATTGCTCAACAAAAAATTACTGTTAACTCTTCTGGAACTCCAGTCAACCCTGGTAACCCAGGTGGCGGCGGTGGTGGAGTAGGTCCTATAGCCCCTTCTACACCAGTAGTTGAAATTCCAGATCAAGACATCCCATTAGGTAGTGGAAATTCAATTAAAATTAACAATGCTTCTGAAGAAGATACGAAGAAAGTAATCGAAAGCTTAGTATTTAACAATCCTGCTTTGCAGATATGCATTATGTAAGTTCTTTAATGAACTTAGACATTGAAAATGCAGCTGGTGAAAAAGTACCAATGCTTAAAGAAAGAGAAAAGGTTGTCTTCAAGGCAGATACTTCAAAATTAGCTCAAGGTCTAAATCAAGAGAAAATCAGCTTATGGCAAGTTGTGAAAACTGGAAATACCGTTACTCTTGAATATGTACCAAGCCGTTTTGTTAATGGTGAAGTGATTGCTAAAGTATACGAAGGCGGTCAATATATCTTGGCTTTAAATGATAAGAAGTTTGAAACACCAGCAGCAGGAAATGGATATGCGAGAGTTTCCGTTGAGATCTTAGGATCTAAATGTATTGTAAAGGGACGTCCAGATGGTAACTATGACTATGCAGCAGACATTACTCGTGCTGAATACATGACTCTTCTTGTGCGTCTATTAGAATTAAAGTCATCAGGAACTAAGAACCTAAGCTTCTCTGATATCAGCACGAAGGCTTGGTACACACAAGATTTACTAGCAGCGGTAGAGCATGGTTTAATCACTGGTTACCATGATGGAACGGCTAAACCTAATCAAAAGATCACTCGTAAAGAAATGGCGATCATTTCCGCAAGAGCATTAAAATTAGCAGGTCTAGCTGGGGAAGCGGATGTAGATGTTATCCTTTCTGCTTTCACTGATGCAGACAAGATTGACATTTGGGCTAGAGGAGATATTGCTTTAGCAACAAATAATGGTCTAATTCAAGGCTATCCAGATGGAACGTTCAGACCAGAAGAGAAAGCAAATCGTGCGCAAGCAGCTGTGATCATGAAGAGATTCTTTGATCTATTTATTAAATAATTTAGTAAGCAATCCTCATAGATAACTTGTACGTTATTACACTAAGGCAGAGCAACATGACTTAACGTCATTTGCTCTGCTTTTTTTTTTGCAACAAGATCAAATCTTACCACTTTTATACACTTAAAACTAGAAAATACTTAACTTAAAGGAGAAATAATTTTTGAAATATCTACTTAAAAAGAAAAAATTCATTGGAATAGTTGTTATTATCTTTCTTATTCTTGGTATGTTTCCCATGGTCAACGCTCAAAATATGCATGCAAAAATTAATTTTTCTATTATTTCCCCAAAAGTAAATTCTTCTCACTATAACGAATTGAAAATAGTTATATCAAATCCTATTTCTACATATCAAATAAACCATATTACGGCTAGGGTCGAAGGGATAGAAACAGAACTTACATATGATGAACACGCGTATGATAATAAACACTCGGGATGGGTTGGAACCTTAAGTTTAAATGATATAACACGGGGACTAAAAACATTAGAAATTACAGCTGAGGATGTTTACGGAAATAAGTTTTCTAGAGAAACTAGTTTTTATTATTCTAAACAGCCTAGTTTAAAGATAAACTCACCCTCTAACTTTGATGTGGTCAATGGACGTTTAAAAATAGATGTGGAAGCCATAGAAGAAGAATCGGCAACGATAAAAGTTTACATTAGTGACGAGCAGTACTTTGATAACCGCAGGCGAATAAGTGAAGGAATAAACCGAATTGATACTGAGGTAGACATTGATCCAGAGCTATTTGATAAAAAAACTTTATTTTTGCTATTTGAGGTCACCAATGAAACGGGTGGTAAGTATGAAGAAAGTAGAACGATATATACCGTTGAAGGTAGTTTAAATAAAGAATGGCAAGTAGATGGGGAAATATTGGATTTTAAAGACAATAAAATATTGTACAAAACAACTAGAAACCAAGTTATAATGAGGGATTTAGAGAATTCAGAGGAGCAACTAATCTTTGATGATGAAGCTAATGTAGCGACACAAGCATATATCACTTTATTCGGTGCTGTTATTGTAAGTAAAAGTAATGACTATAGTAATAGAAACTACCGCATATATGAATATAAAGACAATAACACAACATATTTAGGAAGAACAGATTTGGATAGTTCATTAAAAGTAGAAGGGGATTTTGCTATTTGGAAAGGAGATATTAAACCCATAGAAGCAGAAAAAGAACCTATTGGTAATAAATTGTATATAAAAGATCTTGAAAGTGAACATCTTAGTTTGATAACCGAAAGAGTCCAATATAATGAATTTGATCTTACCGAAAATGGTGAAGTAGTATATACATCCTCAGAAGATAACCAAATTTATAAATACTATAATGGAAATTTAAGTAAGGTGTCGACAGGAGGATATGTATATAGCAATCCAAAGATAAGTGGGTCAGCTATAATCTATACAAGTTATAGAAAAAATGACAATACATATTCTTTAATACTTCAAGCAGATGAAGAAGAAACAGTGCTTTCTACATCGACGCAGAGGTTTGATAATTATTTAATAAACGGCGAATATGTTGCATTTTCTCGACCGATAAATGGAACCAGGCAAGTATTTTTGTGGAAGGCTGGAACAACGCAACAATTAACCTACTCAGGATTAGGGGCATCAGTAGATTTTTTAAGGATTAATGGTGATGTTATAGCAAGTTCATATATTGATGGCTGGGGGCATTATCTTTTTAATCATAATTCTGATTCCTCAATTAGGGTTTATGGTATATCTTCAAATATTTTTTGGTTAAATGAGGAGCTTTATTCAGTTTTAGGTGGAGTGGTATTAAAAATTGCAACAATTCCTACGCCTATACCTGTACGAGGTGTTACTCTTTCTGAGGAATGGCTAGATTTAGAATTAGGAGATGAGGTTCAACTGACTGCTAGTGTAATTCCTTCAGATGCAACGGATCAAAAGGTAGTATGGTTAAGCAGTAACCCAGATGTAGTTACTGTTGACGAAAAAGGAAAAATTAAGACAAAAAGAGTGGGTTCATCGACTATCATTGTAACGACTGTAGATGGAAATAAAACTGCAGACTGTTTGGTTACAGTTACATCTTTTTCTCCTCTTTTTCCTAAAATTAACGATGTAACTGAAGAAGACACTATAGTAACGGGAAAATCGGTACCAGGGGCTCAAATAACCTTAAAATTGGAAGAGAATATATTAGGAACTGCAACAGTAGAAGATGATGGTATGTACAGTATTCAGATAGAAAAGCAACCTGCTGGAACTATCTTAATCTTGACAGCTACTGATGGTAATAGAACCGAAATAATAGAAGTAAGGGTAAAAAAAATGCAAGAGGTACCTTCAAAACCAATGATCAACGAAGTTACTCATGAAGATACTGTACTAACTGGAACAACAGGGGCAGGGATGACCGTAACCGTTAAGGCAGGTGAAACGGTTTTAGCCACAGCAACAGCAGGAGCAGATGGACAATTTAGTGTGGAGATTCCAAAGCAACCAGCCGGAACAAAATTAACCGTGACAGTAACAGACGAAGAGGGACGTACAAGTGAGGCAGTTGAAGTGATTGTGAAATCAACAGAACAACCACCAGGTGGTGAGCAACCGATTGACGAATGTTTCATTGCTACAGCCGCTTATGGCACGAAATTCACACCATCTGTTACGCTATTAAGAAACTTCCGTGACCAGTTCTTACTAACCAATGGATTAGGGAAGAAGTTTGTAGAATTCTACTACAAGCATTCTCCGCCTATCGCTCAATTTATTGCCGATAGTGAGATTCTTAAATTTACAGTTAGGACTTTATTGCTTCCAGCAATTGCTGTAGCCTACCTCTTCTTCCACCCTTACCTATTTATCTTATTGCTAGGGCTTGCTGGTATGATGGTCTGGCAGTGGCAAAGAAAGAGAAAGTTAGTTTTTATGTAATAAAAATGAATGAGTGCAAAGAAAAAAATCAATCTTTATATAAAAAAATTCATCGTCAATTTCTGTGAAAGTCTACGGCGAAGCTGAAGATTGTGAGTTACACAGAAAATGAGGAAGGGTACAAAGGGAGTGTATTATGAACTCGATAAGTTACAAGAAAAGAATAATATCTATTATTACTGGTATTTTAATTATAGTAGGTATTTTTCCTATAGCTAGTGCGGAAAATGCAAATGCAAGTATTTCTTTTACTATTATAAAACCAAGCTTAAATTCAGTACACGATGAGCAAGTAGAAATTGCTATTTCAAGACCGAACTCTCTTTATCAAATAAGTGAGGTAATAGCAAAGGTTGACGATAAAGAAATAGGATTACAATATAGTGAAAAAGCGTATTTGGACAGAGGGTATTACTACCCTGGTTGGCTGGCTACATTAGATCTTAGCGGTTTATCCCGTGGAATGAAGACTCTTGAAATAACAGTAAAAGATGTTTATGGAAACTTTACAACTAAACAAACGAACTTTAAATACTCTCAACCACCAAGGTTAACAATAAATAATCCGGGACACTTCGATCTAACAAATGGTCGATTAACAATCGATGTAGAAGCAAGTGACTTAGAAGGTGAAGAATGCAAAATAATAGTTTATGGAATTAATCCAGAATGGGATAGACGTTATAAAATTGCCGAAGGAATGAATAGAATAAATGGTCTTTATGACATTAATCTTAAACTTCATAATGGAGAAATTTTAGATTTATATTTTGAAGTTTCAAATGAAACAGGAGGCAAACTAGAGGAACATAGAAAAGTGTATGTAGACGACAGTCCTTTTCTAAAACAGGAATACCATCTAGATGGGGAAATATTAGATTATAAGGATAATAAAATCTTGTATAAGTCTTTTATTAATGATGTTTTTATTGTGGATTTAGATAATTCGGAGGAGGAACTTATTTATTCAAATAAAAAGAATTCTGTAGTTGCGGGGCATTTAACAGAATCTGGTGCAATTATTTCTGTTCAAGATAAAGAGCATTATTACAGATACAACAGTCTATACGAATACAGGAATAAGAGCTTGCTTTATCTAGGAAGATTAAAATTAGAAGATTCAATGAAGGTACAAGGAAACTACCTGATTTGGAACGGTGATATAAAACCAGTACTGGATCGATCTACTGTAAGTAATGAATTGTACTTTAAAGATCTAGTAACTAATCAAATTGATTTTGTGAGCAATGTGGAAGGGAATCATCAAAATGATTTGACCTCCAACGGTGAAGTTGTTTACGCTTCATTTACAGAGAACTCTATTTATAAGTATCATCAAGGAATAACAAGTAAAGTATCAACCGACGAAACATATAATTATAGAATTCCTAAATTTGGAGAACAAGGAATCTTATATATTAAGTACAAAGGGGATGAAAATTATTTAATATTAAATGAAAATGGAATTGAAGAAGCTATTGTGACGAGTCCAAATGGAATTATTGATTACACTAAAAATGGGGAATATATTGCTTATAGTAGAAATATTAATGGAACAAGCCAGGCCTTTCTGAAGTTTCATGACACAGAAAAACAATTAACGTTTTCTGGAAAATCAACAAAAATTATATCTCTTAATGTACATGGAGATATAATTTTAAGAATATATAATGAAAATAGAGATAAGTACGATTACTATTATATGAATAAGGACTCTAATCAACCTCTAAAGCTTTATACGCAGAACTTTAAGATTAGTTGGAAAGAAAATAAAAATAAGCTGTATGGAGTTATAGGGGGATCTATAGTACAAATAGATACAAATATTAGTTTAATTCCTGTTACTGGCGTAAGTCTGTCTAGGAAGGTAATGCCAGTCCATTTTGGTTATCCTCATGAACTGAAAGCTACTGTCACGCCGTCGAATGCAACAAATCAAAAGCTAATATGGTCGAGCAGTGATCCAAGTATAGTGTCAGTTGATCAGACAGGCGCAATTACCGCACAAACTACAGGTACAGCTATAGTAACTGTAACTACACAAGATGGAAACATGCAGGCAAGTTGCAAAATATATGTCCCAGGTTATGGCGAAATTACCCCAGAAAAACCAGAAGTAAATGAAATTACAGAACGTCATACTTTAGTAACAGGTACAGCGGAGCCTAGAGCTAGAATAATTGTAAATGGTCAATATGGATTTTTAGGATCAGCAACTGTAAGCGAGGATGGAATATTCAGTGTTGAAATAGAAAAACAATTACCAGGGACAAAATTAAAAGTGGTTGTGAATAATGGCACTGAATATGAAAGTGAAACAGAAGTAGTAGTAACTGAATCTCAAATATTTCCTCCAAAACCTACAATCAACGAAATTACAGATGGTGACACCACCCTAACAGGAACTACCGATCCTAGAATGACTGTGATAGTTAAAGTTGTTAAAGGATGGTTATTCGCAACAGCAACCGCAGGAGAAGATGGACAATTTAGTGTAGAAATTCCAAAGCAACCAGCCGGAACAAAATTAACCGTGACAGTAACAGACGAAGAGGGACGTACAAGTGACGAAGTCGAAGTAATTGTGAAATCGACAGAACAACCACCCGGAGGAGAAGAGCCACCACCGGGAGAAGAACAACCGCCTGGAGGAGAGGAGCCACCACCGGGAGAAGAACAACCACCAGGTGGTGAGCAACCGATTGACGAATGTTTCATTGCTACAGCCGCTTATGGTACAAAATTCACACCATCAGTTACGCTATTAAGAAACTTCCGTGATCAGTTCCTATTAACCAATGGATTAGGGAAGAAGTTTGTAGAATTCTACTACAAGCATTCTCCGCCTATCGCTCAATTTATTGCCGATAGTGAGATTCTTAAATTTGTAGTAAGGACATTACTGCTTCCAGCAATTGCTGTAGCCTATCTCTTCTTCCATCCTGCCTTATTTGCCTTATTGCTAGGGCTTGTCGCTATGATGGTCTGGCAGTGGCAAAGGAAGCGAAGAATGGTCGTGAATTTTAATTAATCGTTTGAATATGAGTAAATCAAAAATTAAATCAATTTAGAAGAATAGTCCCCATCTGGTAGGTGGGGATTATTTTTTGTGTCCAATTTTCCTTCGAAACACACATGTTATCCCTATCGAATATTTCCGAATCCGAAAATGTTGTCGAATAAAGTCGGTATTTAACGAATGATTTTTAAAGGAATATTATTTAGGATATCGAAAGTATTATGGAAGGATGAGGGAAGGGAGGGTGAAATCAGGACTCATCTTAAAAGTTGGTAGTATAGTAGGTTTTAAGTGAATTGAAAGAAAAAAAGGGAGGAAAAAAAGTTGTCGAAATATCAATCTAGGTTTATCAGTATGATTCTAGTGATCGCTCTTATCTTATCTTCACTTGCTAGCGCAGTTGGGGCTGTGCCACAAGCAGATCAAGATAGGAGAGCAGATGCTATAGAGAGAGCAGAGCAAGCTAGAAATGAGTTATTACATACCCTTTCCTATGAAGAACAAGTAAAGGAAAATGCAGAGAGGTTCAATCTTGATTCAACAGAATTAGACAAAACCTATGCACCAGATGAAAAAGTACGAGTTATTATTAAACTAAATGAGCATTCTGTGGTTGAAGAGCTTAATCACAAAGGAATCAGTTTAGAAAGCATGTCCGCGAATGAAGTAAGCGCGAAGCAAGAAAAGATTGAGAAAAATCAAGAGGCATTGATGAATCAACTAAAAACACAACGCGTTGATTTTGAAGCCAAGCATCAATTTCAGCATGTCATTAACGCTGTAAGTGGTGAAGTTACCTTCGGAGAAATCGAAAGAATCAAAAAATTAGCAGGAGTCGAAGAAGTCTGGATTTCTCAAGAGTACTATCCAGATACAACAGCAAAGCCAGATATGTACTTTAGCGCCCCTCTTATTGGTTCAGAAGAAGTGTGGAATAGTGAATTTAAAGGAAAGGGTATGATTGTTTCCGTTATTGATTCGGGAGTTAATTATCATCACCCTGCCTTTGGTGGAACTGGAAAAGAAACCATGAAATTAGGGGGAGATATTAATTATTCTCCAGTAACGGGAAATGGTCAAGGCTACGGGGGAACCAGAGTCATTGGCGGCTGGAACCATGCGGATGGAAATAACGATATTATTGATCGGACTTCAAGTCAGCACGGAGTCCATGTAGCAGGAACGGTTGGTGGAGATGATCCTTCCTCGGTTACCGATGGAAAGACATTTCGTGGTGTTGCTCCAGAAGTAAGCATCTTAGCAGAAAAAGTATTCTCTAATGATCCAGCTCGTGGATCAACACTGACGGATGAAATTATTGCTGCGATTGAGCATTCAGTAGAGAATGGAGCTCATGTTATTAATATGAGTCTGGGTTCTCCTGCAGGAGCGTTTACGCCAGATCATCCACAAATTATAGCCATTGAAAATGCGACGAAACAAGGAGTTGTCTTCTCTGTTTCAGCAGGTAATAGTGGATTTTCAACTCCAACTAAGCCATTTGCCTCCAACCAGGATTATGCAATGGTAGGTTCGCCAAGTATCTCTTCTTCAACCATTAGTGTAGCCGCTTCTGTGAATGCTGCAGCTATCTTTGAAGGAATTGTATTAAGCGAAGCCATTAGTAGTCCAAAAGAAGGAATTACAAACCTAAAAGAAATGCCAATCATGGTGGCTAGTGGATTGCCTCATACAGGGACTTTAGCTGGTCAAACCCTAGAATTTGTCTATGTAGCCTAGGAGGTCCAGATGATTTTAAAGGAAAAGACGTAGCTGGAAAAGTAGCCTTAATCCAGCGTGGAGAATATCCATTTGCTGAAAAGGTTCAAAATGCGGCTGATCATGGTGCAGCTGCTGCGATCGTCTTTAACTCACCAGGAAATGCTGGATATGTAAGCATGGGTGGATTTAACGGGACAGAGAATATTCCGGCAGCGTTCATTCTTGGTACGCACGGAAGAGCTATTCTTGAGCATATTGCGGACTCAAGTCTTAGTGCAACATTTAGTGATCAGCCAGTGATTAGCCCGTTGGCAGCTGATACAATGACTGACTTCACTTCATGGGGACCAGAGCCAGGTCTTAACTTCAAGCCGACTCTAACAGCTCCTGGAGGAAATATCTATTCTACTGTATTTGCCAATGAATACGGCGGAAAAAGCGGAACGTCAATGGCAGCTCCACATGTAGCAGGGGCAGCGGCATTGGTCATTGAATCCTTTAAAAAGGATAACCGTCACGCTGACTATACTCCAAATGATGTAAAAGTGGCTTTATCTAATACCTCTAAAGTACTGATTAACCCTGACTCAGAAACGCCTTATTCTGTGCGTCATCAAGGAGCGGGTAGAATTCAAGTAGACAAAGCGGTACAAACCAATGTTTTTGTTACTGACGACAAGAACGAATTTGGTGTTGCTTTGAAAGAAATCAAAGGCAAGAAAGCAACATTTAAGCTAAATGCAAAAAATATTAGCTCTGAAGATGTTACCTACACCTTAAGCGGTGATGTGTATCATGATGCTACTTATGAGAAGGATGGAGTGATGTATAATAACCTAACTCTTGAAGAGCTTGTCGGAGCTTCGGTTACTTTCAATAAGAATAGTATTACAATTCCTGCTAAAAGCAGTGCTTCTGTTAATGTAACGGTGAATTTACCAGATAAATTAACGCAGCATCAATTTGTAGAAGGATGGGTTTATTTTAAAGCCGATGAAGCTTCTGCGGCTCCAGATCTTGTTGTTCCATACTTTGGATTCTACGGTGATTGGAATACATCTCCAGTAGTAGACCCTCATTGGTCAGAATCTTCATCCTATTATGGAATTAGTGGCTTACACTATGCTGTTCGATCAGGAGAAACAGTATCTAATATTCGTCTTGGATACACCAGAGATAAGAAATATGTAGAGGATGGCGTTGGCTTCAATCCAAAGGATAAAAGTCAAAACCATGCTCAACCAATCCTTTCATTATTAAGGAATGCAGAAAAGCTAGACATGAATATTTTAGATGCCAAAGGAAAGCAATTGCGCTCCTTAAGTAAAGCCAATCATTTGCGCAAGCATTCCAGTACCCCATTCTCTGCTGCCTACACCTCTTGGGATGGAACAGTGAATGGAAAGGCTGTTGAAGATGGGCAATATTATATTCAAGTTGTTGCTCAAGCTTATGGTGTAGGGAAGAAAACACAAGAATTTAAATACCCTGTGAAAATAGACACAGTGGCTCCTGAAGTGCAGGCAACTATCACTCAGAATAATGGCGCTCCTGAGCTGAAAGTCAAAGGAACAGATGCGGGTACTGGTATATGGGGTTACTATGCCGTTGTTTATGATGCGAATGCCAAACATATTGGTGAAAGCTGGGTTAATTTTGAAAAAGCAAATCAAGAATATGTGGGAAGCACCTCTTTACCAGAGAATGCTCACTATGTAGAGGTCGTAGCATGGGATCATGCTGGAAATATGGCGCTTGCCAATGCTGGTGAAACACTTCCATTCATGTTAAATTCTCATACTGTTAACCCGTTAGAGGGAACGGTTACCTTTGCTTGGTCTTCAACAGATGAAACGACTCATGTTCGTTTTACAACAGGTGATCAAGAAGCTGTAACAGTTGAAAACAATACCTCTGGTAAATACACACTGCCACTAACCTATGGAGATCACATGGTCAAACTAGAAGCTCTTGACCAAGGTGGTTCTGTCATGACTAGCTTCGATGTGGAAGTGAAGGGAATTAATTTACTAAGTCTATTACATGACAAAACCCTGAATCTCTTCTCTAATGAGGCAACAACGTTTGTTGAATTGAAATACGGAGTGACTTCTGAACGAGTGAAGAAAGTCATGCTTTCCCCGATGAATGAAGAAGTGGAGATTGCTGCTCCTGGTCAATATACGTATACCTATGAGGTTCCTAAAGGAACGCAGGCAGTAACTCTTCAAGCATTTGATGGAGAGGATCGTCTAGTAGGAAAACAAGAAGTAACGATTAATCACAAGAAGCAATTTGATGTAAGATTTGATCAAGAAGTGTATTATGCTGAAGATGTAGACCAGCTTCCTATCGTTCTCTCTGCGGGAGAAGAAGTAGAAAGAGTGAGCTTCAAAGTGAAGAATGCTGAAGGCGAGCAGGTAGGCGAGGAATTCACGACTGAACTAAACAAAGCTTCTTATACAGTCGATCTAGATCTAACAGCATTTACGGAAGGAAAATATACACTAGTAGTAGAGGCTTACCAAGGTGATCAGGTATTAGATACCGTTACGGCTCCTCTACATGTGTTCTTAACAGGGGTACTAGGATATGCTGATAGTCCTAAATATGTTCGAACAAATCAGGATATGGTAACCATTGCTTGGAATTATGATCAGCCAGATAGGATCGAAACAGAGATGGATAGCCTAAGCCTTGTAATCAATGGAGAAGCTGTTGAACTAGAGCTTGGAGCAACAAGTACAGAACTTGATTTATCTGAGTATGCGGATGGAGATGTCCTCAATCTATCTGTCGTTGCTTACTCTGGCGCTGATCAAGTAGGAGTGCTTTACTTCACAATGGAAAGAGATCTTTCTGCTCCATTATGGACATTCAACAAACCAGAAGCGTTTTACCAAAATAAAACGAAGGAAGTTGAAATCGAAGCTTGGACATTTGACCTAGATTTAGACCCAACTTCAGTCACGTTGAAGGTGCCGGGTGGAGAAGAAGTATCGGTTCAACCTGTACGTATGGGAGCTGCGTACTATATTTCTAAGACGTTGCCTGTTGTAGATCAAGGATTTAATAACCTTGAGCTGAAATTCTCTGATACTGCAGGAAATGAAGCTACCACCACCGTAAGATTGTCATTGACTATACAGCTCCAACGGTGAAGCTAAGCTCGCCAACGGTATCCCTACAAGAAGTGAAGAATGAGAAGGGCGAAGTTCTCCGTTATGAAGGGTCAGTAAGTACCACAAATGCGAAGCAAGCCATCTCAGGAACCGTAGAAGATACGTATACAGGAGCCAATCTATGGATCAATGGAAATCAAGTGATTGCTTCCAATCCAAATATGCTAAATGCAAATGAAAGCATTATTGATAAGCAAACGTTCCGTAGTGAAGTTGAATTGAACAACGGCTTGAATGAGTTTAAGATTCTAGCCAAGGATGGAGCAGGGAATGAAATAGAAGTTCTACTTAAGGTAACAAGACAAACAGGCGGAGGCGGAGGCGGAGGTGTTGTTTCACCACCATCATCTGGCGGCGGATCAGGACCTATCGTGACTCCAGAGCAACCACCACAAGGAACTCCAGACAAGGAGAAAGTGGCTGAACAAGCAACACAACCGCTTAACCAAGAAGGAGTAACAGAAGTGAAGTTAGGGAATGGAGTGGTTGTTCAAATTCCAGCTCAAGCCCTTACATTAGAAAAAGCTTCAGCTCAAGTCACTATGGCAACAGCTGAGGAAACACAAAAAGTTGTCGAGCAATTGAAATTAGATCAAGATGTCAAAGCATTTGGTGCCTACTACGATTTCCATATTCTTAATGAAAATGGGGAGATCGTCAAGAATCCGAGCTTTGCTCAGCCAGTAAGCATCGTGATTCCGATCACGGGTCTAGCTACTGGTGATCTAAACAAAGAGAAACTAAGTTTATTTAAAGTAAATGACAATGGTTCTGTGACCTTTGTTGGAGGTCGAGTTGTCGGTCAAAACCTAGTAGTAGAGCTTTCTAGCTTTAGCCGCTACATGGTTATGGCAAAAGATAAAACATTTACAGATGTTAATAGTGGCAACTATCCATGGGCAGCTAATGAGATAGAGGTTCTAGCTTCAAAGAATATTATTACAGGAAAAACAGAAGCTGCGTTTGCTCCTCGAGATCAAGTAACAAGAGCAGAATTTACAGCTCTTCTTGTTCGTACTCTTGGTCTGACAGCTTCGGAAGGTACGGCGGTTTCCTTTGATGATGTGAAAGCAGGAAGCTGGTACTACGATGCCGTCCAAGCGGCGGTTTCTAATGGATTAGTTACTGGTAAAACAGCATCCAGCTTTGCTCCTGGAGATCAAATCACAAGAGCTGAAATGGCTGTGATTATCGGTAGAGCATTGAAGAATCTTGGAGTTGATCAGGCATCCACTGACGCTTTAGCTAAATTTGCTGACCGTTCTTCTTTCCCAACTTGGGCAGCAAAAGATATTGCGGTTGTTGTGGATTCAGGGATCATGACGGGTAGAAGTGCCGATCGTTTCGCTTCTCAAGAACAAACAACTCGCGCTGAAGCTGCTGTTGTGATATATCGAATCTTTAATGAGAGCTATAAAAAGTAAGTAGAAGGAATATACTATGTCAAATAGCTCATGATAAAAAAACATTTTTTCCCCTTTAAGAGGCAGAGGCGATCAGCTTCTCCTCCTTAAAGGGGTTTTTATACATAAAACATCTCGAAAAAGTGAACGTTATATGACGTTTTCTCCTCAAGAAATAAAACGGATTAAAATTTTTACATTGATGTCCACTCTAATTCCTAGTATATTGTATAAGGAAGGCTTCGACGTTTTTAAACATTTTGTGACCTAGTATTTGAGGAGAATGACAAATAATGAAACGAAAACAACTCATCCTTCGTGGATTAGTAACATTTATGATAGTAAGTCTGATGGGCGCAGGTGTGCTTTATTATGTATACTTGCAGATGATTAATAGCGTAACCAATGATGATTCCAATCAGCCTCAAGTGGAAGACAAAATCTCCGTAGTCGAAGAAAGAATGGACCCATTTATCCTGCTTTTATATGGGATTGATGAACGTCCAGAATTACACGATGCAGGTCGTCCAGATACGTTAATGCTGGCTCTTGTTGACCCTGAACAGGTCAAAGTTAGCTTAATCTCGATTCCTAGAGATAGCTATGTACAAATTCCAGGTCGAAAGAATAAAGAGAAGATCAATCATGCCTATCCCTTAGGGGGACATGAACTTACTATTCAAACCATTGAGGAATGGTTAGGAGTTAGTATATATGGTCATGTGGCGATTGACTTCAATGGATTTAAGGAATTAGTCGATTTGGTTGGGGGTGTAGATGTCTACGTGGATCGCTCCATTATTTATGATGCGTATTCAGATGGGACTCACATCCGCTTAAGCAAAGGACAACAGGTCTTAGACGGAAAGAACGCGCTAGACTTTGTACGTGCCCGATTAGACAATCGAGGACCAAGATATTACACCAGTGATTATCAGCGAATGGAACGCCAGCAAATGGTGTTGAAGGAGCTAGGAAACAAGCTCTTATCCTTCCAGTCTTTAATGAAGATATTTGAGATTCAAAAAATAATGGGTGACAATATTTCCACCTCATTAACTGCTAAAGAATTGGACAAACTTATTCGAACGTTTGTAAGCTTTAACATGTCGAACCTAGAAACAACTTCAATTCAAGGAAACGCATTGCGTCTTGGTGGTGTATGGTACGAAGATGTCCCTGAAGAGGAGATTGAGCGTATCCAAACACTGATTGGAAGCTTCTTAGACCGCCATGCAACACTTGCTGACGAACGAGAAAAACAACCAGAATCAGATTCAGATGAAAAAAGCAATAATAATGGATAATGAAGATTATGGATAAAAAGTGCCCTCTGATATACAATGAGAGGGTACTTTATTTTCATCGGGAGAGGGTATGAATGAATTTATTACAGAATCGAATGATTCAAGTATTAGCAGCTGTTGTACTAGTTATAGGGATTGGAAGTGCAGGTTACTTCCTAACAGACATAGGAAATCAGTCAGAATATAAGGATCTCCCACCAGATCATTGGGCCTATGAATATATCCATTGGGGTCTGGAAGAAGGGATTATTACAGGATATGCCGATGGAACCGTGCATCCTGATAAAAAAGTGACGGAAGCAGAGCTATTGGCGATGCTGTTTCGTACATACGGAGATCTCCCAGATCAGGAATTTGATCCTTCTTTGGAAGTTGAAGGAGATAGCGAAGGGAAAAGCGAAGTTGAAAGCGAAGAAGAAATACAAATTGAAAATGGAAGTGAAGGGCTAGAAGAAGAGATCGCACCCGGAGATTGGGCTGTTAAATATTATGATCAAGCCAGGCTCTACAATTGGGAAGTGTGGGGACGCGGCTCCCGAAATCAGCTTATTAGTCGTGTCGATTTAGCGGTCATTGTGTCCAGTGCCTTAGGTTATAACCTTTCTCACGATGGAGCCATACAGAATCTGCTTGACCTAGGTATTGTTGAAGGGAAGCATTCCAGCACCTTAGATGGCTATGGTTTGGGACAAGTTACTAGAGCGGAGGCACTAAAAGTGATGAAAACCCTCGTTGAATATGGGGTGACAGAACTACAAAAGAGACCTTTGACTGCATCGCCTGAACCGGTGATACAATCTGAATTTAAGGATAAAATGACGCCTTTAATGGAGTATGGAAAAGAACAAGGATATGATATTTACTTTTCAGCTTGGTCAAGAGAAGTGGGCTTTAGTACAGAAGGAGAAGGAATCCTCTTTCTAACCTATCGCAGCGCAACCTCTTCAGATAACCAGTTGGTCCATTACGCTGCTGATCAAGAGCGTCATCACCCATTGGCGGAAGGGCTGCTGAGTGAATTAGGAGTTCCGGTTGACAATCAAATTGCTGATCTGATCGAGCAAGTAAGAACCCAGCGTAAAGCAGTCAGTACAGAGCTGGAAAATTGGGAGCTGTATATCACTCCAGGGAATCTTGATTCGTATGTACAAATTTACTTTAGAAAAATGTCTACGCAATAATAAGTAAGTAAAAATAACCAAGGAAAAAATATGAGGTGTCTACATGAGAGTGTTAGTGACAGGAGGAGCCGGTTTTATTGGCTCACATATTGTAGATAGGTTGGTAGAGCTGAAGCATGAAGTAGCTGTTGTTGATAACTTGGGTCCAACAAGTATCAAATATATCCACCCAGGCACGACCTTTTATCAGGTGGATATTCGCTCAAAAGACCTAGAAACTATTTTTGAAAAAGAACAGCCAGAAATTGTGTTGCATTTAGCAGCACAATCTGTTGTTCCGCCTTCCATTCTTGATCCCATGTATGATCAATCGGTCAATATTGGGGGAACCATTAATATTTTAGAACAAATGAAAAAGGTAGGATCAAGAAAAATCATTTATTCTTCGTCTGCGGCTGTTTACGGCGAGCCTATCTCTTTACCTATTGATGAGGGTCATCCGATCAAGCCGATCTCACCGTATGGAATGTCTAAATGGATGGCAGAGCATTATATTGCGTTATATCATCGAATGTATGGCATTGACTACACGGTTTTCCGTTATGCCAACATCTATGGTCCAAGACAAACGGCTGATGGAGAAGGTGGGGTTGTTTCCATCTTTGTCGATAAATTAAAGAAGAAGGAAACCCCTGTTATCTTTGGCGATGGTCAGCATACTCGTGATTTTGTTTACGTTCAGGATGTCGCCGAAGCGAATCTTGTTGCCATGGACAAAGGGGAACAGATAACGGTCAATATCAGCTCTGGTGAAGTCGTTTCTGTGCTTGACCTTTTGGAGGCTCTCAATCAAGTAACAGGTCTGGCAGTACAGCTCAGTATGCAGCTGAACGCAAGGGAGATATCGTTCATAGCACCCTTGATCCTACAGCGGCTTATAAGGCATTAGGGTGGAAGGCAAGTACCTCCCTGCTGGATGGACTGCGTCAAACGATTTAAAAATCTACGACTTAGAAACAATAGGTAGTAGATAGAGGATAGGTAATCGATAGAAATTGATGAAGTAGATAGTAAACGATCAATAGTAGGAATCAAAAAAGAGTTGCAGCTGGTTTTGCAACTCTTTTTTGCGTATTAACGTCTATATTGGAGAACCGTGTCAGGGATCGCCGGTTCTTCGTGTTCAGGATAGCTTTCATTAGCACTATAATACGTATCGACATTGTATTCATAAATTTCGCCAGTGTCTAGATTTTCAATTAAATATGTTGCAAAAATTCTGCGCGGAAGGTTGGTATCTGGGTAGACAACGACTTTGAGCGTCCCCTCTTTAAAGCGGATGGGGAAGGTATGCCCTTCTGTTTCTAAAATATCTGGGAAGGTTCGTGTTAAATAATTAGGATCTATCGAATAGAAAAAAACGACAAAATGCATACGATTTGTAAATTTATAATATTTGGCATAACGATTCATGACCTCTGCATTGAAAGGAAGCAATTCAATCAAGTTATACGAGTATCTTTCTTGATAGCTCCATTCTCCCGTCGCTCTGTTTTGCTCGAAAGACATACCATTTTTAAAATAAGCTTCTTTAATCGGAAGCAAAAGCATATTTCCACTTGTTTCGAAGGAAAGAGAAGTTTTCTTTTCCGACTCTTCTGTACTTTCCATTTGATTCTCATAGCGAGTCAGATTTTTGTAATGAAGGTATTTACTCCAGGCATCATAAGTGCCGCTTCGTTTAATTTGCCACTGTTCTTTGGCTGTAGCTTTTCCTGAAAGCTCTTGTTCAAGTAAGGCTTGCTCATTCTCATAGAGATTAATGCCAAATCCAGATTTAAAGGAAATGACATGAGCTTTATTCATTTCGTCTGTGACTTCTCTAAATAATTGTTCGGCTGGATGCTCTGTTTTTAGTGCCATTCCGACGTATAAGGCTAGAATAACAGCTATAATTGAAATGAAAGTCCACTTTTTGTTCATACATATTAGTTCCTTTCTAACAAGAAAATGACATTAAATGACAGATGGTGATAAAAAATAGCTTGTAATAGGTACGACTCCTATAATACAATGAACAGTGGATTAATTCTAGTTTATTTTCTAAAATAAGTTAATTTCACAATTTCGCTTGATTATGATAGCAACCTGCAAAATAAACTTGTCCTCTAGGTAAAGCTTAATGGAATTTAATTCTAAAGCTAAAAAGGAGATAGACTATGACTTGGTTATATATTTTTTTGGTACCACTTGTAATATCACTTTGTGCGACACCGTTCGTTAAGAAACTTGCGATCTATATTGGAGCTGTTGATAAACCTGATGCGAGAAAGGTACATACTCGTATTATGCCGCGCTTAGGCGGTCTGGCTATTTTTCTAGCTACTACGATTGGATTATTTATCTTTACCAATACAGGCTTCTACCCTATGTACTGGATGCTTCTGGGAAGCGTAGTGATTGTCATTATTGGTGTGTTAGATGACATGAAGCCGATGTCTGCGAAAGCAAAGCTATTAGGTCAAATCTTAGCCGCTATGATTGTTGTCTATGGTGGCATCCGAATAGATTTTATTAACATTCCATTTATGGACGAAGCCATTTACTTTGGGAAATGGAGCTGGGTTATCTCGATTCTCTGGATTGTAGGGATTACGAATGCCTTGAATCTTATTGACGGCTTGGATGGGTTGCTTCTGGGGTATCCTCAATTGCCTTATCTAGTATTTTTATCATGTCGTTAATGATGGGGAATGTGACTGTAGCTACAATTTCACTCTTGTTACTTGGCGCAACTCTTGGCTTCTTGTTTTATAACTTTTATCCAGCGAAGATTTTTATGGGGGACTCAGGTTCTCTCTACCTAGGATTTTTCCTGGCTAGCTTATCTATTTTAGGCTTTAAAAACATTACCGTTGTATCATATGTTATTCCTATTCTGATATTAGGTGTGCCTATTTTCGATACCTTATTTGCTATCGTACGTCGTTATCGTTCGGGGCTTTCTATTACAGCACCGGATAAGAAACACTTACACCATTGTATTATTAGCTTAGGCTTCTCTCATCGAGCGACGGTCTTAATCATCTATGGGATTACGATGTTGTTCAGTCTTGCAGCTATCTTCTTATCCCAAGCGACGATCTGGATTGGAGCTATTGTCTTATTCGTCCTCATGGTTCTTGTCATGCTGGGAGTAGAATGGACTGGAATCGTTGGAGAAACCAAAAAACCGATGACCAAAATGCTCTTAGGTCTTACACATTGGATTATTGATCTAGGTAATAATAAACCACATATCAAAGGATAGTTGCGGATTTCAAGGGGGCTTCACAAATGGAACAACCAATTATGCTGACAATATCTGCTGCAGAATGGGACGGTATACAACACCGTCCCCATCATTTTATGAGAAGAAGTGCACGTTCAGGCTGGAGAGTGATTTATGTTGAACCGCCTGCAACCTTGATAGCACCCTTAAAAAATAAAAAAATGCTGGAACGTTGGAAATGCTGGCGCAAAGGATTGAGAAAAACGGAGGAAGGTATTTACTTATTAGCTCCTCCTCCAACCTTGCCATTCGGTAATAAATACCGTTGGGTCAATAAATTCAATCAGTGGCTTATTTCTCGTTCGATTAAAAAAGCTCTTTCTCGCTTTAAGGCAAGTGAGATTGATCTTTTTACGTTTCTGCCCAATATAGTGGACATGCTTCCTGCTCTTTCAGTTAGAAAGGTCATTTACGACTGTGTAGATGACCATGCTGCTTTCACTGGATTGATCAATGCGGATGTGGTCCATCAGATGGAAAAGGAGCTTATGGCAAGAGCTGATGTTTCGTTTTCAACAGCAAGGCAGTTGATGGAGGATCGTCAAGGCTGGAGCTCAAATTTTCATTTGGTACCGAATGGTGCGGAATATGAGCATTTTGAAGCAGCCAGTCAAGAGGGGACTTTTCCACTTCCGCAGGAGCTACAGGAAATCTCAAGACCTATAGTAGGTTTTTATGGAGGGATTAGCGATTGGATCAATATTCCCTTGATAACTGAAGTAGCTAGAGAAATGACCCATTTATCCTTTGTCTTTATCGGTCCTGTGGCAACGCAGGTTGAAGAATTGAAAAAACTGCCGAATGTACATATGCTTGGAACAAAAGCGTATCAGGATTTACCTCAGTATATTCAGTATTTCGATACAACCTTAATTCCCTTTCGAATCAATAAGTTAACCGAGAGTGTCAATCCAGTTAAATTGTACGAATACCTTTCGGCTGGTAAGCCTGTCGTATCGACTCCTTTGCCTGAGGTGCTGAGCTATCGCGAGGTGGTGGAGATAGGCTCGACGAAAGAAGAGCTACTATCAGCGATCGAAAAAACGATACAGCCTGAGTCCCACACAACAGAGCAAATTACTAAACGCCAAGAAGTAGGACGGACAAACTCATGGGACGCTCGCTGGGAGCAAATCGTTGCTTTGATTCAGGAAGGTCAACCAAAGGAGAAAAGAGAGTATGTCACGAAGCGATAAGATCGTAGGTGTTGCCTTTTTACTATTGTCAGTGACTATCGTCAGCCGATTAATAGGATTTGTTCGACAACAGGTCATTGCTTACTACTATGGTACAAGTTTGGAAGCTTCTGCTTTTTCGGCTGCATTTACTATCCCTACTCTGATTCTAACGATAACAGGAGGGGCCTTATCTGCGGCACTTATCCCGATGATCATTCGGTTAAGGAATCAAGGGGAGGAATTACGGAATCAACAGATGATCGGAACGGTTTTAAGCGTGACCTCTATTGTTACAATCATCCTTTCTGTTGTACTTTATCTCTTTTTGGAGCCGCTGGTCAATATATACGTTCACGGCTATGACGCTGATGGAAGAGCGTTAGTCCTGAAGATGCTACAGATTATTGTTCCGTTTCTCATTGTCATTGGCTTAATTAGCTTAATTACTTCGATTTTAAACGCCTACCGTTACTATTTTATTCCAAGCTTAGGACCGATCTTTTACAGTACTGGCGTCATTGTAGCGGCTTTGTTCTTTGCTCAGTCTTATGGAATTGTAAGCTTAATGGTGGGAATGGCAGCAGGGTTTCTCGCTCATCTTGTCTTTGCCCTTTCTTTTATCTTAAAGAAGAAGATTTCTCTTCGACCTCAATTCGTTTTTAATGAGGATATGAAGCAGGTAGGGATTCTTCTTTTCCCTATTTTTATCAGCATAACGGTATTTCAATTGAATACGTTAGTTGATAGGTCATTGGGCTCTTCAGTTGGGGATGAAGCGATAGCAGCGTTAAACTACGCGAATACGATCATTCAGCTTCCATTGAGCTTGTTTGTAGGCTCAATGGTTCTGCCGTTGTTCCCTATGATTGCCGATAAGCTTTCCAAAAATGATTTCTCAGGAACGAATCATTTATTAGCTAATTCTTATCGTCTATTGGGAATTTTACTTCTGCCGGTGATGGGGGGCTTTCTTGTATTAGCCGAGCCGATTATTGCTATCTTGTTTCAGCGTGGTGAATTTGATGCCGCATCGACTCGGCAGACTAGCCTAGCTCTCATGTTTTATGCTTTTATGCTCTTCCCTTTTGCCATGAGAGATGTTATGACTCGTGCTTTTTATTCACTAAAGGATACGTGGACACCTGTTATTAATAGTGTTATTATGGTGGCGATTAATATTGGTCTTATGTTGCTTCTTGTTCCTAAGCTTGGCATGATCGGAATAGCTGGCTCCACTTCGATTGCTTCGATTGTCGCTTATATCCGCTTACGCCATCTTCTTAGAAAAAGAATCGGGGCGTTCCAGTCTGAGAAAAATAGCAAGGCTTGGTGGCGCATCCTCTTCAATACATTGGTCTTTACCTTAACAGCATTAGCGCTCTACTACGGTTTAGCTTATTTTTGGTCTAATCCTACAGGAGTTCACCTCTATGCTCGAACAATCATTAGCTTTGCTATTGCAGGAGCTATCTATCTCTATTTAACCTTCCAGCTTGAAACTGATGAAGTAAGCTGGTTAAAGGAACGCATTCAAAAGCTGTTAAAAAAGCGTGCCTAGTCTGTAGTTATTATTTGGAGGTTATTATGAATTTATTACATCGTCTATTATGGGTTCTTGTCCTGTTTCCTTGGTTAGATGTGTTCTTTCGTTCCTACCTGCCTGGATTTGTCAGTAGCTTGTGGGACGAAATGTTTATTGTGGTGATCCTCTTTTTTGTTTGGTTATACAAGCGTCATGAGTCGAGAGCTCTTGTGATTCCCACAGGGATTCGTTGGCCCTTTTATGCTTTCTTGTTTTTCTGCGTTGGCTCTATTGTTATTCATGTTGTTCCACTTGCAGTCAGTATCGATGCCATGCGTGTGGTTTTCCAATCGATGTTCTTTATCCTCTTGACCATGTATACCCTTGAGGAGGAAAGAAGAGTGGATCAATTTATGAACCTTTTAATTGTCAGTACTGTGCTTATTTCCTTCTACGGTATGTATGAGTATGCTTTTAAAGTAGAATCTACTCGTTGGGAACATACCAAGGATAAGGATAATTTCCGTATTATTTCAATTATGAGTAATCCGAACGCCTTAGCAGGCTATCTGAACATGATGCTTGCCTTTACGACAGCTCTTGTCCTTTTTCTGAAAGATAAAAAACTAAAGCTGATTTACCTCGTAGCCTCTCTTCCTATTATGGTGGCATTGATGCTCACCTTCTCCCGGGGGGCTTGGATTGCTTTTGTAGCGATGGGGATATTCTATATTTGGGTTTGGAATAAGAAATGGCTTTTAGCCCTTCCAGTCCTTGGAGCAATTGCTCCTTTTGTCATGCCAGCAGCTGTTACTTCGCGCTTTATGAAGCTATTTGATAAAAATTACTATAAGATGAGCAGTGAGTATGGGAGAATCTCGTTTTGGCAGGAAGCCATAGATAAAATATACGAAAACCCTATTTCGGGGTAGGGATGGGGACGTTTGGAGATTCAGTGCCGCAGCGTCATCATATTCCTTTTTCAACATGGGTAGATAATCATTATTTGAAGATGGGAGCTGAAATTGGACTGTTGGGTCTAATTGCTTTTATCGTCCTTCTCTTTATGGTATTCTTCTATGCCTATCGTCTGTCCAAGAAGGTTGAGCGTGATCGTGATCAGGCTTATTTGATCGGAATTTGCGGTGTAGTCATTGTTATGTTCATTCAAAATGTGACGGCAAGTATTTGGGAAGCCTTAACGGTAGCAGTATTCTTCTATGCCTTTATTGGGTTATTATTTGCCCAGCTATGGAAACAACAGAGGAAAGGGTCTAAGCAGACATGAAGATTTTACAAGTGATAGGTGGAGGAGAAAAGGGTGGATCAAGAAACTATCTGCTTACATTAACAGAGGAATTGAGGGCAAGGGGATTTGACGTCGAGATTGCTTGCTTTCTAGAGGATGTTGTAGCAGATTCAGCCAGAAAGAAGTCCATTCCGGTCACCGTCTTTCCGATGAAAAGCCTTTTTGATATCAAGGTGATTGCCCAGCTTAAGAAATACATTCTAGAACGCGGCTTTGATGTCGTGCATACTCATGGAGTTCGTGCTAATTTTGTCGGCAGGCTAGCTGCAAGAAAGATTAATATTCCGGTCGTCACTACTGTCCACAGCTCGATCTATCATGATTATTCTCATCCATTAAAGAAGCTTTTTTATCATCGAATTGAGAAGCTGACTCGTCCTTTCACCGATCACTTTATTGCAGTAGCTGGTTCGCTAAAGCAGGAGCTGGAGCAGGATGGCATTCCGCCTGAGCGAATTGATGTCGTCTATAACGGGCTTTCACCGTCTTTTGCTTTTGAAGCGCCAACCTCCTCCTTACGAGCAGAACTAGGGATCGATGAGAAGCTTCCTATCTTAATGACCATAGGTCGCTTGGAGGCAGTGAAAAATCAGGCGTTGCTTTTGCAAATTTGGGCAACGCTATATAAACAACTTGATTTTTGTGGTGTTATTGTAGGAGATGGTCCATTGCGCCAAGAGCTTGAAGAACAAGCACGCACGCTTGGAATTGCGGATCGTGTCCATTTCCTTGGATTTAGAAACGATATTTATTCCTTGCTTACGCAGGCAGATGTCTTTATTCTCACCTCTAATATGGAAGGATTACCGATTACTCTCTTAGAATCGATGGCAGGTCGAACACCTGTCGTGGTTTCCAAGGTAGGGGGGATGCCAGAAGTGATAGACATGGCGAAAAACGGATATACCGTACCTGCAGGGGATGTAGAGCAATTTGCTGCTCGTATTCAGGAAATCATACGTCAGCCAGAATTGAAAGAGCGTTTAGGAGAACAGGGGTATGAAACACTAATGAAGCATTTTACCGGAGAAACATTTATTCAGAATACAATTCAAATTTATAATAAAGTGACTCAATTCTCTGAGGATTCCTCAAGTGGGAAGGGGGGCAAATCATGAGTAAGCGAGTCTTAGTCGCAGGATATTATGGGGCTCGTAATACGGGAGACGAGGCAATTCTTACAGGTATTATCCATTCCTTGCATCGGGAAGGAATAACAGATATTACTGTCCTTAGTCGAACCCCAGAAGAAACACGCGAGATGCACAATGTAAAGAGTATCTATATTGGACGTAAATGGGATGGCATCTCAGCAATTTATAAGGAAATGAAAAAAAGTGACTTATTTATTCTGGGAGGAGGAGGACTTCTACAGGATTATACAAGGCGTGTTGTTCCTTACTGGCTGAGTAGGGTCGTAGTCGCACTGGTGGCAGGAACTCCAGTGATGTATTATGCCCAGGGAATGGGACCGCTGAGAACCTCCTTTGCTCGCCGTCTTGTTCGTCTTGTATCCAATCGTGTGAAGCACATTACCTTAAGGGATACCCCATCCTTCGAGTTGTTAGAAGAGATTGGCGTGACACGTCCTCCTATGACCATTACGGCGGACCCAGCCTTAGCGATTAAAATCGAAAGCGATGGGAAAATGCTATTAGCTAAGGAAGGGATTCAGCTAGGTGGAAAGTGCAAAATTGCTATCTCTCTCCGACCATGGAAAGAGGATGAGCGTTATCTGCCTCAATTAATTACAGCCTTACAACAAGTGAAAGATACATTAGATGCAGAGCTGATCCTTATTCCTTTCCAATATGGCGAAGACGAAGAAATCAGCAGACAGGTCAAAGAACAAATTCAAGGTGAAAATGTCCATGTCATTGAAGGAAGATATACCCCCGAGCAATTGGCAGCTATGCTGAAAGAAATGGATGGTGTGATTGCCATGCGTCTACATGCCATTATTCTCGGAGCTCTTTCTTGTCTTCCTTCCTTCGGTATTGTCTACGATCCTAAAGTTCTGCGCTTCATGGAGAGAGCAGATATTGATGCCTATAGCTGGCCACTCGAACAAATACCCACTCATTCTGAAGCTTTTGTTCAGAGAATGGTGCATTGGACAAGTCAACTAGAATCCATCCGTGAAAAGATGAAACAGCCAGTAGATGCCATGAAGCAGGAAGCACTGAAAAATGCTCAAATTGCCAAACAATTGATGGAATAAGTAGGGGTTCATATATGGAGATAAAAAAGGTAAGAATATTAGATAAGCCGATCCATATTATTAATATGGAACAAACCATTCAGTATCTAAGGGAAAAAACAGAACAGGGAGAGAAGCAATTTATTATTGCTCAGAACCCAGAAAAGATAATGAAAAGCCTAGAGGATGAGGAATTATCCACTATTATTGAAGAAAAAGCTACACTCTTGATCGCAGATGGGATTGGACTGGTGATTGCCGCTAAATTATTAGGCTTACCTTCGATTCCTCGTGTGACAGGAGTAGGATTATTTGAAGAGATGGTCAAGGTAGCGCATCAGGATCAGAAAAGCCTTTTTCTCTATGGGGCATCCCCTGAAGTAAATGAGAAGGCGGAAGAGGTCTTAAAGCAGCGCTATCCAGACATCCGGATTGCAGGACGTCTGCATGGCTATGAGAAGGATACAGCGAAGGTTTTAAGTGCTATTCAAGAAGCAGCTCCAGATTATCTCTTTGTTGCTCTAGGGAGTCCTGGTCAGGAGAAGTGGATCGCTAAATACCTCGATGAGCTTCCTGTACGGTTGGTTATGGGAGTAGGAGGGACATTAGATGTCCTTACTGGAAATGTCAAACGTGCCCCTGTCTGGATGCAAAAGCTGGGGATCGAATGGCTCCATCGTTTATTGAAACAACCAACAAGAGCAGGAAGAATGATGAACCTGCCTAAATTTATGCTAAAAGTGCTCAAGAATCGTTAATCTTCTTGAGCACTTTCCTTATATGGACGTTCACAATAGAGCTCCTTGCCCAATTGGATCTGGACCTGAGCATTGGTGAGGTTGGTAAGTTCATTGACGACCTGCTCTTCGTTCCCTGTGGGAATCAAGAGAGTCATGATCACATTCTCCATAAATTGAGTATCTGCCACATCATATTCTTTGTTCGTCACTTCATTTAACACTTTGCCATGCCACGTATAATCCATCGTAATGATGATTTCACGATGCAGAACCCTCTCTATAATCCCTGCGGCATAGATACCTTCCTTCGCTGCTCGACCATAGGCACGAATCAATCCACCAGCGCCTAATTTAATTCCACCAAAGTACCTTGTGACAACGACCACGGTGTTTTTGAGCTGAAGCTTCTTCAGTATCTCAAGCATGGGTTTACCTGCTGTACCGCTTGGTTCTCCATCATCATTCGCCTTTTGAATCTCATCCTGCTCGCCAATAAGATAAGCAGAACAGTTATGAGTAGCATCCCAGTGCTTCTTTTTGATATAATGGATAAAGTCTTGTGCTTTTTCCTCTGATTGTACTCGGTCTACATAAGAAATGAAGCGGGAACGTTCAATAATGATCTCATGTTCCGCTGAACCAGCAATGGTTTTATAGATTTCAGACATAACGACCACTCCTTGTGCATACTATGTTCTGATTATCTCAAATAAATCCCGAATGTGCATGTTTTAACTAAGCGGGAAAACCATTGTGTAAATACATAAGAAATCAAGAGGAAAGTATATGGCAAGCTGGAAAATTGTTAGTAATGACAAAAAAGCGACAGATGACGTATACTCATAGTTGTCAGCAGATAAATGGCGGATACAAATAAAATGAAAAAAGTTTCAACTTTTTTTGAGAAATCCGCAACTTTTATTTCTGGCCAACGTTAAATATATGTGACCATCGGAAAGCGTGACAAAAAAATACAAATTTTTTATTTCGTCTATAAAAAAACTTTTCGAATTCTATTAACTTATAGTAGAATATATGGTACACTGTATTTGGTATTTTTCCCCTTTACGTTTTACAAGATTGGTTGTATACTAGTAAAGGTAATTATTGCAAGTATCACTTTTTTATCTCTCATTGTTTACAAGTTTCTACAAAGATAATTCATTTTATCTCTGTAGATCTAAAATTATATAAGTTAAGATTTGCTCAACTCAAGGAAGGGGGTGCATGCCGATGAGAGAACAGAGCTATAGCAATAAGTTACAAAACACAAACACACAAAAAAGAGATTTCCGAGGAGGAGAAACAAAGGTTATGAAGAAAAGATTAAATATCTTATTAGTATTCGCACTAGTATTCTCTATGTTCTTACCTGCAATCGCTGCTGCTAATGAAGCAGAAGCTCAAGCAGAATTAACATTAGAGCAAAAGTTTGAGGCGCTTAAAGAAGCGGGAATTATGGAAGGTTTAGCAACTGGAGAAGCTGGTTTCGATAAAGAAATGACTCGTGGCCAATTAGCAAAAGTATTAGCTAACCTATATGACTTAGAATTACAACCTGGTGCTACTGTACCTGGATTCAACGAGCCAACAGCTTCTGAATTCTATGTACAAGGGTACATCCAAGCTGTAGTGAAAGCTGGTCTAATGATCGGTGGACCTAAAGCTGATGGAACTGTTGGATTCCGTCCAAACGACAACTTCACAGTTCAAGAATTAGCAATGGTATTAACTCGTGCACTTAAGCTACCAGTTAAAGCTAACGCTACTGTAGAAGGTAAAACTTCTGCTTGGGCTACTGCTGCTGTTGCTGCTGTAGTTGAAGCTGGATTATTCGAAGCTTCTGCAGACTACACTGTAGCTGCTAAGCGTTCATTATTAGTTGAAGCTGCATTTGAAATCGAAAAAAGCATCGTACCTCCAGTACCTGCTGTTTTAGATGTAAAAGAAGTGAAAGCTTCTGGAGCTAAGAAAGTTTCTGTTGAGTTCAACAAAGCTGTTGACACTGAAAAAGCAAAATACGAAGTGAAACGTGGCGCTGCTACTTTAACAGTTGCTAAAACAACTTACTCTGATGACAAAAAAGTTGCTACTCTTGAGTTAGCTTCTAACGTTGTTGATGCTGAGTACACTGTAACAATTTCAGGACTAAGCGACGAAGCTTTCGTTAAGACTTTCAAAGGTCAAGACGAGAAAGTTGCAAAAATCGAGTTTAGCTCTGATAAAGCTCCTGTAACTGTAAGTACAGAATCTGCTACTTTAAACAAAATTACTGAAGCGTTTGTAACGTATACTGTAACAAACCAATACAATGAAGATGTAACAAGCAGACCAATTGCTGGAAACCTAAGATGGACTGCTTCTATCGGTACTATTAGTGATGATGGTAAAGGTAAAGCAACAATCGGTTCATTATTAAACACAAATGTAACACTTACTCAAAAAATTAATGTAACTGTATTAGATTCTAGCTCTGCAACATTTGCACAACAAACAGTTGAATTAGCTCCAGCATCAGCTGTTGATAAAGTGACAATTATTGAGCTTTACAATGCTAAAAAAGAAACATTAACTACTACTTCAAGAATGTCTGATTTCGTTTTATTACTTGAAGCTGAAGACCAATATGGTAATAAAATCAGAAAAGCTGCAGACTTCAATAAGAGTGTACACGTAACTACTTCAAACCCATCAGTTGCAAATATTCCTGCTAAGGATTTCGCTACTGAAAATCATGGTCCTGATAACGACAAATTAGGTATTCAATTATTACCTATCAATAATGGGGCTATGGATGGAACAGCTCAAATCCGTATTGTATCTACTAACACTGGTAAAATCGCTACTTTCGATGTAAAAGTAGAAAAAGCTAGTGAAGTAAAATCAATCAAATTGTTCCAACCAGAAAAAGTTGTAGCTGAGAACGAAAAAGCTAGAATTCCATTCGAAGCTTTCGATCAAAATGGTAAGCAATTAAAGAAATTCTCTGAATTAAACGGAAACATTAGCATCACTACAAACAATGCAACTGCTGTTACATTAGAAAACGATACTCTTAAAGATGAAGCTTATATTCAATTCCCTGCTTCTACTGAAGGAATTTACTCTGTAAATGTTGTTGGTTTGAAAACAGGTGCTACTTCAAGTGTTACTATTAAAGTAGAAAAGAAGGCAGTTCCTACTACTATCCTTTCTATCACTGATCTTAAAGATCATTTTGTAGAAGGAGCAACTTATGAGCTTAAAGCAGACAAAGTTGTAGTAGAAGACCAACATGGAAGAAAAATGGATGCAGAGAAAGTCTTTGCTGCTGGTTATGACATCGAAGTAAGTGTTACAGATAGTAATGTAATTGAATTAAGCGGTGATACTACATTCGAGAATAAAGACCACAAAGTAACTGTAACTGCTAAATCAGGCATTGGTGTAAGACAATTAAAGGTAGCATTAGTGAAACGTGCTGTAGATGCTGATCCTCGTAAAGAGATCAATGCTAAAAATTTCAGAATGCAAACTGTAGAAGAGAAAGAAGTTACAACTTACAAAGTTGCTGATATCAAGAAAATGTACAACAGCATTGACGAAAAGTACAATGTAAACTTTGAAGTGTATGGAGAGCTTACAAACGGAACTAAAGTTGTTATCCCTACGTCAATGTACTTTGTACAAAGTACAAATACTAAAGTAGCAGCAAATGGATCTAAAACTAAATTAGCAGTAGCTAACGAATTTGATTCTGCAGATTTCAACAAAGATACTAAGGAATTAAAAGTTACAGTAACTGCTATTGTTGAAACTCACGGTGGTACTAAAGACGTTGTTTCTGAAGTTGTTGTTTCTAATGAAACTCCTAAAGTAGCTGCGATCAAAACTAATGCTAAAACTGCTAACTTTGAAGTAGATGGTGATGTTATTCGTATCAAGCAAACTCACCTTGGTAGCGATATTAGCAAGTTATATGATGTGTTGAAGTTCGAAGACCAATATGGTGTTGATGTTACTGCTGGAGTTCCAGGTGCAAATCCTGCTATTAACATTGGTTTAGCTGATGCTGGTGTGGTTATCTCTAGCTACAGAAGAAATGGCGTAAACTTTGATAATGTTAATGGTAATGGTTCTAAATCTGCTGGCGTATCATTTAAAGGAAACACTGAAGTTAAAGATACATTCACTATGACTGTAACTGCTAGCGGAGTGACAAAAAGATTTAACGTTGTTGTTGAATAGTCACTTATAATTAATAAAAAAACTCCCTCATTTGAGGGGGTTTTTTTATTATAAAAATTAATGGTATAGCCTATTATGATATTTTATTAAATCGTTGTAAATTGATTAGTCTCTGGCTGAAGAGAGTAAGATAATGTTGTTACATAAGGCAAACTGACGTAGATGGAAAACAAAAAAAGACATAAGACAAGGTAAACTTGTCTTATGTCCGATCAATAAACTTAGTTTGCGTAATTTCTTAATCTTTGTAATACTTCTCTGGAATCATGTTCCCAGCTTTTTGATCCTTAGAGTCCAATTCCCATTCACCATTTTTATTCTGCTCAATAACAAAAAGGTTGTTCATTCCATCGTTGAGTTTGTGGAGGATATATCCTGTTCCTTTATCTTCATTTATGAAAATCACTGGTGCAGCATCACCAATTTTCTGTTCTTTCATCACATCAAATAGCAAAAGCTCTAAAGAATGATTCAATTCAGTTTTCTCTTTGCCATTTAAGGATTTTAAAAATTCAAGTTTTGAAAAACCCTCTAAATTAAGCTCAAAACCTCTAACGAATTCATCGGTGATTTCATTTTGTAAACTTACAATCTTAGATAGTGAATTTTGATCTGTTACATTGGCTGATTCTCCTACGCTGTTTGTACTTAGAGAATGGTCATAAACAGCTTTCATGTCTGTGCTCATTGAACCATCCTTATAGAACCCTGCGCCAAAAACAACTAGATCAAATACATTATAACGATTGTGATGAATATGTCTCAATGTGTTCCAAGTAAACATCTCATATGATGTTTTTCGCTCATCCTGAACTACCACACCGTTTTTCAATACACTTAGAATTAGCATTGTTTTCTCAATTTCAGGTATAGCCTCTCTTTCTATAGTTATTCCAGTTAATTGAACATAGTAATGTCCAGCTGATGAATCTACACCTGAGTAATAGTCCGAGATAATGGCTTCTACCTGTCCAGC
This sequence comes from Caldalkalibacillus mannanilyticus JCM 10596, assembly GCF_000615945.1. GTDB lineage: Bacteria > Bacillota > Bacilli > Caldalkalibacillales > JCM-10596 > Bacillus_AT > Bacillus_AT mannanilyticus. The sequence continues at coordinate 42,575 of NZ_BAMO01000017.1, forward strand.
GGTAGCAGAAACACTCCCAACAATCATAAAACTAAGAAGCAACACACAAATCAAACTTTTCCATACTTTCATACTAAAAATCCTCTCCTTTTTATTTAAAATAAACTTCAAGCATATATATTTGACATATAATTCTAATATCCTCCTTTATTTCTCATATTTATTAAAAAAACCTAAAAGTGAATTATACTTCTAAGTTTTTGTTACGCTAAAATGTAAGAAAAAAGAATCATATCCCCCTGCTCTGTACTTGAAACTTTTCCCCTCGACAAAACGTCATAAATGTTATGAAGAATTGCCATTTTTCTATATCATTCGATAGGAAAATAGTATAAAATATTGGTACATATCACCAATAAACTTAAGAGATTGAGTACTAATTGATAGTTAGTACGGGGGAGGATTTAGAACAAATGAAACGATTATCAATTGTCTTGCTTAGTATGTGCTTGGTACTAAGTCTTTTACCACTTCAAGCCCTTGCTTCTACTGCGATAAAGGTGACAGTAGATGGAAGGGAACTAGTAATGGATCAAAATCCAGTGATTATTAATGGACGTACGCTAGTTCCATTAAGAGCTATTTTTGAAGCCTTAAATGCTTATGTCGATTACAATCAGGCGACAAAAATAGTTACAGCGAAAAAAGGAAATACAACAGTTACCTTACAGCTCGGATCTAAGTCAGCAACCATTAATGGGGTAGCGGTGCAATTAGACGTGGAAGCGCAAATCATAAAGGGCAGAACATTGGTGCCTGTACGCTTTGTCAGTGAAGCTTTGGGAGAAGATGTACAATACGATTCAGCGAATAAGCTTGTGACTGTTTCGACGAAGGTTGAAGCCGTAACAAATGTATACATAAACGATGTTGCCGACCATGGCGACGGACGTGATTTACTAGTAGGATTTACCAAGGTAGCTGATGAATCAAAAGTAGATCATTATCGAATCATGTTAGTGAAGACAGAAAAAGCATATCATTTCACCGTAGACACAGCGAATCAAGTGAGCTCTTCAAATTATACGGTTGTAGGGAAAGAGGGTAGAAATATTCAAAGAACCTTATCCTCTTCAACTAGAGATACGGATGGAGATCTTATTAAGCCAGATCAATTATATACAGCGTATGTCTTAACCGTAAGTACAAATGCTAAAGCAAGCCATCATAGCTTATCTCAACCTTCAGCATCGCTCAAATTAAACAATGCTGGTGTACCTACAGCGACAAATGTAAGAGCAACGGATGTTGCAGACTATGGGAATGGTCGTGATTTACAGGTTAGCTTTAACAAGGCACAGGATGAGAATCATGTTTCTCAGTACCGTATCCTGGTGGTCAGAGAGAGTCAAGCGAAGAACTTTACACTTTCAGATGCGAATGCGGTCAATTCATCCAATTATACAACAGTGAATAAAACGGGTTCTAACATTTCAACGACCTTATCTTCATCCGCTAGAGATGTGAGCGGGAACAGCATAACGAACGGGATTGCCTATAGAGTGTTTGTTATGACAATCGCGGATAGTTCTTCAAAGTATGGCAATTCACTATCTGAAGCTTCGGCAGTGATTACCTTATCTCACAAGCAAAATGTACCGGCTGTAACCAATCTCAGAGTGACAGACGTAAGTGATTACGGAGACGGACGAGATGTGGAGGTCAGCTTTACCAAGGTAAACAATGAGAATCAGCTGCATCATTATCGCGTCTATGTCGTTCGTTCTGGAGATGTTTCATCTTTTGATTTGGCGAAAGCGTTAGAAGTAAGCTCCTCTAACTACACTCGAATCAGCAAAACAGGATCAAACATCAAGGAAATCTTAGGTTCAAGTGCAAAAGATACGGGTGGAAGAAATATTCAAGCAGGAGTCAACTATAGAGTTTTTGTTTTATCCTTCGGAGATGCTTCTAATGGATACGGCAACACACTCTCTTCTGCATCATCAGAATTTAAGCTAACAAGCAACCCTACACAAATTACAGTTAGCAGTTTAAGTGTAGCTGACGTAGCGGATCATGGAGATGGCAGAGATCTACAAGTTAGCTTTAACATTCCGAGTAATGAATATCGCGTTACCCATTATCGAATTATGGTGGTTAGAGCGAATGATGCCAGTAATTTCAGATTAGATGATGCCAATAAAGTATCTTCATCTAATTATACGGTCGTGACTAAAACAGGGAAAAACATTAAGACGACTTTATCCTCCAATACAAGGGATGTGAATGGAAACCTTATTACCACGAATGTGGCTTATAGAGTCTTCGTTCTCTCTGTAGGAGATCAAGCGAATGCTTACTTAAATTCACTCTCTTCTGCATCATCCTCTGTAACCTTGAATAATAATTTTGAAGTGAAACCAGCAACAAATGTAAGACTTGCTGATATTAGTGATCATGGGGATGGAAGAGATATTCAAGTTACCTTTAACAGATCATCTGATGAAAACAAGGTATCTGAATATCGTATAATGATTGTCAAATCAGCTCAAGCAGATGGATTTACTGTATCATCAGCAAATTCTGTAAGCTCAAGTAATTATACTTCTGTTTCGAAAACAGGATCAAATATCACTAGAACCCTTTCCTCTAGCACAAGAGATATACAAGGGGAGGTCATTCGTCCAGGTGTTGCCTACAAAGCGTATGTGTTGGCTGTTTCAAGTGGAGGAAACAATAGCAATAATGCCTTATCTACAGCTTCACCTGCTCTTACGTTAACGAAAAATATTACGACTCCTCCTGCGACAAATGTTCGGGCGACAGATGTGGCTGATTTTGGAGATGGACGAGATTTACAGGTCAGCTTTACACGCTCAACGGATGAAACTAAAGTACAAGAATACAGAATCATGGTGGTCAAAGCGAACCAAGCTGACTCCTTTAGCCTATCTTCAGCAAATGCTGTGGCAACAAACAGATATACGTCAGTGGCAAAAACAGGATCAAATCCGACAAGAACGCTTACCTCGACTACTCGAGATGTTCATGGAGATCTTATAACAAGTGGAGTAGCCTACCGAGTTTTTGTTTTAGCTGTATCTACAGCTGGAAGCGAAGATAGCAATGCTCTGTCCGCAGCTTCAGCAACGATTACCTTATCCAACCCAAGTGTTGATGCAGTCACCAATGTGACGGTAGCTGATGTCGATAACAATGGAGATGGACGAGATTTGCAGGTCAGCTTTAACAAGGCAGCGACAGAATCTAATATATCTTACTATGCCATTATGGTCGTTCGTTCAAGTGATGCAAGTAGCTTTAACCTTGCTGCAGCAAATGCTGTATCCGCATCAAACTATACGATAGTGGGTAAGACGGGATCTAATATTACAACGACCCTCTCCGCAACAGCGAGAGATACGAGAGGAAACACGATTCAGTCAGGTGTTTCGTATAGAGTCTTTGTCTTATCTATTGCAGATGGCTCTAATGCGACAATTAATGCCTTATCCTCAGGATCAAATGAAATCTCATTAGGGAATAAACAGTTGACATGGTCTGGGCTTTTTAATGAGTCGGCTGCCAATGATGGATCCATTAATACCGTAGTGACGGTGAGTCTTGCAGGGGATCAGTTTGTTAATGGTCTAACAGAAGGAACACATTATACAGTGGCAAATGTACCGGCGGGTCTTTCGGTTAATGTTCTAAGACTAAGTGCCATCCAGCTACAGATTTCACTGACTGGAAATGCCATTGCTCATACAGCAGCTCATAGTATTTCTAATCTTACTATCTCCTTCACAGGAAATGCTTTTACCAGTGGTAATGCTGCTGGAATTGCATCTGTAGGTAATAACGTGGAAGTAAGATTTACAGAGGTATAGTGTAGAGCTTGCTTACTAGTAAAGGAATAAAGGATGTTTGCACAAAATAAACAAATAGGATGGAGCAATCACAAGGTTGCTCTTTCTTTTTGGTAAAATGTTAATAGTCGACAAAACTTTGTGCCCTATCGACAGCGATCTATGGTATGATATAATTTGTACCAAATCTGAAGGGAGAGAAGAAGTTATGAAGAAAGCGATACTACCTCTTCTCATAGCACTCATATCTTGTCTTATTATCACAATTCCAGGTGTTGTACATTCAACAAACAAGCCTATTCTCGTTGTGGTAGATGGCGCAGCGATCGATATACCATTTATTCTTGAGCAAGGAACAACCTATGTTTCTCTCCGTTCTTTAGTCACTACTTTAGACGGAACTCTTGATTATCGCTCAGCAGAACAGCAGATCGAGTTAAGAACAAAATATAAGCAAAAGATGGTCGTTGACTTGAAACGGAACCGTATTCTAAAAGAAGGCCTGTGGCGAGAGATTTCCATTCTGAATCGTGATGGTCACACGTATTATCCGTTAAAGCAGCTTGTCGAATTGTTTGGCAAAGAAGTGGATTGGGAGCCTAAAAGCCGTGAAGTGCATATCTTTCAAAAGGTTCGCTTAGACCCTGCACAATCCATTGCCAAAATGATCTCTTACCATAACCTTGCCTTAGAAGGGGACAAGGTGACATACACTCATAACGATACCGTTCTTTCTATGTATATTGAAGGTAAGATCAAGGATATCACCTTTCTTGGTGAGCAAAAGCTAGACAACATGGTTGAAAAGAAATATGCAATATTTTGGCAGCAGCCAACAAAATTAGCTCATCTGATTCTAACTGTTCGAGAGTTGCCTGAAGGGAATGTAGCCGTCTTTACTGAAGGATATACTCCAGGCAAGGCTTCTGTGGAGCTTGAAGTGCGAACAGCTGAGGAAAAGAAATATTACTGGGGAAATCTATTTATCCACGAAAACCGAGGGTACATGAGACAATTAAACGAGGTTGTTCCATCTCATTCCACCTTCACAAAGGAACTAAGAGCAGGGAAGTCATTTGACTGGTTTTTCTTTGCATCTCGCGAGGATTTGACTTTCACCCAGCATGCCCACCTTGATGTGTGGAATAGCAGTAAAACAAAACACCGTTCGGTCTGGTGGCTTACTCCACAAGGGGCTAATCGGGGGGTTCCAGAGCCTTATTTACAGGAATGGGAAAATGGATTGTTCTTTTACAATCTCCAAGCCTCTACTCCGCAGCTCCTAATGGATATGTACAAGCAAAACCCTCATCCGCTAATCAAAATAGCTTTAGATAATGCTGCCTTTACCTTAATGGTGCAGCAAGGGGAGGATGGTTTCTGGAGAACAGAGCCTAATGTTGCTTATTTAAACCGAGCCTTTGGTCTAGGGGAAAACTTTATTGATACTCGTATGTCAGCCGATGCTTCGATCTTCTTGTTAGATTACTACGAGTTATATGGTAGTGACAAAGCTTTAGAAAAAGCAAAGAATTTTACGAACTATTTCAAGATAAATGATCAGGAAAAGCAGTATTATGAGCTTGGGGAAGGAAGATTTTACCCTGATTATTATTCAGAAATCCAGCATGGGAAGCCTCTGGTATCACTGAATCATGTCTTGCATGAAGTAAACTATTTACTTCTTCTATCTGATCTTATGAATATTTCTGACTATACACATCATACTAAGCTTATGTTGCAAGGGATTGAATACTCGAAGGAGAATTGGATCACTCCAGAAGGGGATTTGTACTATGCGTTAAATAATCGAGGCGAATATTACGCACAGGATTATGTGTATATTACGTATCGAGATTTAATGGTAACCAAAAGTCTTCTTCTAAGAGAAAAGACCTATGCTCCTGCCATCGAGCAATTACTACAAACAAAGCATGAGTATTTACAAAAAGGGCAATGGATGCATTATGAAACGGACTTATCATTTGAGAAGGTCTATAACACCTTTGATCAAATATCACTGAGTTTAGGCAGTTTGTTTTTAGCCACCCCACTCCAATTTGAGCATAACGGGAATGCGCATCATTATGCGTTAGGAGCTTTCCATTGGCTGACGGGTGCAACACAGCTTGAATGGGGGATTCATACTCAGGATTTAGATGAAAACCAAAAATATTTTATGATTGATCTTAAGGATCAGCTGGTGATACTCAATCAAGCACCTAAGGATCTATTCCTTAATGAAACAGGTCAACGAGTGATTGTAAATGGAGAGCAAGAAAACCAAATGATCATATTAGATAGAGCGAAGAGAATCATCAATTTGGAACCGAATGTCGTCTACTCCTTAGAGTAACCGTAACGAATAGGAAGGGACCTGTTACTGAGATAGGTAACAGGTTTTATTTTGCCAAAAATGTCTAGGATTCACGATATAACTTAGAGGAATTTGGTAATTAATGTCGAATTTAAGGAGAATGTAGAGTGGGGCTCTATAAATTTGGAGGAGAGAGTGAATGATACGGAAGATGTTACAAATTCTATTAATTGCAGCAATAATGATGACTGGACAACCTGTTTCTCTTGAAGCAAAAACAGAAAGTGTGAAGCCCATAACCTATGACTTTGATGTGATCGTCATTGGAGGCGAGCCAGAGGGTGTAGCTGCTTCTGTTTCAGCAGCTAGAAATGGAGCAAAAACATTATTGGTAGAGCATAGGGATGGCTTAGGAGGTTTGCTTACCTATGGTTATCTAAACCAGTTAGACTTAGGTTATGATAAGGATAAAAGGCTAGCCAATCAAGGGATCTTTGCTGAATGGTTTAAAATGATCGGAAGGCAGGGTAATTTTGATATTGAGCTGGGAAAAAGAAAGTTTCATGAGTTAGTAACGAAGGAAAAAAACATAACTCTCCTTTTAAACACAACAGTGAAGGAGATAAAAAAAGAGAAGAACAAGGTGGTTGGGGTGGTTCTGTCCACACCAAAAGGTGAAAGAACATACTATGCCAAACGATTTATCGATACCACCGCTGAGGCTGATTTTGCGGCGAAAGCGGGAGTCCCCTATTTCTTAGGACAGGAAGATATGGGCTTAAAGGATCGTCAAATGGCAGTGACTCTTGTCATATTACTGAAAAACGTAGACTGGGAAGCCATGAAAAAATCCGCTAGATCAGGTGTATTAGGTGGAGCCAAAGTCGGCAGAGGGATTGCCTGGGGCTTTGCAGAGGTTCCTAATGTCTATAAGCCTAGTGAAGAGAATACCCGTGTAAGAGGCTTGAATCTGGGTATCCAGAGCAATGGAATTGTGACGATCAATGCCCTGCAAATCTTTGGAGTAGATGGAACAGATCCTGCTTCTATTGAAGAAGGAATTGAACGTGGAAAGAGAGAAACACAGAGCTTTTTGACATTCTTACAAAAAGAACTTCCTGGATTTGAAAAAGCAGAGATTGCAGGGTATCCAACAGAGTTATACATTCGGGAAACAAGACATATTAAAGCAGAGTATCAATTATCTATCGTGGATGTTTGGGAAAATAAGGATCAATGGGACTCCATTGGGTTAGGGGCTTATCCTGTTGATGTTCAAGCGACAGATCCTAGTGGATTTGGCGTAGTGGTCACAGCCCCCATCCAATATGCAATTCCATTCCGAAGTCTGGTTCCGCTCCAAGTAGAGAATCTTCTAGTGGCGAGTAAGGCAAGCGGTTATACCTCTCTTGCGGCTGGAAGTGCTAGAACTGTTCCGATTGGGATGACCGCAGCTGAAGCGGCTGGGGCTGCCGCAGTGTTATCTATTGAAAAGAATAGAAGTTTTAGAGCCTTATCCAAGGATAGAGAGGCGATCAAAGAGCTACAGAGCATTCTAAAGGCTCAAGGAGCTCACTTATACTCCTTTTCTCTTTCCTATCCCTATAAAGGTGAATGGTTCTACCCAGCAGTACGCTCTCTCTTGCCCTATGGCTTACTTGCTGGTGGATATAACAATAACCTGCAAGTAAAACAAGCGATGCACCAGCGAGAGTTCTTACGATTGTTGTCTGGTCTAGTCATACGTAAAGATGCAGAAAAATATAAAGGCTTGAGCAGGAATATGAATCCCTGGACAGAGTCTGTTCAACTGGACACAAGAGCAACGAACATTACGAGAGATCAGGCGGCGGAATATTATTTGCGTTTCTTTGGTTACCCAGCAGATTCGAATGTATGGCAAGAAGCACAGAAACACCAATTGGTGGATACGACGATCGTCAAAAGAGTGCCGACAAACCGTGATTTAACAAGGGCTGAAATTTTCCATATGACTGCCCATCTTCTCAAGCTATTGAACGAAGGGCGTTTCGAACATGCTTATGATTTGGGGAATCCTAAAGTGGGATATATTGATGTCTATAATGGTAGGACAATGGTCCCAACTAGATTTGTAAGTGAACAGCTTGGAGCACAGGTAGAGTGGGATAAGGATAGCAATATTATTGAAGTGGACAACAAGAAAAACAAGATGCTTCTGAAAGTCCATTCTAAAAAAGCGGTTATCAATGGTCAACAAATAGAACTGGATGCGGCTCCAACCATTGCTCAAGGAGTGAGTTATATTCCTATTCGTGCCGTTGCCGATGCGCTGGAAGCGAAGGTAGTGTATATAAAGGAGAAAAAGGTAGTTCAAATCACATTAGAGGATAAGCTGGTTGAAATTCCAGTTCGAAAGAAGTAAACCTACTATCAATTAAAATAGACCGGCTCAGTGTCGTTATGACATGTGAGTCGGTCTATTTTTCAATTACCTATACTATTTTTTTCTAGAATTCATAGTACCAGAAGCCTTCAAGGTCTTTGTTTTGTTCTAGCTTTAGTTCAATTAGGTGTACAATTTGTTTATTATTTTCGCTAGTATAAATGTTATTAGAGCCGAAGAAAGAGATCATTTCTTGAGTAAATTCTCCTTCTACAGCAAGCGAAACGGTAATGTTTTTATTAGGATAGCGTAATTCTGCATCATTAAGGATTAAATAGAGCCAGAATCCAAAGTCATCCTCAAATCCTTTTTTAACATCTCGCACAAAGTTTTGATATTCAGTAAGGTTCATGGCAAGAACAATAGCTAGATCCTTTTGGTCAGTCGATTCTTTTACATAAATCGAACTAAACGTGTGTATTGAAGGACGAGGACCATCAAATGGAACTGGGAAACCATGAAAGTATTCCCCTAGGTACTTGGCATACTTACTTAACTCTAAGGCAGGATACTCAGCCTTAATCACGTCGGCAAAGGAAGTAATGGTTGTGGAAGCTAAGTGCGATTTTACTTCGTTAATAGGAATCGCTAAGTTAAGATTCTGTCCTAAAAATTGAGCAACAATCACTCCAATGACTTCTCCCTGCATATTTAATAAGCTACCACCACTGCTACCAGGTGAAACCGCTGCAGATGTTTGAAGATAAGTATATCCATCTTCATACTTCATATGGTTACTAATGATCCCGTTAGAAACCGTATTTTGAATCCCAAGAGGACTTCCAATGGCAACGGCATCCTCTCCAACCTTTACTTTATCAGAATCTCCTAATTTTAAGACGGGAAGAGAAGAGGCTTTTTCTAATTGAAGAACAGCAATATCTCTGCCTACATCATAGCTTAACACACCAGAAGCTTTGTATTTTCGGTTATTGTTCGTGATTACTTCTACAGAGTGTGCTGTATCAATTACGTGGTAGTTTGTCATGATTTTTCCATTGGATTCAACAATAAATCCGCTGCCTGTGCTAATGAGTTCATTACGTTTGTCGTATACATTTAATTTGACTACTGCCTTTTTTTGTTCAGCTACTTCTTGTAGAGATAATTTCTTCTTTTGATCTGTAATCGTGATGGATCGAGTGGCTGAATCCCATAATACTTGGGCGCCAAATGATTCACCGATAAAACGCAAAGGAACAAATGTACGTCCATCTATCGCTTTAGCAGGTGTATCTAACTTGATCTGCTGTCCATTTTTGCTTGCATTGGCATTACCTAATTGGATTTTGATTGTTACATCATCACGTAATGCTGTAACTGTCTTCGTTCCACTATCCCATGAAACCTTAGCATCAATGGCTTCAAAAATTCCTCTTAGAGGAACGAGGGTTCTTCCGTTTTCAATGAATGGGGGAGCATCTAATTGAAGCATTTGTCCATTTACTGAAACCTTGATAGTGCTTTCTGCAGCAAGTGCGTTCATAGGCATTGCCAGAAGAAGGCACATCAGCAGGACAAGAATAAGATGTTTTTTTTGCATAATAAAACTCCTTTGTTTTTTCAATGTTGTCTTTGGTGCTATATTTTTAAGCATCCTTACACTATTCGCTAAAGCTAGGTGTAATCCTGCCAAAAGCTTGTACCTTCTAAAGGTAAATATATCGACAAAAATAGACAAAATAACCTAGGGAGTTAGAAAAAGAAAACAAAATGAATAGAACAAAGGAGCCTATATAGAGGCTCCTGTAGACAAAATCAATTCCTAATTTCAGGTGAATTGCTTAGACTGTAGATTCTTCTGTTGAATCAGAATCTGTATCTTCGGTTTCTTCTCCGTTCTCTTCTTCATTCTTTTCTTCGTCTGTGTTTTCCACATCTTCTTCTGTTTCTTCTTCAGCAATTCCGCTATCTTTGGAACTTTCTTTTTCAATAGAAGCATCAATGGAAGCTAGTGCAATCGTAAGGGTTTCTTTTAACTCTTGTATTTTGGTTACAAGCTCATCCAGCTCTGCCACATCCAATCTTTTTTCAAGAGCGGAAAGCTGGTTATTTATCGCGTTTAACATGTTTAGATGTGCTTTGATTTGACCTTTTAGGCTGTTTTTAAGCCCATTCTCGGATTTTCGACTTCTTTCATCCGTTTTTTCGATCGCGGTTAAGATACGCTCTACTCTCTTTTCTACTAGGTCTACTCTTTTTTCAAGCTGAAGCATTTTTCGTTCAACTAGCTTACCTAGAGCGTTATTTTTCTTTGCTTCTTGCTTTTCTTTTGCTCTTTCTCTTTCGTTCTCTTTCTTGTCAGGTCTTTCTTGTGCTTTTTTCTCATTCTTTTGCTCTTGCTTTTCTTGCTTTCCAGCATGTTCAGGTCTTTCTCCCTGAGCATACACAGGATTCGAGAGAATGAGAGCGAGTGCTAGTGCTGTTAAAACGGCTTTTTTCCAATGTAAAATCATGTGGTACCCTCCTAGAATCATTTTTTTTTTGCAGTTGGCTTTTCAGGTTAGAAACCATAAAAAAGCCACCCGCATAAAAAGAGGGGTAGCCTGAAATAGCAAAATCCTACTATTTTGGCAACTGGCTGGCATATCAACTGGATGTTGATGTAGCCCCTCTAGTTTTGCGTCCCTATTTTTCAATAGGTTTGCCTTTGTCGATATTTGTAGAAATTATAGCAAATGAGTCGCAACTTTACCATAGGTCGATAGTCTAATATATAACAAGAGTACTATGAAATTTATACCATATTAAAAGAGGCTATTAAGAAAAGGTTGGAAATGCCGATATATATTGTGACAGTAGGTATATATAGGCGATAGAAGCGAAAGGAAATAGAAGGAAACTGTAGGATAAACCAGAGATCACACTGGAATAAAACAAGGTCAAAACATAAGAACTAAACTTGGGAGGGTTACTTAAATGAATGTATTAAAGCAACACAGATGGATCATAGTCATAATGATCGTTTCTCTAATAGGGGCGATGATACCAATCAATCATAGTGTAGGAGCTACCCAAGTATCCCAAGCACTTGTCGCCATAACAGATAACCATGAAAAGAATCCTGCGGCTTATCAGGTTACGTTTAGAACCTCTGCTTTAGCAGGCTCTCAATTGGCTCAGGGAGACTCTATTTTTCTAAAGTTTCCAGCAGCCATTCAAGTGCCAAATACGATAGCAGGCAATAGAATCAAGGTCAATGATGTGACTCTTTCCACAGGTGCATCAATCGCCATTACAACGGATGGAAATAGCGATAAGACTATACAAATCCCTCTGCCACAAGGGATAACGATTCCTAGCAACGGTTTTGTTAAGGTAGAGATTGCTCAGGAGGCTGGAATTCGCAATCCCAACACCTCTGGTACCTATGTTCTTGAAGTAAGAACTTCCAAGGATACTCAGTGGGTCGTAACGAATGAAATAGCCATTCTAAATTCGATGGTCAGTATTCCTGAAATAACCGTTGCTCCCAATATTGTAGGAGAAACAGGCGCGTACTTCATTCGATTTAGAGTAAGTGCTGAAGGCGCATTAAATAAAAATGGTGCGTCAGATGAGATCTATATTGAATTTCCCACTGGAACGACGTTCACTTCAAACACCATAGCATCACATCTAATTAAGGTGAATGAACAAAATATCAGTACTACAGCAACTGTAAATGGGAATGTGCTCACCGTAAGAGTACCAACTCAAGTGACTGAAGGAGAAGAAGTTCGTCTTTCTATCTTAAAAGAAGCTGGGATCATTCACCCTGCTTCGTCAGGAAACTATACGCTATTCGTTTCAACTTCAAGAGACTCAGAAAAAAATATGTCCACGAGCTATACCATTGAAACATCTCTAAAAAGTTTAGAGGCTTGGGTGAGCCCGAATGTAGTGGCTCAACCTGCACAATATACGGTTGGTTTAACGAACAGTATAAATCCTTTAATGAGCTGTACAGATAGTATTACGATTCGCTTTCCTGTTGGAACGGTTTTCCCCTCCAGTCTAAATGCCAATTATGTCTATATGAATGGGGAGGCGATTAGTGGCAAGTGCGGCTCTACTTCTTTACTCACATTAAACGCGAGTCAGAGAACGATCACGATTCTTGTCCCACAGACGATAGGTGCTAATGAATATGTTAGCTTTATCCTTGATTCAAGATTAGGGATTACCAATCCTCAGCTGACAGGAAATTATCAGCTTGAGGTGAGATCATCTCAGGAACTAGCTTATCGACCTTCTCCGGTCTATGCGTTGACAGGGAATGCCATTTCTCCGTTAACCGTTCAAGTGCTAGAAAGTGGGGTAGGGAAAGCGGCAGAGTATTTCATTCAATTTTCCACAAGTACAAGTGGAGGTTTGATTGGAGGACAGGACCGAATCTTTGTTTCTCTCCCACAGGGAACACAATTTCCATCCTCTTCTATAGGTAGTCAACATATTTTGATTAATGATAAGGCATTAAGTACGAATGTATCGGTGTCCAATAATCAACTATCGATTCAACTCCCTTCAAGTCTGCAAATCCCAGTCAACAGCTCGGGCAAGCAGGATGTGACCGTGAAGATTCTTCCTTCGTCAGGAATTAGAAATCCAAGCACTCCGGGCGAATATTCTCTATTTGTTTCTACTTCACGGGATCAGGCATTGGTTAAGAATACGTATACGATTGGTAAGCAAGTCGATACACCAAGTGTTTCTTTAAGTCCCAATCAATTTAATCAAAATGGACAATACTCCATTGTCTTTAAGTTAAGTGATATCGGGAAACTAGAGGGAGGCAAGGTGGAGGGAGGAATCGAACATCATATTGAACTTTTATTCCCTAATGGAACCTTTGTCCCAGGTTCAATCTCTCCTTCTCATATTTTTGTTAATGGAACACAAGCAAAGAGTGTTTCAGTATCTGGAAGAAGTGTGAAAGTCTATCTTGCCCAGGGGATGGTCTTAGATCATAGCTCTAGCGTAGGCTTGATCATTCAAGCTACGGCTGGGATACGGAATCCATCTGCGGGGAGTCATCAGCTAAAGGTTCGAACAGCCAAAGATCAATCTTATGTGAACAGTCATTCTTACTCGACGACAGGAGCAGCCATAACGAATCCGCCTACGAATCCAGGAACAGGGAATCCTGGGGCGATTGTAGGGAATCGAATCAATCTACAGCTTTCATCATATGAAGCAAATGCGGCTAGCCAATATACGATTACGTATACAACAGCTTCGAATGAAAGCTTAGTAGGTGGGACGGATGATATCTCAATTCTCTTTCATTCAAATGTACAGATGCCTACTTTTATTAGCAGAGAGCTGATTAAGGTCAATAATGTGGCTGTAGATACAGGGGTCGTCAGAATTCAAAATAATATTATGACCTTTAGAATGCCGAGTAATGTGAATGTTGGAGCAGGTCAAGCGATGACGATCACAATTGACACTACAGCACAGATTAGAAACCCTTCCTTAAACGGTTCCTACTTGATGTACGCTTGGAGTACGAAAAACACCACTTCAGGTTATGTGAATTATAACATCGTTAATCAGACGAACCAGTCCCTGTTGATTGTACCAACATACGATCAACACAATAAGATTTACTATTACACATTACGCTATACAAACAATAGTAATGACTTTTTGTTGGGAGGAAGCGATTGGATTAGTATTATTGCTCCAACAACCTTGCAACAGGATACTTTCAAAGAAAATGTCAGCATTAGCGTAGGCGGGGCTTTGGTTGGAAAGAATTCGATTCAGGTTTCTGGAACAGATTTTTCGTTCACCTTGCCACAAAATGTGAATGTGGGAATCAATCAAGAGGTATTGATTACGATTGATGATCCAAAGCAATTATTAAGCCCGCCAATTACAGGGAAGTATAAATTCTTATTAGCCACGTCAAAACAAAGGACTCGAATTTCATCTAATGATATTGAGTACAGAATAGCTGGCTCAGGAAATGTTGATCAGGGTTCAGGAATAGGAAATCCTACCCCTAATCCAATCAATCCAGGAGGTCCTGATTTTGGGCGAAAGACGATTCAATTAACGATTAACCAGACGACCGCTTTTGTAAATAATCAAGCGATAGCTCTAGATGCTGCCCCAACATTAATAAATGGGACTACATTGGTTCCTATTCGATTTATCTCTGAAACGATTGGGGCGACAGTCAATTATCGATCCGATCAAAAACGAATTGATATTCAAATGGAAGATAAATTTATTGCCCTACTGCTCGATAGCGATATGGTCTACACATCTCAAGGAGCGATTCGATTGGCTGCACCTGCCAAAGTCATCAATGGAAGAACCATGGTACCACTACGCTTTGTTTCCGAACAGTTAGGGATGTATGTTGCTTGGGACGGGTCAACCCAAACCATTGAGTTGAAAGAAAGGTAGTTTAACTCATCAGTTTGAGATTGGGAAAAGTTACACTGAAGCATTTTCAAAATATCTCCTTCTCTTCAATGGAAATGAAGGAGATGATTACCGATATTAAAAATAAGACAAGCATCATAAAAAAGGAGAGGATTTGCAACATGAGACAGAAGAGTAGATACAAAAAAGGGCTAGCCATTACCTTGGTCATTGCCTTACTTGTGACTATGCTTCCTTTCGGTGCGATAGATCAGGCTTATGCAGCTCCAGGCGACCGAAATGGAAAAGTGGAGGACTTTGTTAACTTTATTTTAGATACCCCGGTAAGAACTTCCCTTGGTAACTCCATAGAGGATGCAACGCTTCCTACCCAGACAGGACAGGTTGGAAATACTCATTTTTATCGATTCGGACAAAAAAATCTTGCTGTCACAGGAAGTACGAATGGAATTAAGACATCTGATCCAGTCTTTGTTAAGGTAGAACAGATGATTAAAAACGGATCAGGAAATTGGGTGGTAGCCGCAGATCAAGGCAATACCCCTCTAATCATTGATTCAAATGATACACGCAGATTTTCAGGGAGTATCTCTCTTCAAGATGGAATGAATCGCTTAACCTTCACAGGAAGAGCAAGTGATGGGATTACAACGATTACTGAAGTAACGTATGTACGATATGATAGTACGGTCTTTCTAAACTCCATGAACCTATTGGACGGAAACTCTGTTGTTCCTCTAGATGGGATTGTGCCTTCTGCTTCAAGAACGAATGTAGTTATGATTGAAGTCAAGGCAACAAATGCGACAAGAATTCGCTTAAATAATCGAGAATACACTCCTTTCGGTAACGATACGTTTCTTGTTGGACCTATTAACTTAGCAGCAGGATTGAATAAATTGAACTTTGTTATTGAAAATAGGGAAGGAACTCAGCAAAGCTATATACGTGATGTCTATTACTATGACCCGAGTACTTTATTTGTAGATGGAGATTTCACCATCAATGCAATGACTAGAAATGCCTTTACTACAAGCCCTTCCTTCCCAGTAGATCTTACACAAGCGATTAATGGAACGTTTGAAGGGAAAATCCTAGTTCCTTACTCAGGGAATACAACGACACAGGCAGCAGCATTACAATCTTCTTCATTTGCCGCTTCATCATTTGGAACGTCGACAATGGGTGGAGGAAGCATTACAGGTCTAACGGTAAATGGAAGTAATGCGCAGCTTGTACGTGGTCCATCAGGATTTGACTATGCAGTATATCCAACTACCTTTAGTTTTACCAAAAATGCACCAACAAATGCGAATGATACGATTACTTTAACCTTAAATTCAACATTTGTATCACCAGCAAGCCCAAGTACGCGTTCATTTTCTTTCAGGGCTTTAGATGCTTCAAAAACGTATATTACAAATGCTTTTTATCGACCTTCAACAGGTCCTGAAGTGACTCTTTCTAGTACAACAGCGACACAGATTGCTACGGCTGATTTTACAAGCACGACGTTTAGAGTAGCGGCAACAACCGCAGTAGCTGGAGCACCATATACGATTAAAACACCATATAGAACCTATACCGGTAACTTAAACGGCAGTGGTGAGGTGACGATAACGGATCTAGCAAGTGGAGAGTATGTAGTGAGCTTTAGCGTCAATGGATCTGATTTCTTTGATACACGTATTTTAATTAATAACACTCCTGTGATTGCGTTTAATCAGTATGCGGATGGAATTACACTCGATCATTCCTATCTAGCTCCTAATCGCACAGTCAATATTGAGCTAGTGAATATTGTGACAGGGGATAATATTAACGGCTCAAAGTTTATCATTAACGGAAATCAACACTTTGAGATTGCCAGCGGAGCTGTTTCACCAGCTGCTAATGCAACGATGAACTCGACGTCGAGCAAAACCACACTTGTGGCACAGAATGTTCAGCTTAGACGAGGAGAGAACACCTTTGAATTTATCCTATTTAAGGATGGGGCACAGCTAACTAAGAGAACAATTACATTCTTCATTGATGATGCGAGAACTCCAAGAGTCGCAGAATTTAAACCTGTCTTAATCCCGAAAGCACCAGCGACTCGCTTGCCATTATCCAGTCCAGATGCATGGAGAGATAGTGCAGATATTAGTTATAGTAAAAATACAGGGAATCACGTAACGCTGGAGGAGCGTTATGATCTCCTGATCCAATCATTCCAAGTTAAACAAATTGAGTTAGTCATGAATGGGAACACCGTTTTAACCTACAATTATGATCCAAATACTGGTGTTGTGACGATCCCTACAACGATTTCTATTGACGGTGTCAATAAAGTAGTTGGATTGGATGCGCCTGAACCGATTGTGAATGGTGAAAGAAGAACGACGATTCGAATTCAAGACCTAGATTTCGCTCAAAACAATATTCATACCTTTGTTTTAAAGATTGTTAATGTGAATGGTTCTTTGGCAACAATTCCGATGGAGTTTAGAAAAGAAGTGGCTCCATTCCTGGTGAAATCGCCTGTACCAACAGTAGGAAAAGATATTGTGGTAAATCGCAATTTTGTTCCTGTCTATATTAAAGCAGAAGGTGCAGATGAAGTTACCATCGGCCGTGATAAAGCAGTGTACAACAAGGATAACGAATGGTTTGAGTATACTTTTATCGGCTTAAAAGAAAATAGATGGAATAAAATTAAGTTTACAGTCGTTCGAGGTAATGAGAGAGTAAATGGAGAAATTGATGTCTATTATGCGAGTGCTAATCAAGCAGGTGCCTCTCATCTCGTACCAATGGGCAATAAGGTCAAGGTGCTCAATAATGCTGTACAGTTAGATTTCCCTAAAGGGACCGTATTACGCAACAGAGAATTAGTTAATAATCGAAAACCCCTTTATCAAGGACACAACCTCCTTATTGGAATAGCTGATAGAGAAAATGGTTTAATTGATAACATTAATTATGATGGAACTCCAGCCTTTATCCATTCTGGGCTACGTTCTCGATTCTCTAGCTTACCAGGTACCTTTGTTGAAGCAAGCCCGATCGTCTATATTAATGGTGGTTTAGGTGAAGCTGTCATAGGAACAACGAGATTTGATCCTATTAAAAACGGTATGCAGCCACATGACTTGCAATATACGTTTACAGATCCACTGATTCGAGATCGTGCTCTTGAACCTTCAGAGCGTGGAGAATTAACGCTTCAATTTGATGCTAGTATTCGAACAAATGCTTCTACCATTGTGACCGTATTTCGCTTGAGTCAGGATGGAAGATGGCAAAATATCGGTGGAGTTGTAAAAGGAAGAAACCAAATCGTAGTACCATTTGATGAGTTTGGTTACTATGTGGTTATGAAGTGGCGTGGAAGCTTCGAAGATGTGTCCAACCATCCTT
Organism: Caldalkalibacillus mannanilyticus JCM 10596; assembly: GCF_000615945.1. Lineage (GTDB taxonomy): Bacteria > Bacillota > Bacilli > Caldalkalibacillales > JCM-10596 > Bacillus_AT > Bacillus_AT mannanilyticus. Next base: position 60,909 of record NZ_BAMO01000017.1, read on the forward strand.
GGGCTAGAAACGCGATGGAAGCGATGTATGCCAAAGGATTTATGAATGGAAAACAACAAGGACTTGAATTTGGTACAGTTGATCCTGTAACAAGAGGAGAATTTGCTCAGCTTCTGGTCAAAGCATTAGATTTGCGTATTAATGCAGATGGAACTCCAACCTTCTTAGATGTAGGAGTTGGCTTTGCTGGCAGAAGTGGAAGCATGCCTCATGAAGAAGCTGTCTGGGAGCATAAATATATTGAAACAGCGGCTAGAGCAGGAATTGTCCGCGGATACTCTGGCAATATCTTCTTGCCAAACCGCAGCTTAACTCGTGAAGAAGCAGCCTTAATGATTGCCAATGCATTGAATCTGAAAATGCCTGCTAATACCACGAAATTAAGAGAAGAGTTACTCAAAATGTATCAAGATGGGGATCGAGCAAGCTTCTATTCCCGCCCTGCACTAGTAGCGGTTAATAAAGCGAAGATCATGGAAGGTGGATTGGCGGCACCATTAAGAGCTGGTGAGAAGCCTAAATATAACTTCTACCTAGAGATACGTTAACTCGTGCGGAAACAGCGATCATGATTTCGCGTCTACTGAAAAATCAATTGAAGAAGCTGCCTAAGGATTTTGATACAACAAATCCAAATGGACAATTTTAAGAGGTAGCGACTAAAGTAACATTCTAATACAGTGAGTATTTGTAAAGCTGAGAGTGCTCCTTGCTTTTGAAAAAAAGAAGGAGTTAACTCTCAGTTTTTTTTGTTTTAGTATGTAACTTTTTGTAAAAATATGCGTCTAATTATTAATAGAATGCAAGATTTATAGATTGAAAGAATATTAATAGGGAGAGTTGCGACTGATGAAGAAAGTATGGCAGCAGGTACTCACAGTAATGATCTGTATGACAATGGTTTTTGGGTTATACCTACTGGATTAGAGGTAAAGGCATCGGGAAATAATGATCCACAAAGAGCTTCTTCAGAATGGATTACAGCAGGAGCTAAGCTAGAGAAGTGGAATTGGAAGCTAAAGGACGGTAATGTCAAAATTAATGTAATAGAGGTTGATCTACAGCACCCCTATATTAAGGTAGATACTCTTGGTGGGAAAGATGGAATGATGGGGAATAGACAAACCACCACACAATTAGCGAATGAGAGGCAAGCAGTCGCAGCCATTAACGGTGATTTTTTTACTATGAATGCGGAGGGCGCTCCATTTGGAGTACATATTCAGAGCGGGGAAATGGTCACATCACCTGGGTATATTTCTCCTAAAAACACGTTTGCTTTAGATGAAGAGAAAACACCTTTCATCGGGCGCTTTGATTTTGATGCCCATGTTATTGCAGCGAACGGAGAACGTTTCCGCTTGTTTGGAATTAACAAAACACAATACCAAGCTGGTTTTCGATTTGAAGGGAACAGTCACATGAATCGCCTTCACATGTACACTCCAAAGTGGAATATGAAGAAGTGGGTTGGAGATTCATTGAAGGCTAATTATACGGTAGCAGTGGTAGAGAACAATGTGGTCAAACAAATTGTTGAAAATAGAAAAGCGGTCGAATCCATTCCAGAAGGCTCTTTCCTTCTTTTAGGACATGGTGAAGCGGAAACATTCTTGAAAGAAAATCTAAAGGTTGGAGATACCATTCAGGTTGATTATTCGCTCAATCCAGATCAAAACTGGTGGATGGCTATAGATGGAAGCTCTCTTCTTGTACGAGACGGTAAATTTATTAATCATGCCACACCTGGGCGTACAGCGAGAACGGGTATCGGGTACTCTAAAGATTTGCGCTATATGTATATGGTTACAGCAGAGCGCAGTAAAGAAAGCATTGGGCTTACTTTTGCGGAGTTCGGTCGATTTTTGGAATCTAGAGGATTGTGGGAAGCGGTCAATTTAGATGGCGGTGGATCAACGGCGATGGCTACAAGACCATTGGGTCATACCCAAACGACAAATATAGTAACACAAAATCAAGGAACAGAGCGATTGATTCCAAATGGCATTGGAATTTTTACTACAGCACCAGCAGGAAAGCTGCTAGGGTGGAGCTTATCGGTTCCGAAAAAAGTATTAGTAAATGAAAAGGCATCTATAACGGTACGTGCTTACGATGAATATTACAACCCAATGAAGGGAGATGGTGTTCCAATCGAGGCGACGAGTGCTGGAGCATTTGTCTGGCATAATGATCAAACCTTCTCCTTGCAGAGACCTGGCAGACATGAGATTCAATTAACGGTGCAAGGAAAAACAGAGAAGCATACTGTGTCTACGTATGGCATGACAGAGGTTAGAGAATTAAAAATCACTACAGATGCCCTGCGACTTGGTGTAGGTGAGGCCGTACAGGCAAAAGCGGTCATACAAATGACGGATGGATCGAAAAGAAATGTATCTCCCAACAGTCTTCAATGGCAGTTAGTTGGATTCAAGGGAAGTGTTTCTCAGGATGGAACAGTGAAAGCAGATCAAGCATCTGCTGGTGTACTTATTGCAAGCTATCAAGGGTTTAGTACAGCGGTTCCTGTCATTGCCGGACAAACAGACTATAGAGTGGTAGATAACTTCCAAAGCGCAGGGAAATATGCCGTTGTCGGTCATAAAGGAACAGAAACAGGAAGTTTTGCTGTGACAGAAGATAATGGAAGTCAGGTCGGGACCTTTACTTATAACTTTGGTGAGTCGGATGACATTCGAATTGTTTATTTAAGATATGGCAGTATCGGAATGGGAGTCAGTGGACAGCCTTCAACCTTATCTCTTCGAGTCAAAGGAGATAATAGCGGTCATTGGCTAAGAACCGAATTTAAGGATGCCAAAGGCGAGGTTCATCGCGTTGATTTGGCTGAAAAAGTAGATTGGGAAGGGTGGAAAACTCTCACAGTTTCACTTCCTAAAATGGCTTATCCTGTCGCCCTGAATAGCATTTATGTCGTCCACTTAGAAAGCTCGAAGGATAGCTCTCCGCTTCAGGGACAACTTTCATTTGCTGATTTAAGAATGCAGGATTGGCAGACAGTCAAGCTCGATAAATCAAAGAAAAATTTAGTTTTTACGCTAGATAAAAGGGAAGTTTTAGTTAATCAGAAGAAGGTTACATTAGATCAAGCACCGATTCTTGTTGAAGGTAGAACCCTCCTGCCGTTAAGGCATTTATCTGAACTGATTGGGGGAGATGTACGCTATCTGGAAAAAGAAAGAAAGGTACAAGTGATTGAGAATTACCGTTTACACAACTTCTGGTTAGATCATGACTTTATGAGTATCAATGGAACTAGGAAAAAGCTTGATGTCAAACCAATGGTTCGAAATGGAAGAACCATGCTACCATTGCGTGCATTTGCAGAGGCGTATGGCTTATATATTCATTATGACGATAAAACCAAGCAAATTACTGTTCAGTAAGAAATTCTGAATAATGAAGGTGCAGATAAATACAAGGAAATAACCTCCTCTCTGTCGAATAGCAATAGAAGAAAAGCATAAGAGAGGAGACTAACATGAAATATGTATTGAACAAGAGATGGTGGCTCATTGCTTTCAGTATTCTTATCTGTCTAGCGCTAACGATACCCGCGCATGCTTCGGAAGAGGTAAGGGATGAGAATGTAGATTTATTTCAAGAAATCTTAGAATACATTCGTGGGCATCACCTAAGCAATCCTTCTTCAGAGAGTTTAATCAATGGGGCGATTCAAGGTATGATTGATGCTCTTAATGATCCTTATACCTCGTACTTAACGGAAAAAGAGTTCGAAGAGTTTTTACAAGCACTTGATAGCTCTTTTATAGGAGTAGGCGTCTATATAGAGGTAACGGAAAAAGGAGTCATGGTTGAGGGGGTTATCCCAGGAAGTCCAGCAGAGAAAGCAGGGCTGAAAAAGGGAGATATCATCACTCATATCAATGATCAGCCGTTAGCTGGCGTGAAAATAGAACAAGTAAAGCAATTATTAACGGGACAGCCAGGAAGTAAAGTGAAAGTTAAGGCTGTCAGAATAGAGCAGGGGACAGAAAGCACAGCGACCTATACCTTGGTTCTCGAGAAGCTTTTTTTACCCCAAGTAAAAAAAGAATTATATAATCAGAATGTAGGGTATCTGAAGATCTATGCTTTTGGAGATGAAACAGCGAACTTGGTTGATAAAGAGCTTGAAGCGTTAAAAAAACAGGGTATGGAAAAATTGATCATTGATCTGAGAGGAAATCCAGGAGGCTTTCTTAATTCTGTCGTTGATATTGCTAGCTTATTTAGAACGACTGGAACTGTGGTTAATGTCAAAGATAGCAAAGGAAAAGTAACCCCTATTACGATTAAAAGTGGAAGGGATTTCGATTTACCAATCGCCGTTCTGATCGATGAGGGATCAGCAAGTGCATCTGAAATTTTAGCTGGTTTTCTAAAAGATACGATGAACGCCACGATCGTGGGGGAAACATCTTATGGGAAAGGAACGGTTCAACGTTTGCTTCCTATTGAGCGTGGAGGAGTATTAAAGCTGACAGTGGAAGAATACTATACCCCAAAAATGAAAAAAGTGAACAATATAGGGATTCAACCTGACTTTTCCTATGAAGAACCTAGCTTACAATTAGCAAAAGCGTATGGTTTATTGACCAAAAAAGCAGAACTACATCTTTCTGCCGAAGGAGAAATCTTGATTAATGGGATGAAGGATGCAGAATATTCATTAAAAGCCATTCAGCAAGAAGATCAATGGTATTTCCCGCTGCGCCTACTATCTGATTGGTTTGAAGGAAAAATCACTTGGAAAGAAAAATCAAAATATATCGAAGTGATCATGCTAGGAACGAAATACGCTCTTCCTAAGGATAAAATCCTATTGCACGAAGGGCGCTCTTACCTGCCAACTGAATCAATAGATGCTCTATTGCCTTTACAGTCTAAGAAACATAATGATATGATAATAATTCAGTATAAATAAAGAAATAAAGAAATGATGAAATGAAAGGAGGGAAAAACAGATGGTTAATGAAAAAAATAGAATACTTTTCTTGATTGGACTGGTTTCCCTCCTGATTTTTTCTCATATACTTCCTTTAAATGGATCTCTCCAGCGACAAGTAATGGCAGAGCATAATAAACACTCAACGGAAGCAGAGCCTAAGAAGTCGAAGAGTATAGACTTTCCTGCGGAGTATGAAGAGCAAAAAGAATGGATTGTCAAATGGAAAGAGGGGGCTGCTCAACCCAAATCTGATTTGTTTGTCGTGCTAGAGGCAGATCCAGAAAGAAGACTTCTATTAGTGGAATTAAAACCGACGACTTCGATTGATCAGTGGTATATGACTTGGAGTCAAAAGAAAGAGATAGAGTATGTAGAGCCAAACTTACCTATGAAGATAAGCACCAGACCAAATGATCCAGAATATACGAAACAGACCTATTTAAGAAGCATCCGAGCGGAAGAGGGATGGAAAATAGAACGTGAGAACAAGCAAGTCACGATAGCCATTCTAGATACTGGAGTGGATTTGCAGCATCCTGATCTGAAGGATCAATTGGTATCAGGAGTAAATATGATTGACTCTAAAAAATCAGCACAGGATGATAATGGACATGGTACACAGATTGCAGGTGTGCTAGGTGCTAGGTCGAACAATAATGAAGGGATATCCGGAATTTTGTGGTCGACGAAGATCATGCCTATAAAAGTGCTCGATCATGGGGGCGAAGGGAAGCCATTTACCGTAAGTCAAGGGATCTATTACGCTATTGACAAGGGGGTCTCCATCGTCCTTCTTTCTTTAGGCGACAGAATCTACACGAAAACGATGCAGGAAGCAGTAGAACTGGCAGAAGAGAAAGGAATACTCGTGATTGCAGCTACAGGGAATGAAGGTGGCAGAGTCAATTATCCCGCTGCTTTTCCGACAGTGTTAGGGGTAGGAGCTCTGACTCCTAAACAAGCCCCGGCTTCTTATTCTAACAGTGGACCAGAAACCGGTGTGGTGGCAATGGGGGATGTCTATACGACACAGCTTAGAGGGAAATATGGCCCTGCTTCAGGAACATCTATGGCAGCACCACAAGTAGCCGGACTTGCGGCATTGATTATGAAAAAATACCCGCGCTTAACCGTTAGTGAAGTGCGCAATCACATCTATTACACGTCACGGGATGTGCATAGCAGAGGCTGGGATACCCAGACTGGACATGGCTTAATTGACATAGGAAAAGCCTTGCAAACGGAGCCAGTGGCAGATATCTATGAACCAAATAATTCCTTAAACGCAGCAAGTATGTTTCCTATTGAAACGATGATTCGAGCTGAGTTAAGAAATAAAGAAGACGAGGATTGGTTTAAGATCGAGGCACCCTATCGAGGCAAAATAGAGTTTAATGTGAAGGTTGATATGCTTAAAAATGATGGAATTGATCTTTCCTTTTTTCCAAGCGGAAAATCTGCCAATTCCCAAACTTTTAATGTTAAGAAAGAGAGAAAACTGACCGTTACTATACCTAAAGGAACTTCTTATATCAAAGTGAAATATAATCAAAAGGAAAGAAGGCCCACTCCTCTTGGATATGAAATCGTAAGTGAATTTACAATCTATGAGGATGCCCAACAGCCTAATGATACACGTTCACAAGCCACTAGAATGGATGGCAAAGGGAAGGTCTATACAGGAACCTTTCATAAGGATGGGTTGATGGATTGGTATTACATGGATGTACCTAAAAAAGGAGAAATAGATTTACAGGTAACGGTAGATACGGTTCGAATCGACCCTGTTATTATCATAGAAACACCAGACTCTCGCTCCTTGAAGGTAGATGAGGGGAATGTAAATAATGGTCAGGAAGAACGCTGGATTCAAGAGGTAGAACCTGGGCGTTATTATTTTAGAGTGAACCATTACTATGGACATAAGGTAAATGGGGAATATTATTTGCGCTTGAACTACAGACCATTTTTTGAAGATCCGTATGAACCTAATAATACAAAGGATCTAGCGACAAGAATTCAATTGGGCTCTTTCTATGAGGCGAATATCCACCAACATGAAGATATTGATTTATATAGAGTTCAAGTAGCTAAGGAAAACTATTTAAATATTTCTCTAGCTGACTTACCTCCACATGTGGGCTTACATGCTAGTTTACTAGGGCAGGATATGAAGCCGATCACCAGCTATAAGCAGAGGGGCAACGAATCTAGCTTCTCCTTGGGAGATAAAGTAAAGCCAGGGGTTTATTTTATACAAATCATTGCGGACAAGCCCTTTAAATTTAATTCCTATAAGCTACAGGCTACAGAGCAAGAGCTCATCCAGGGCTTCAGGGATATTAAAGGTCATTGGGCTGAACAAGAGATTGTCAAAGCAGCTAGAGCAGGAATCATTAGCGGGATGGGGGACTATCGTTTTCAGCCTAATGGAACGATGACCAGAGCAACAACAGCCGTCATATTGCAGAGAGTCTATCAATATCCTAAGCCTTCTTCCTCTCAACGGTTTAAGGATGTATCTACTGCTCACTGGGCATATGATTCTATTGACCGTGTCAGTGGGGCGCTCGTCATGAGAGGATTTAAAGATGGAACGTTTGGATTAGAACAGAGTCTAACTAGAGCTGAAGTTGCCGTCATATTTGACCGTATCTTGTTATTGGAACAAGGAAATATATCCATCCCAGAGTTTAAGGATGTACCAAAAGATCACTGGGCGTACTCCTCAGTCATGCGCTTAGCCGAAGCTGGTTTATTAAGAGGAGATAAAGCAGGGACATTTCGCCCAAATCAGGCAATCTCTCGGGCTGAATTTGTCACGCTCATGAATAGAATACAAGCTAAATAAAGATGGGGAAGGGGAACTTAGTTTGAAAAAATGGGGAAAAATAGTAGGGACAGCTATACTTTTTGGAGCGCTTTATGTAGGGACTGCGGCATCTGCCAATTCAGCCATTCCAGCTCTGGAGAAGATCCGCTTATTACAAAATCTTATCTTGATGAACAAATCGCCAAATTAAAAAGAGAAGTCGGAAGTGGTGGAAGTAGCGGAGGAATCGTAACAGATGGAGGATCTGATCACAAGCTGGTGGTTGAGCAATTACAGTCTGGACAATCCCTCATCGCCGCAGAGGGCACAGAAGTCATCGTTCGAACGGGTCAAGTCATCGGAATTTCCAGTAAAGATGGAAATGGAATTCCTAATGTGACTGCAGGAACAGATATTAAGGGAACGACGATACCGCATAATAACTTATTACTATTTCCACGTAATGATGGCAGAGGAGTCCATGTTGTCAAAGGGCCAAGTCATATTATGGTTAGAGGAAGCTATGAAATAAGATAAAAAATAACGAGGCTGACAGGAATATACCTGAAGCCTCGTTTTTATATTCAGTGTAGATTATTTTTTAGGTTTCATTTTTTTTACTACATTAATTTCATTGAGTAGCTGATCTAACTCTTGACTTAGCTGCACGATCATTGGATGTGTAAAGTCTTGATAGACCTTGATTCTCTCATGTAACATATGTCTTTTTATTTCGATTTCATTGTATAATCTATCAAGTTTTTTTATCAGAGGTTCTCCCCCCTTAATTGTGTGTAAAATTATTTTACTACAGCTGCTTCTTTAGTCAAATAAGTTCGACAAAGGTTTCTTCCATTCGACAGTAAGTATTGTTCATAAATCCGTCATTGAATTGTAAAGAGATGATCATAGCTATGCTGTAGGTGACGTGCTAAAATATTGTCAAAGGAGATGATATCATGAAAAAACGTACAGTACAATTATTTTTTATCGGAATGTTGTCCATCATCTTATTAGCAGGTTGTGGATCTTCCGCGAATAATACCGAAGCAGAAAAGCCACAAGCTCCAGCTGAAACAGTAGCTGAAGGCGACGTACAGGAGCTAGTCATTACGGCTTCCAACTGGGAATTTGATCAAGAAGTTTATGAAGTAAAAGCAGGTTCACCAGTAAAGGTGAGTATCAATAATGCTCAAGGCTACCATACACTAAAAATCAATGGGATCGACGTAGAAGTTAAACCAAATGAACCAGCGCAATTTACTGCTGAGCCAGGTGAATACGAGATCATATGCAGTATTCCTTGTGGTGCAGGGCATGCAGAAATGAAATCTACTCTTGTTGTCAATTAATATACCCCAAAAATATGCTCTAAAAACAAAAAAAATATTGAAAGTTCATTGACAGTTTCCTTGAAATAAGATAGGATATGTCGTGAACGGATACTCTTATCCTGAGTAAGTGAGAGGGACAGGCCCGATGACACTCGGCAACCGTCACCAGTTTTCTAGGTGAAAGGTGCTAACCTGCAGAAAATAGATACATTATTTTTCTGAAAGATAAGAGGCGAAAGGTATGAGAGAATTTCTACGCCTTTTTCTTCATGAAATCTTCATGGAAAAAGGCTTTTTTTCGTGCTTTGATGTTGAGGAAATGAGTACCGTATCGGATTATTGAATATACTATTGGATAAAGGAAAGGGAGGAAGAAAAAGAATGACTTTACAAAAAGGGCATCGTTTGTTTACTTCAGAATCAGTAACGGAAGGTCATCCAGACAAAATATGCGATCAGATCTCTGATGCCATATTAGATGCTATTATAGCAAAAGACCCAAATGCGCGCGTTGCTTGCGAAGTTTCCGTTAGTACTGGGCTTGTGCTTGTTGCTGGTGAGATTACAACAAGCTGCTACGTGGATATTCCTAAAATCGTTCGTAAAACCATTAAAGAGATTGGCTATGTCCGAGCTAAATATGGATTTGACTCAGAAACATGCTCCGTGCTAACAGCCATTAATGAACAATCTCCTGATATTGCTATGGGAGTGGACAAGGCTCTAGAAGCAAGAGAAGGTCAAATGAGTGATGATGAAATCGAAGCAATTGGGGCAGGAGACCAAGGGTTAATGTTCGGCTTTGCTTGCAATGAAACACCAGAACTTATGCCATTACCTATTTCTTTATCACATAAGCTGGCTAGAAGGCTTAGCAAAGTAAGAAAAGAAGAAATTATAGATTATTTGCGTCCTGATGCCAAGACTCAAGTAACGGTTCAATACGATGAGAACAATAAGCCTGTTCGTATTGAAACGATTGTTATTTCTACACAGCATCATCCAGAAGCAAGCAATGAGCAGATCAGACATGATTTAATGGAGCAAGTCATTAAACCAACCATACCTGCTGAGCTATTAGATGAAAACACCAAGTATTTTATTAACCCAACAGGTCGATTTGTTATTGGTGGACCACAAGGAGATGCTGGACTTACTGGAAGAAAAATCATTGTGGATACATACGGAGGGTATGCTCGCCATGGAGGTGGGGCTTTCTCAGGAAAAGATCCAACTAAAGTAGACCGTTCAGCGGCGTATGCTGCTCGCTATGTAGCAAAAAATATTGTAGCTGCAGGACTGGCAGACAAGGTAGAGGTCCAACTTGCTTATGCTATAGGAGTTGCTCAGCCAGTTTCCATCGCTGTAGATACATTTGGTTCAGGAAAAATTGGCGATGATGATTTAGCTGAGATTGTGAGGCAGAATTTTGACCTTCGTCCAGCAGGGATCATTAAAGAATTAGATCTTAGACGTCCGATTTATCGCCAAACAGCTGCGTATGGTCATTTTGGCCGTAATGATCTCAATGTGCCATGGGAAAAAACAGATAAAGCGGAGCAATTGAAACAAGCGGCTTCTGCATTAACTAAATAACCCGATTTCAGGATTTATCAAGCTTTTCTTGGAGATGTCTTGTCTGCACTTAACGGTGCGAGGCAGGACATTTTCTTTTTCCAGAGAATATTAGTAAGTTGAAAAGGGTTTATTTCTTGATCATAAGAAAGCAATTGTGATAAATTGGTTATATTTCATGGCAACAAAATGAAAAATAAGAGGTATAATGGATTACAGATATAGACAAAATTTTAATCAAACAAGAATAAACATAAGCCCTACATCAGTCATTACAGCATGAAATATATCGTTTTGGAAGGGAAATGTTCAGATGTCTGTTAATATAGGAACCCTTGATTTGGTTATAGAAAAAACCATTCAAACCGTTGAGGAAAGCAAACACCAAATTTTTGAGATTGCAGAACAAGCACGTAGCGAATGTATGCATCTAAAAGCAGAGATAGAAAGCATCAAAAATGAAGTGCTCCTGATCATTGAAAAAGGGGACAAGCTTGATATGCGCTTAAAAAAATCCCGGTTTCATTTATCAGAAGTAAGCCAAAATTTTTTGTTGTATTCAGAAGAGGATATCAGAAATGCGTATGAAGAAGCAAATCAGCTACAGCTTGAATATTCCCTCTTGCAGGAAAAGGAAAAGCAATTAAGAACTCGACGTGATGAGATGCAGTTGCGATTAAGGAATCTAGAGCAGACAGTCGAGAAGGCAGAAGCGTTAACAACACAAATTGGAGTCGTCCTAGACTATTTATCTGGAGATATCAGACAAGCAAGCCAGGCACTTGAGGATGTTCAAGAACAGCAATTGATCGGCTTAAAAGTGATTCAGGCACAAGAAGAAGAGCGGAAAAGAGTCGCGCGCGAGATTCACGATGGTCCGGCTCAATCATTGGCAAATGTGACACTGAGAACAGAGCTAATCGAGAAAATATTGATGCAGGATGAGATAGAGCGAGCCAAAGAAGAGCTTAACTCGTTAAAAACAATGCTCAGGGATAGCATTGCTGATGTGAGGAGAATTATCTTTGATCTTCGCCCGATGGCGTTAGACGATCTAGGTTGATTCCTACCTTGAAAAAATATATTGAGAACATAGCCAAACAAACAGGGATAGAGTTTGAACTGAAGACCTTCGGAAAAGAAACGAGACTTCCCTCCTTGATGGAGGTCGCTATTTTCCGTCTTGTACAGGAATCCTTAACGAATGTGGTCAAACATTCTCAGGCTAAGGAATGTCTGTTAAAAGTAGAATTTCAGAAGGAAAAAATTTATATTATTATCTCAGATAACGGAGTGGGATTCGACTTACATGATAAATCAAAGGATGGTTTTGGTTTGCTCGGAATGAAAGAAAGAATGAAGCTATTAGAGGGTGAACTAGTGGTTCAATCGACACAGGGTCGAGGAACCAAGCTTCTGCTAGCCATCCCAATTAAGTCAGAGTAGGGATAAGGAGAGGATATGTTATGAATAGTGATAGTCAAATTCGCATTGTATTGATAGATGATCATAAAATATTTCGTGAAGGTGTAAAAAAGGTGGTTGAAATGGAACCGCATTTTATTGTTGTGGGGAAGCCAATGATGGGGAAGAAGGGTTCAGTTAGTAGCAGAAATGCAACCTGATGTTGTGCTTATGGATATTAATATGCCGAAGCTTAATGGAGTAGCGGCGACAGAAGCGATTCTAGAAACGAATCCAGAAGCGAAAATTATCATCCTATCCATTCATGATGAAGAAGCTTATGTGTTTAAAACATTACAATCTGGAGCAAGTGGTTATCTCTTAAAAGAAATGGATGTTGACTCATTGGTGGAGGCCATTTCTGTGGTTGCCCACGGGGGAGCTTACGTCCATCCAAAGGTCACAGGAAAGTTAATTGATGAGTTTCGTCGAATGAGAATGGAAAAAGAACAGCATGATATGAATAGACCCTTTGCTGCAATGGCAAACATCGAGCATCAAATCCCTTATCATCTCTTGACCAAGAGGGAGTGTGAGGTTCTTCAGCTCATGGCAGAAGGGAAAAGTAATCGTGCCATTGGAGATCGATTGTACATTAGTGAGAAGACAGTCAAAAATCATGTAAGTAATATTTTACAAAAAATGAAGGTGCAGGATCGAACACAGGCTGTTGTCGAAGCCATAAAAAGCGGCTGGGTGAGAATTTAGAAGGACATAAACGTATCTCTTAGGTCTTGAGGAACCATCAGCAGATGTAACGCATACCTTACCACAAAAGGAGGTATGGCGATGCAAACCCTGATTATCTGGCTGATGGCTGCTTATGGAGTGACCGTGTGTTGGGTGCAGATTTGTCGCTGGTTACACGTTCCGAGAAAAGAGAGCGCTGTATATTACTGTATTTACACCTATAACTCACAAGAGAAAATTGAATGGGTCATGCGCTCCCTGTTTTATTTATCTAGACTAGAAGGGCGCTCCTTTCACTATTATATTGCTGATGCCGGCTCAACGGATGATACATTGAAGATCATAGAAAAATTAATCAAGCAAGGGAATCGTATCGAAGTGATTGACTCCGATTCAGACATAGACAAGGGTGAAGAGGGAAAGATCATTTTGATTGACCTGGAGGGGTGCTATCAATGCGAATACAAAACAACCTAAAGCCAAACGTGGATACCTTAAAAAAAGAGAAGCAAGATGTAACTCAGAAATCATCGTTTTCTTCTGTTATTGTTCATTCAAAACAAAAATTGCACCAACAAGAATTAACGGCTCTTCTTTCCAAGATAGAGGAAAAAGGAGCTTTGCTTGCTCAGAAGATGACTGTTGAAAATGTCAGAGATTATAAAAAGCTTGTCACCCAATTTGTTGAAGAGGTTGTCCAATATGGTTTGGATATGAGTGAAAAGCATGGTTTTCAGCCTAATGGACGACCAAAGCAGTATAAAATAGTAGAGGAAATTGACCAAAAGCTTGTTGAACTGACAAATAAAGTGTTACAGGAAGAAAAGTCTGGGATTGAAATTCTAGATATGGTAGGAGAAATAAAGGGGCTATTGATCAATCTGTATATGTAAAGCTGTAGGAAAGAGTTGATGAAATTGAATATACAATTATTTCCTCTTATCCATGTGGAAACAATGGATTATAAGGCCATTTTACTCTTTTTTATTTTAATGATTGTCTTGTATTGCTATCCAATGAAGATGGGGAACGTTCAAATTACACTAAAGCTCATGATCAGTCTCACCGTCTTTTTGCTCTTTGGTTTTCTAATTGAGGTGATCATGACCTTATTCGGTTATCTTACCTCGTTGTTTCTAACTCAGAGAACCATTTCAAAAAAAGAAATGTTGAATCACCTCATGCTGCTGCTCATGTCATTTTTCAGTGCAAGCGCTTTTTATTTAGGGGTTGCTTTAAACCCTGCTAGCGAATATTCCGTCATTCCTTACCTCCCTATTTGTATGTATGTCTTTACTGCTTTCATTTCCAACCATTTGTTATATGGTCTGGTTGAAAAGATGGTGGGACAAGCAAGAGAGTCGCTGGGATGGGAGCAATACAAATGGGATGTTTTAATGACCCTATTCTCCATTCCCGTTGCTATTTTTATGTATACTGCTTATTTATCAGAGCTTGGTTTATATGGAGTGATTATTGTGGCAATCCCTGCCATGACTTTTGCTCTGCTATTTTATTTTGCTAACCATGTAGAAAATGTAAACAGGCAAATGGAAGTGATTCATGATATTACTTCTATGTTTACAACTGAACTGGACATTGATCGTAATGCTGAGGCTATCTTGCAGGCTATTCAAAAATTATATCCTTATGATACGTGCTACATCCTCCTTTTAGATGAGGAGGAAAACATTCTGTTTCCGTTACGGTATGACTCGAAGGAACCATACAGTGAAGAGGAGATGTTAGCGCTTCGATTCTCTACAGAAGAAGGGGTATTAGGAAAGGTGATACGAGCGAAAAAGGGTTTGATGATGAATCAAGCAATGGACTATTATCTTTCACATTCGCTGCCAACAGAATTAAAAGATAATCAAAGCCTTCTCTTGGTCCCTCTAAAGATGAAGAATCGAGTGGTAGGCATGATTATACTAGGAAGCTATAATGAAAATGCTTTTACCAGAAGAGAGATGACTTTAATCGAGATTTTGTCCCATTATGCGGCTACTGCCATTGAAAACGCTCATGTTTTTCAAAGGACTGAACGTAGGGCTTTAGTAGATGAGTTGACGGGCTTGTACAATTATAGAGGTTTCCAACAACAGCTTGAAGTGCAAATTGAGTTCGCCTACCAGAAGTCTGAGTCACTTGCTTTACTTCTTATTGATATTGATCATTTTAAGGAAGTGAATGATCAATTTGGACATGTGATGGGTAATCGTGTAATTGAACATGTTAGCCGGTTTTTGAAAAAAACAGTACGAAAAAAAGATGTTGTTGCGCGTTATGGAGGAGAAGAATTCACCATTATTTTACCCCAGACTACACTGGAAGAATCTATTGATATCGCAGAGAGAATCCGACAAGCACTTCCTACTAAACCTATTCGAATCAGAGATGACCTGCAATCTGGAGCAGAAATTTTCATACAAAGCACAGTAAGTATTGGAATTGCTGTCTATCCTGATCATGCTGAAGATGGGCTAACACTGATACGTCATGCCGATCGAGCCATGTATACAGGAGCAAAACAGGCAGGTCGTAACCGTGTAGCAGTATATGAAGTAGGATAAAAGAGGGAGAAGAGCATGAGCGTAGGCATGGCTATTCAATTTAGTATGTATTCTATCATCGTTTATATTTTGCTTGTTCTGAAGCCAGGAAAAGAAAGTAAAAACCGAGTGAATCACCATCTTTTACTCATATTTTTGGTCATGGGTGCGTTCCCTCTAATAGAGCTGGAAACAGCAAAGGTTCCTTATTTCTTAATCATTCTACTTGTTATTGGATACCTTATACATTTTTATCTTAAACAGGTTGCAACAGATAAACTACAGTTAAATACACCTCTTGGATACCTTGTTTTTTATTTTGCTTCTCTATTCTTCATTCTCCTCTATGGGGGAAGTTCAACGGCTTTATTTCCAGAGATTTTTATTGTGGCTGTTCTTTTTGCTAGTGCCAATACGGGACGAAAGGTCAGTCTTGGTGTAGCTTTCCTCAGCATATTCACAATTCTGCTTCTTTTTCTTGATCAACCTATACCCTCTAAGCTACACCGAGTCATGCTGACATCGGTTGTACTATTAGGTATGGTGTTTATTATAGGGATGACCTATAAAAGAAGCTTGGTACAAGCGAAAAGAAATAAAGAGATTATAAATGGGGAATGACGAATGAAGCAGAGATTTAGATTGTATCAAGTGAATAATGAACTGACCCTACTATCCCCAGAAACTTCTTTTTTCTCCGTTGATCTTCCTTATTGGCATGATATCCAAAGAAAAGCGGAGCGTTATCTGGAAATTTCCTCAGGCTCCATCGTAGCACGTTTGTTTGAAGTGGACAGACAGGCACTTTCAACAGCTGAAGAACGAAGAAAGTACTTGGATTCTCTTGGTTCCCCTCTTGATATGAAGGAATGGGGGCAGGACCTTCCCTTCATTGAAAGATTTCAGGGAGGAGCCTTTTATTTTCAGAAGTAGAAACAATGCTATCCAAGGAAAATATACCTAAAGAAGACTTCTTGGCAACCTTGCAAAAGCTATACTTGCAGGGTTTTTTTGATTGGTCTTCAGCGATTCGGCAAATAAAATCGGAAAAGACCATCTTTTTTAGCAAAAAGATGGATTCAATTGTTTATTGTCAAAGATGCGGAAATGGTTTGGAGGGATCAGAAAATCTGATTCAGAAATGGTGGTATGGGATGAAAGAGAAGACGCCAATGATTCCCGTCACCTGTTCATCATGTCAAGTAAGCCCTTGTTATTATTGTTCGAGATGTCTTAAGCTTGGACTCTCTAAGGCATGTGAAACCATGCTGGAATGGAAAAGAATATACCCATCTCAGCAGAGAGAAGTTGTATTTGCTTGGGAGGGAGAATTAAGCTCTCAGCAGGAAAAAGCATCCAGAGAGCTTTGTTCCTTTGTGCATGAAGAATCCAGAGGCCATACAAACGTGGCTAAGAATGATCGTGAATTCCTTGTCTGGGCGGTCTGTGGTGCAGGGAAAACAGAGCTTCTTTTCCTCACTCTGTATCATGCCCTTTGTAAACAACAAAAAGTACTTATTACATCTCCGCGTAGAGATGTGATCATTGAGCTTGCTCCCCGATTACAAGAAGCCTTCCCTAGGACAAACATTGCGGTACTACATGGAGAGAGCCAAGAAAAGCTTCAATTCGGAGAGCTTTTTCTAGCTACCACCCACCAAGTTTTGCGTTTTAAACAGTTTTTTGATCTGATCATTGTGGATGAAGAGGATGCCTTTCCTTATCATCAGGATGAGATGCTGCCTTATGCTGTGCAAGAGGCATTACACTCTGATGGGAAGCGTATCTACTTGTCAGCTACGCCTAGAAAAGAATGGATTGAGAAAATACGCAAGGAAAAAATGCGGTATGTAAGGCTTGTCCAACGTTTCCATGGGTATCCCCTTGCCATTCCTAAATTACGACCTGTCGGTTCATGGAGAAAGGTGATCGGTCAACAGCATATCCTTTCTGAACTTGCCGACTATATTCAGCATTTGCATCAGAAGAGGAGGGTGGGTTATTTGTTTGTTCCTTATGTTAAGGATTTACCTACAGTTCAAAAATATGTACGAGAAATGATCTTACCTTATCTTGCACAGAATGATTCAACGATACTGGAGGAGTTCACTGTAGAAACGGTACATTCTAAAGACCCGAGAAGATCGGAAATCGTCAACAGGTATCGGTCACATGAAATCAAACTGCTGATTACAACGACGATCTTAGAAAGAGGAGTGACTATTGCCCATAGCGATGTGGCTGTGTTAGGAAGTGATGAAACCATTTTTGATGCTGCTTCGTTGATTCAGATGGCGGGGAGAACCGGTAGAAAATTAAGTGATCCTGTGGGACATGTATGGTTTTTTCCGGAAGCGAGAACCAATGCACAAATCGAAGCCATTCAAACCTTGAAAGAGTGTAATGAACTGGCACAACTGGAGAAGGAGGAAAGATAATGCCGTGTTCATGTGTTTCTTGTCAGAGTCCTGTTAAACCTGTTTTTTCATGGAAGGATGCCTTCTTTTTGAAGCTATTCAGCCCTTCTGTTCTTCTTCCTTTGGAGCAATGGTTTTGTGAGGAGTGCCGTCAAAAAATGACATGGATCAACGAAGAGTGTCAGAGATGCTCAAAGTCCCTAGAGAAGGAGAAAGCATCCTTTATTTATCATAGGAATGGTTTACGAATTTGTTATGACTGTGTAAGATGGAGCTATTGGGAGGAAGAAAGAGCGATGGAGTCACTCCTTACTAGAAATTGGAGTGCACAGCTTTATAATGAATGGCTTAAAGAAATCATTGAAACGTATAAGTTTAGAAGAGACGAGCGTCTGAAGTATCCACTTGCTTCTTTTTTGCTCTCCTTATGGGAAACAAAAGTAAGAGAAGAACTTCAAAAACAAGAAATCCATATTGACTACATCCTTCCTATCCCCTTGTCCACTGACCGCCTTGAAGAGAGAGGGTTTAACCAAGCAGAACAGATTGCCACTTTGTTCGCAAAGCAGGTTCGTTTTCCCTGTATCGAGGATTTTCTGATTCGAATACATGACAATGAAAAGCAGAGCAAAAAAGCACGTGATGAGCGCCTTGTAGAATTATTTCATAAGTTTATTAAAAATCCTCAGCATCCGGTCGATATAAGAAATAAGAATATAATATTAATTGATGATATTTATACGACAGGGGCTACATTGCATGCAGCTGCTTATACATTAAAACAATCGGGAGCGAACGAGATTTTCTCTCTCACTATTGCGAGATAGTAATAGGAGGTTTTTTTATGGGATTTAATCAACTAGACAATTGTCCTAAATGCGGTAAACTATTTGTTAAAGGAATCCGGGATGTATGTTCTGATTGCTATAAATTGGAGGAGGAAGAGTATAAGAAGGTTAATGCGTATCTGAAGAAAAAAGAGAATCGCCAAGCTTCATTATATGAAGTGAGTGAAGCAACAGCGGTGACAGTGAAACAAATTACTAAATTTATTCGTCAAGGAAGAATTTCGCTGAATGACCTCCCCAATATGGGCTTACCATGTGAAACCTGCGGGGAGCCGACCAAAACAGGGTCGATATGCCCTGCGTGTCGAGCGAAGCTGACGAAACAAGTAGAAAGCTTCGTTGAAAGAGAAGAAAAAAGGATTGAAGAGGATAAGCTAAAGGTAAAAGATATTGGTTATCGACATATCAAAGAGGATTAAAAGGTACAGGAAAGATGTCCAAAGTTAGGAAGGTGTTCAAGATGAAAATAAACAAACCACCCGTAAGTGCAGTGGGAAATCCATATATGAAAGCACAAGCTAAGTTAGCGAAAATCGAACCAAGTAGTGCTGCAAGAAAGAAGGATGAGTTACAAATCTCTTCAGAAGCGAAGGCATTATTAGAAAATCATAATACGAAAGATGTCGCTCGTCAGCAGAAAGTAAATGAGCTAAAACAGCAGGTTCAAAATGGAGAGTACAAAGTCGACAGTGAAAAAGTAGCGGAAAAATTATATCAGTTCTGGTTTAAATCTTAATCACAAAAGCTGATAAGAGTGGGAGATGACCTATGCCTAGATCATTGATCAATACCATGAAAGAGCTAGTAACGATACATGAACAATTACTTGAAGTGACATCTAGAAAAAAGGACGTTCTGATTGAAGGGAACATTGATGCCTTGTCCAAACTTATTCAAGAAGAGTCAAAGCTAGTTCGAAGCTTGGGGAAGCTCGAAGAGGAAAGAATGTTTCAAGTGAAGCAGTTTCTCGATAGCAAAGGGCTTGAGGCAGAAGGGATTTCTTTAGCTCAACTTCTTCATCTGATTCCAGCGACGAAGGATCGTGAAGCACTGCAAAAAGAGGCTGAGAAATTGCAACAAAACGTGGAGGAAATACGAAAATTGAATGAGTTGAATGCTAAGCTTATTCAAGATTCGTTGGCTTATGTGAATCAAACGATTGAATTAGTGACCGATACGAATTCAGACCAAATTAATTATCAGAGTCCAATAAAAGGACCAGGGAAAACTCCCACCTCAACAGGTGGTCGAAGTTTTTTTGACACAAGAGCATAGAGCAGAAGTCATAGGCTCAGTGAACTATGGGAGAGGGAAGTGAGAGAAGATGAGATCGACATTTCATAGCTTGGAGGTAGCAAAACGGGGGCTATTTGCTCAACAAACGGCGATTGCTACAACAGGACATAACATTTCAAATGCGAACACAGTAGGCTACTCAAGACAGGTTGTGAACTTCAAAGCCTCTTCTCCTATGGAGATGCCGAGTATGACCCGCACGAATGTTCCAGGACAGCTAGGAACAGGTGTTACCTTTGATTCCATCCGCCGTATTCGAGAGGGCTTTTTAGATGATCAGTATCGCAATGAGGCACAAGCCTTTGGATCATGGAGTGTACAACGCGATACTCTTGAGAAGCTTGAATTGATTTTTGATGAACCAAGTGATTCTGGATTAAGGGCTGTTATTGATCAGTTCTGGAATGCTTGGCAAGATTTGAGCCGTGAACCAGATAACTTAACAGCGCGTGCTGTAGTGAAAGAACGAACCCAAGCGATGATCGATGCTTTTCAATATACAGATACGAAAATGGCTGAACTTAACCGAGATTTAACCGCAAATATCAACGTGAAGGTTGGAGAAGCCAATAATTTTATCCGTCAGATTGCTCAATTGAACCAAGAGATTCGTCGAATTGAAGGTTTGGGGGATAATGCCAACGATCTGCGTGATCAGAGAGATTTAATTACAGATCAATTGTCTAAAATTGTTCAGATTCAATCAAGAGAACAAGCGAATGGGATGTATACGATAACCCTACCTGATGGTACGGCCCTCGTTGATGGACTTCAATCCACCATGATTGGAGAAGGAGTAGCACTTGAGCAGATTACTGGTGGAGAAATCTTTGGGATGATGAAGTCCCGAGATGTATTGGTTGCCGAATACCAAAGTCATCTGAACACCATGTTTCAGGGATTAATCACAGGAAAAGTGGATGTGAAGCTGTCGCAAGGAAGTATCTTACCCATCGACGTGACCTATCGAGATGTAAATGGAGTAGAACAAACCTTGACAGCGGGGTCACCAGTGCCAGCTAACGGAATTACGGTAGAGGTGGATGGAATCAACGGTCTGCATAAACTAGGCTGGACAATGAGGGAAGATGGGGACGGCAAAGCAATACCAGGTGGAGATTTCTTTATCTCTACGGATGGCAGCTGGTCGATTAACTCCATTCGTCTGAATCCTGATATTAGTACAGATGTAGGCATGATTGCTGCGTCCATTCGAGTAGACGGCAATGGCAATTCTTTTAGTGGAAATGGTGGTCTTGCTCTTGTGATGGGCCAATTGAGAGATGGAGTCTTTAATTTCAGACCTGAGCTACCCGCTTCCGCAGGAAAAGGAACCTTTGATGAATACTTCCGTTCCGTTATTGGAGGACTAGGGGTTAAAACACAAGAAGCTACTAGACAAGCGCTGAATCAGGAAACGATTTTAAAATCGGTAGATAATCGCCGTGAGTCTGTAAGTGGAGTGTCACTAGATGAAGAAATGGCTAATTTAATCAAATTCCAACATGCTTATAATGCTTCAGCTAGGGTAATGACAACGGTTGATCAGCTATTAGATACCATCATTAATCGTATGGGAATTGTAGGACGCTAAGAAATAGGATAGAAAGGGGGAAACCGCAAGTGAGAGTAACACAGAGGATGTTAAATAACAATATGCTTCATAGTTTATCAAATAACTTATCCAAAATGGAAAAGATTCAGCGTCAGCTAGCGACAGGAAAAATGATTAGCAAGCCTTCGGATGATCCAGTAGGTTTAAGCTACTCTATGAGATTTCGAAGTGAATTGACGGCGAACGACCAATACCAACGAAACCTAGATTCTGCTGTTTCTTGGGTTGATTATAGTGAAACAACCATTGGACAAGCAGCACAAGTGATTCAACGTGCGCGCGAATTAGCTGTACAAGGAGCCAACGGACCGAATCCTCAGGATGCGTTAAACTCCATTGCAGCAGAAATAGACCAGTTACAAGAGCAATTACGTGAAATTGCCAATAGCCGCTTTAATGGAAAGTTTGTATTTAATGGACAAAAAACAGATCAAGCTCCTTATCCAGATCAGAACTCCTATTTGTCTTCTACCTTTGATAGTGGAAAAATCTCCTTTGAACTCTCTAGAGGAGTGGTAGTGGATGTAAACATGCATGCCGGTGAAATATTTGGAGAAGCTGGCGAAGGAGATAACATCTTTAATGTTCTGGCGACCTTAAGTAATGCTTTGAGAACAGGTGATGCCAATGAGATCCAAGCTCAATTAGGGAATTTGGATACTCGATCAGATAAGGTGATTGAAAGATGGACAGATCTGGGAGCAAAGCGAAATCGAATAGACTTAATCGATAATCGTTTAAAAGACTCTAATATCAATCTCCAGGCTCTTATTTCTAAGACAGAAGATGCTGATATGGCTGCTGTCATCACCAACTTAAAAACAGAGGAAAATGTATTTCAAGCCAGTTTATCAGCCGGTGCTAGGATCATTAGACCGAGTTTAATCGATTTTCTTCGCTAGGAAGTGATGGAGATGAATATTGCTAGGTTACAAATGAGCCAAGTATTTGGTCGAATCTCCATTCAGCAAGATTCTGGTGGAGTGAGGCTTGAACAGCCCAAAGCAGAGATGGAGATTCAGACCAAACCGTTGACGATTGACATTGAACGAGAAAAAGGCTCGATGGATATTGATCAATCTAGATCATGGGCAGCTTATGGTCTGATGAATCCAGTTGAAATGACAGCTAGGATCATGGATCAAGTGAAAAACAATGTCAAAGAAAGCATTGCTAAGATAGCTCAAGATGGGGATCGAATGGCTGCCATTCATCGCTCTACAGATGTGATTGCAGAGTTAGCCTCTGAACGCAGAATTGTAGAATTTCCAGAGTTTCAGTATGCCAGTGCAGCTGAATATGATAATGTAGACATTACTTTTGTTGCTGACAAAATTCACTTGCGTCCACAAGAAGCTCGTGTAGATATACAGTTCGTGCCGCAGAGGCCTGTGATCGAAAGAATTCCAGCTAAGGTTTCGATTCACATGGAACAATACCCCTCATTACACATTCAAGTAGTAGGCGATCAGTTAGACATACAGCTATGAAACATCAACAATTACATGATGAGGGATAGGGTGAAAAAGTTAGTGCTATACTAAAAGTACTAACTTTTTTGCTTTAGTAAACATAGAGATAGAAGGTTTTAAAACAGATAGATGTAATTTTTTGGGAGGTAAAAAATAATGAAGATTGAAACAACACGTTTTGGTGAACTAAATATTGCGGATGAGGAAATTGTTACATTTTCAAAAGGGATTGTTGGCTTTCCAGAACTTCAAAAGTATATTTTACTTCCTGTTGATGTGAAGAAAGAGACACCCTTTTTCTACTTACAATCCATTGAACAACAGGACTTATGCTTTATCGTTTTAGAAACCCTATCTTTTTTCTCTGAATATGATATAGAATTAGATGAGTCGCTTGTCGAGGAGTTGCAGATTGAAAAACCGGAAGATATATTAATTCTGAGTATTGTCACCTCCAAGGGGAGCTTAAAAGAGGCAACAACAAACTTAAAGGCACCTATTATCCTGAACATGGTGAAAAAAACGGCAAAACAATACGTCTTGGAGAAAGGGAATTATGTCATTAGACAGCCTCTATTTATATCAGATCAACCTTCTACTATAATTGAATCAAAGGGGTGATTGAATGTTAGTGCTTTCCAGAAAAAAAGGAGAATCAATTATGATCAATGATGAGGTGGAGGTTACGGTTGTAGCGGTGGAAGGAGATATGATTCGGCTGGGAATAAAAGCTCCGAAGCATATTTCGATTCATCGAAAGGAAATATACCTTGCGATTCAGGAAGAAAATAAGTCAGCAAGTACCTCTTTTATTGACCTTAAAGATATCAATGACCTAAATACATAAGAAGTATTAAAGGAAGAATAGAATCTGACGATATAAAGAATAGAAGATGAATTCAAACTATAGCTGGCCGGTAATAGCTTGAACGCTTTTTTCACAAGGATGTGGAAGAACACCAAACTCAAGGAGGAAGAAGAATATGAGAATTAATAACAACATTATGGCGTTAAATGCTCACAAAGCATTAACATCCAACACAGGGCAAGTAGGAAAATCATTAGAGAAATTATCATCAGGACTACGTATTAACCGTGCAGGAGATGACGCAGCAGGACTTGCGATCTCTGAAAAAATGCGTGGACAGATCCGCGGATTAAACATGGCAACTAAGAACGCTCAAGATGGAATTTCTTTAATCCAAACAGCAGAGGGTGCGTTAAACGAAACTCACTCCATCCTACAACGTATGCGTGAGTTATCTGTCCAATCAGCGAACGATACAAATACAGATGAAGACCGTGCTGAGCTTCAAAAAGAGGTAACAGCTTTAATCGCTGAAATCGATCGTATCTCCACAGATACTGAGTTTAATACTCAAAAGCTACTTAATGGAAGTTTTGCTAGTAAACTTATTCACATCGGTGCAAATGCAGGACAAACATTGTCTGTAACAATTGGCAACATGGGAACATCTTCTTTAGGAATTAATGCTATTAGTGTATCTTCACAAACA
>NZ_BAMO01000016.1 GCF_000615945.1 Caldalkalibacillus mannanilyticus JCM 10596
TTTGTTTATCACAGCTCCTTGCTTCTTATCAATACGACATGGGCCGAAGCCATACTAGTGGTGATCACCTCTGTTACAGGAGTTATGATGCTTGGAGCGGCTGTCGAGGGCTATTTATTTAAGAGCATGAATCTATTCGTTCGGATCATTGCTTTTGGAGGCTCCCTTATGTTTATGACGCCTAATATTATTCAAGATATCATTGGCTTTAGTCTGATTATTATGGTTGTTTGTATTCAATGGCTGGGCTATAAGAAGGAGAGTCACCTTATAGGTGAAACAGAGATGAAAGGCTGACAGAATTCATATGGAAAGAGCCAAAGCAATCATGTAATAAGAAAGAACTAACTCGGCTTTGCCGAGTCCTTTTTTTTGATGTTTTTAGGAAGTTAGTACCTCCAACAGACGGCAGGGGAATACTTATACGTAAAAAAAAAGCAACCCAGATGAATGTCATCATCAGGATTACCTTTCGATTTTTAATAAATTATATAGCCACAATAGAACGGTTGCATATAAAGGAAAAAGAAGACTAGCGATACTCTGACCTGCAATTGGTATAAACAGGTATATAAGTGGGACTGCTATTAGTACATAGTACAGCAGACTATACCACTTGTTCTTTATTCGAAGAGCCCGGTATACTATTTCTACTAAGAGCAGAAAAAACAAAGTGATAAAAAAGAACATCCCAAATCCAGTCGCTTTTTCACTAAAGGTAAATGATATTAGCTCAACAGGTCTTGTATAGACAAAAAGGGAGAATAACAAGCTTGTTATAACAGAAATAATGGTTACCTTTATTATTAAATCCTCTGGCTTCATATATATCCTACTTCCTATACCCCTTCTTTTCTCAGCGTCACAATGGTTTTAAATAGATCTCCGTCCACCTCAACCTCTAGACTGCCGCCGTGATGGTCGACAATTGACTTGGCAATGGCTAAGCCTAATCCTGATCCTTCGGTATGTCTTGATTTATCTCCACGCTTAAATCTTTCAAATAACTCATCAATGTTATCTTTCAGATCGTATTTAGAGATATTCTTGAAGGTAATGATAATATCCGATCCTTTTTCCACTGTACTGATATAGACTCTCGTATTTTCTAAGGAATATTTCAAGATATTGCTGATAATATTCTCGAACACTCGCCACATTTTATGCCCATCGACTATGGCATAAAGCTGCGCTTGACTCGATGTCACGTTAAAGGTCAGCGAAGACTCTTTAATTTTCTCATCATACTCTCCTAACGCCTGCTTTAATAATTGGACAATATCCGATGGTTCTAAATGTAATTCAAGATCTCCACTCGCCATTTTTGATACCTCAAACAAGTCATCAATTAAGACCTTTAATCTCTTAGATTTTTTATCGATAATATCTACATACTGTTCACGCTCTGCTTCTGTTAACTCTTTATTTTTCAGAAAATCTGTATAATTTAAGATTGAGGTTAAAGGGGTACGTAAATCATGACTCACATTGGAGATCAACTCTGTTTTCAGTCGCTCACTTTTCACTTGTACTTTTTGAGAGGTTTGCACTCCCATTCTCATCCTATTTATATTCTCCGCTAGCTTGGCTAACGCTCCACTTCCTCTCACCTTCAGTTCTTCATGAATATCACCAAGAACGATACGATTGGAGGCCTGTAGAATTTGGTTATAATAAGCAACTTTACGCAAGATGTAGAGTAGCAAAATTCCACCAACGATAAGGACACCCAGAACGTATAGTGGAAAAAGCCTTTCTTCTATAGCAACTACAACGACACCAAATCCAAGGCAAAAAACAATAAACAAAATACCAAGCACCATCATAAATGGACTTTTAAAGATGAAGAGATGCATCATTTCTTTTTTTATTTTCCACAGGATGCTTCGACTGAACTGTAGCTTTATCTCCTCTAAAGATTTTAAAGCAGTAAGTGTGCGCCAAAAAAAATAAACCTGAATGGCAAGTGCTCCCATGGCTACAGCATAAAAAAACCAGTCAAACAATTCATTCCCTCTATAATAATTTGGAGAGAAAGCACTCATAAATAGCGCAGCAATCCCTATTCCCAAGAGTCGTACATCAATAGGAAGCTTGTCATACTCGCTTCTTAAAGGATCGATGACTTCTAGGATCATCCTGCGATATTTCAGTGCTAAGAAGAATCCAATCAACAAAACAACTAGATAAATACTAAATTGTATGAGATATTTATTGGTTTCCGCTTGATAATCTAACATATTCTCTAGAATTAAGCTATGTGTTTCGGATTTACCCGCAATAGCAATATAACCAGTGAGATCTCTTGTGATAAAAAATCGATTTACAGATGTGAGATGATCATCCTTTTTCGTATGATAAGGAAACTTCTGAAAATAGACACTTTCTTTTTTAAGCTTCTCACCATTTGGATCCTCCTCTACATTGCTATACACCGTGCCCATACGATCCTTAATATAGTATTTTATATATTGCTGTTTATACGTAAATCTAGATATGGCTACATCTATGTTTTCTTCATATTCTTTCTCTAACCTTTGTCCTTCTTCTTCTTTTAGAATGGCTATGATTTCTTCTCTCGATTTACTATATTGCTCACGTATTTCTGTTTTTTTCGCATCACGTTCTCTTACTAATGTACTGGCATATTCTTGATCATTAATGCTGGTCGCTTCTGTAATTTTATCTTGATACTCAGCACTGATCCTTTCAACTTCTTCATTTGCTCTACTGGTATACTCGAAAAGCCGTTCGTGAACCATATGCTCTTCTATTTTTATTCTCTTCTTCGCTTCATCTAATTCTATAAAATCCAGCTTTGTTGTCGAAAATAAATCAACAAAGTCTTCTAGTTCATTGGCAAATTGGTAGGTTTTAAAATAGCTTCCCTTTAGATAATAAGGAGCACGTTCAATTCCATACAAGGTGTTCCCCAGACCATACGCCAATAATAATAAAATCACGAAGGAAAAAATAATCTTACTCCTACTACTTTTCAATTTTGTATCCAATCCCCCACACCACCTTCAAATATTTAGGTCTCCTTTGGATTGATTTCTATTTTCTCTCGTATTTTTCGTATATGAACCGCTACGGTGTTTTCTGCGTTATAGCTGGGTTCATTCCAGACCTTCTCATAGATCTGGTCAATTGAAAATACACGAGGGGCATTCACCATGAGGAATTCTAAAATCTTATATTCAAGAGGAGTTAACCGAACCTGTTCCCCATTAACCGATACTTCTTTGGTCTCCTGAATTAATCTTAGTCCCTTAATATCAATTTCTTTACTCAATCCTTCATATACGCCAAGCTTCATGTAGCGTCTTAATTGTGACTTCACACGTGCAATAAACTCAATGGGATTAAACGGCTTGGTCACATAATCATCCGCCCCTACCTGTAGCCCGAGCACTTTATCTGTATCCTCACTTTTCGCCGAAAGCATAATAATCGGGATATTCTTTTCCTCTCGAATTTTAAAGGTTGTCTGAATCCCATCTTGCTTAGGCATCATAATATCCATAATAATTAAATGCACCTGATTCTCTTTTAGAATACGGAGTGCCTCCAGCCCATCCTGAGCCTGTAGAACCTTCATCCCTTCATTCTTCAGATAGATCTCTATTGCTTCTCGAATTTCTTTCTCATCATCCACAACGAGTACCGTATATTGTTCGGACATTCTATCCAGCACCTTCCTCTACGAAAACTATGATCATTATAGCACCTCCTTATCATCTCTGCCCTTATTTCATTATGGTTGAGAAATCTGAAGAAACAGTGAGCATAAATCTTAAGTTTTTCTTAATAATTCGAAACAATATCAAGATAACGAGGAGCTTAATAAAAAACCAGCAGTCTTGTGTCTACTGGTTTTGGCGACATTCATTTTGATATTGTTTAAGTATATTCCTTGCCCCCTCTTGTAAATACATACTCAATTCTGGTGGTTCCTTCACATGAATTTCGTTTGCTAAGCTTAGAAACAATCTCCCGTAGAAAGGAATATCCGATTCCTTAATCTCTTTATCAATCACTCCTGTTCCATCTGAATGAAGCTGTATCCACTCTCCTATATCATGCGGATCCAAGAGCTTACATCCTGTTCTTGTTAGCGATGCTTTTAATGAAACCATCTTGCCATATGAATCTTGATTATTCAGCCATTGACGTACGGTCACCTCTTCAGGTGGAGGCTCTTTACAATCTGGCAATTCACTAAGATGTAAGATACGATCAACACGCAACGATACGAGTTGATTTCTTTTATAACAATAAGCTAAGCAATACCACAAACCGTTAGACATATATAAGCCATGTGGATAGATCCTTCTTATCGATGTTCCAGAAAGTGATTCATACTCGATTTCCAGATGAACCCGCTCTAAAGATGCCTTCAATATGGCTGAAAGATACGGGGTTTTATAGCTTCTTCTAGGAGTATTCATACCTAGCTTTTCCTTTAATATCTCTACTTTTTTCAGCATGTCCACTGAAAATAAGGCACGTATTTTCGTCAAGGTAGACAGGTTTTCCTGTATAAACGGACCATCTTGATACTGTTCTAAGCATTCATAAGAGAGGATAAGTCCCGTTGCTTCTTCCGGAGTTAACGAAATGCTAGGGAGTGTTTGTTCTCTTATCAAGCTATATCCCCCATTAGGACCCGTTGAAGAGTGAAGAGGGACTCCCATTTCACTTAGGGAGTGCAAGTCTCGGAGCATTGTTCGTCTGGACACGCCAAATCGCGTAGCTAGCTCCTCAACTGAAAATTTGTGTTTGGTATTTAATATGATCAGTAACTCAAATAATCTACTGCTTCTGGACATAGTGAAAAATCCCCTCATAATTAGTGACGTTATTTGTCACTAATATACGCTAGGATGAAGAGGAAGTCACGACATTCTTACATATAACCAAGGAGCGAAAACGAAAATGATGAAAATAGAAAAAATCAAAAACAGAACTATTATGTTTACACATCAACTCCCTACATGGAATCTAAACCTTCAACTTATCATGGGGGATCAATACAATTATATTATTGATACAGGACTTGGTTCTTTAAGCATTGCACCGATTATGGAGTATATAAAAAATAATAAGAAACCCATCATTGTGATCAATACCCATTATCATTGGGACCATATCTGGGGAAATCGTTCACTTCAAAACTGTCTCATCATCTCTCATACCTTGTGTAAAGAATTAATAGAATTGAACTGGGAAGAAATGATACAGAAAAACAAAAAATATCTTAAAGGTGAAGCAGAATTATGTCTTCCAAACTTGACATTTGAAAAAGAAATCTACTTTCCAGAAGATAAGATAAGAATCATGCACACACCTGGTCATACAATGGATTCCATAAGTGTACTTGATGCAGTAGATAAAGTGTTACACGTCGGGGATAATGTAGGCGATACCCTAGACGAAATCATTCCCAACATTGATTGCTCTAAAAAGGAATATATGAATACACTTTTAATGTATAAAGAAATGGATTTCGATACTTGTGTATCTGGTCATAATGTGATTTTGGAAAAACAGGTAATAGATAAAATTCTGAACCTGCTTTAATTCCCCTAAAAAAGTTATATATTCTTTACAAAATGTTAAGTATACTGTACAATATTCCAAAGAGGGGTAAGTATATGGTGAAGAATAGAATTAAGGAACACAGAGCGAAATATAATTATTCTCAGGAGGTATTAGCCAAAAAAGTAGGGGTTTCCAGACAAACGGTGGGATTTATAGAGAAAAATAAGATGCTACCTTCAATCAAGCTGGCTTTAAAACTGGCACAGGTATTTGATTGTTCGGTAGAGGAGCTTTTTTCTTTAGATGGGGATGAGGAGGAGGAAGATGAATAAATTTAAATTACATCATCCTTTGCTTATGATTATTTTTTATTCTTTATTGCTAATTTTTTTAGTATCGGTGAAATTATCATTAGATGTCAATCTTGATGGTAGTACCTTTACGATAAAGAATATACATCTAGGATTCTTATCTGTTACCATTATAATTGGAGGAATTGTACTCCCTATCTTTTTGCTTGTTTACTCCGTTTTGTTGTTTAAATTAGACAAAACTCACCTATTCACTTTAAAACCCCCTGAGATTAATGACGAAGATGAAGGTTCACAGCTGATCTATAACATGGCTACACGCAGGGTGTATACGTACTATACGATATTGATTCCCATCTTAACCATTGCCGTACTGTTTATCAGTCTTTCACCTTGGACACTCAGTGGATTTTCTATTATTCTTTCTCTTGTTGTCGTTTCTTTGATTCACTATATTATTTACTATAAGACCGTCCTAGAATTCTCCGAGTAGCAAAGATGCCCTCCCAAGGTATTAGGAGTACCTTAGAAGGGCATACTATCGGATGCTTACTTACATTCTGCGCGTACACTAACTCCTTTTAAGGACCATTCCCAGTTTCCAGTGAATGCTCCGCCTTTGTACACTACGCACCAAATCGTTAGAGCAGCATAGATGGTAAAGGCTAACGTTAGTAATACGGCTAGTAGCACAACATACCAAGCATCGTATCTAACCTGCTTTTGCTGCATGAAAGCCGTAGCTCCTTCTTTTAAGGACATCAATAAAAGAAGTAGATAAGCTCCCAGATTATTCACTATACTCATTTTTTTCACCTCCTTTCAAGAGGAGATTGTTGTTGTCCACATTTCAAGTTCTGCCATGGCTAATATACTCTTCTGAGGTATTAGGAGTACCTTGGAAGAGTATATTAGTGTGCTTACTTGCACTCCGCTCTTACACTTACTCCTTTTAAAGACCATTCCCAGTTTCCAGTGAATGCTCCGCCTTTGTACACTACGCACCAAATCGTTAGAGCAGCATAGATGGTAAAGGCTAACGTTAGTAATACGGCTAGTAGTACTACATACCAAGCATCGTATCTAACCTGCTTTTGCTCCATAAAAGCAATAGCTCCTTCTTTTAAGGACATCAATAGAAGAAGTAGGTAAGCTCCTACGTTATTCACTAAGCTCATTTTTTTCACCTCCTTTCAAGAAAATCGACTTCAATATCATCATGCCATCGCCAAATGGAGGAATGAGATTGATCATATGAAAGAAATAGATATAAGAAATGAAAGTGATGACACCTACATGAGTGAATTTTCCTATTACGTAAAGACAAGCTCCGAATAGAGTGAGATAAATAGAGGGCATGATGGCTATGATCAATAGTTTATTTCCGCTTATTTCAAATTGAGGATAGATTGATATTTTGGACTTACTACATTCAATGCCTACCTCTCCAGCTTTGAAATATTTTTTCATATAGCGTATATGAATATATTCGTGCACGATAAACGAAAGAAACACTCCAAAAATGATGAGCAGATGAAACTGGAGCACTAGCCTAAACATTGTATAACTAGGGAAGAAGGCTACAGGAATGAGTGTAATCACCCCTAAGATGAGCCATATGTTTTTATAACATTGAATAAATAGCCTAGATACCTTCCAAAAAGTTATGTCATGTAGAGGATATATTGTTTTCATTGGTTAACGACTCTTTATTTTCTTGTATACGTAGACTGAAGCTATGTAGAGGAAGAAAAAAATCGCAATCGTGATGATAATGGGGTATCCATTGGCTACACCAAATTCTATATCTAACATATTGTCTTCCTGGAGGGTACTTTCAAAGAAAATACTATTAAAATAAGTCTTTCTCAATCCTTCATCCGCACTGCTAAAGAGCATAATAATAAAATTCGTAACTAATATAAAGAGCGTCGTTACAACAGATGCTATTAAGCAATTAGATACTAAAAATGCTTTTTTCATTTTTATAACTCCTCTGCAAGTTAATTAAGCCTTGTATACTAAATAGGATGACGATTGAATAAAAAACAATCATGATAAACACAGTGAGCAATTGCCCCAAGTTTAAAAATACTAATGTCAAACCTATGGTCAACACGGAAATGAGGAGAAATAAGAAGCTTGTAAATACCGAAAACGGATTATCATTGTAGGGTGGAAATAATATTCCTACTAAAATCAGTAGCAGCACCCCTGATGTGACGATAAGATAAGGAATGAAAAGGTGATACACGCTTCCCACAACGAACACACTTACTACTAGTATTGGAATAGAAACCGCTACAATGATCAGCCATTGCGACAAGAATAAGTACGTATAATCTCGCAGAACTTTATAGTCTAATTTATACATTACATACCGTAAGCTACTTGATTGAATGTAACTATAAAGACCATTCATCGACAAAAATATAATGGGATAGAGCAAGTAATCGTTAAAGTTAAAAAGAAGTAAGATTATGGTTATTAGATAGGTTAATACAATCGTATTGACTGTGTTTATATTCCTTACAGAGCTATAGATATAGGATAGAAAGAGATGATTGGTTGTAAGATGAAAACTCTTTACATATTTTGAGCTGTTCATATACGTATTATCTGGTATGACAATAATCAACCCTATTAATACCACTGTTACGCCCACGTAAATCAATGAGGTAAGTAAGAAACCATACTCAACAAGTGTTTTTTGCCAAAGGAGCAGTATACTCTCAGTCTTCTGAGTTGAACCTAGGTAGTCCTGTGATAATTGAGTCACTAAATCCTGTGCTTCTCTGAAAAAATAAGTAAAAATGATAAACAAGATTGACAGATTAATAACATGAAAAAGTTTAGGTATGTTTACTAAGTTGCAGATAAATGATACTAGCTTGGAAGATAGCTGAAGCACTAAGTAAATAGAAGTACTAACGAAGAAGATATTTACGATTAACAAATCTAAATATTCAAATTGTGTGAGAAAAATGATAGAGCTGAAGATTGAAAATGAAACCATAACAATCACTAAGAGTGACATCATTGTTTCATATATAAATAAGGAAACATTTCTTTCTTTCATAGAGATAGGTAGATTCATCGTCATTCTGAGAAAACCATCCACTTTAGAAAAAATAAAGTTTCAAAAAAATGGTTGTAATGATCGTCCACAAAATGACCGTACTGGAATATGTATTTAATAAAAATATGATTGCTTGACTACTTTGAGTGATATGGGACATGAAAAGATACATCGAAACGCTCGTAAACAAACACAAGACCAACAGAGCAAATAACAGAAACAACCGGATGACTATATTTTTTAAAGGACCAAAATTGAGGACTTTTCTAACAAAGAAGGTGTTATATAGATAGACAAGGTTTTTAATCTGAAATAATCTCATGTTCTATATCCCCATGATTCATTATTTTTTTTAACATGTCCGTCAGGTTTGTATGCTGTTCTTTGACTTCACTCATCCTATTGTGAAAGTGAATATGGCCCTTGTACAAAATAATCACACTTTGACAAATCTCTTCTAGCAAATGGAGGTCATGTGAGCATAATATAACAGTTCCGCCTTTTTTAGAATATTGAGTAAGTAACAGCTTGGTCACTTCTCTGGATTCGATATCCATCCCATTCAAGGTTTCATCTATGATTAAAATCAATGGGTTTACTAACAGAGAAGCTATTATCTGTATCTTCTTTTTCATTCCGTGAGAGTACTCTTCTATTAATAGATCAATAGCAGAATGAAAGGAATAGTATCTTAGAAGTCTTTCAAAAAACTCTTCATCTAGTGTAACCGTATAAAAGTTGAGAATAAGCTGTACATATTCTCGCCCCGTTAAAAAATCAGGAATAATGTCTTCACTTGGAAGATAAAGTATCGATTTTTTAACTTGTAGATCACTGTTTTTGCAATTGTTTAACGTTATTTCTCCATTTTGTTTTTTGAGCAGATCGCAAATTAACTTAATAAGGGTGGTTTTACCACAACCATTTGGACCCACAATGGCTAGAAAATCCCCTATCTGCACATCAAAACTTATCTGATCCAAAACAAGATTCTTATGATCATATGTATAGCTTACATCCTGAATTCTTAGCATACTTATCTCACCCTTTTAAGAAACTTGTTATGTTTTAATATATTATACCATAAAAGTAAAATAAAAGAAGTAATAAAGTTAAACTTTTTACAATATTTAAATAATTTTAACTAAAATTTTTTATTCTGTTTAGTTGCAAAGAGAAATCCAATTAAAACATTTTTTTACAGTATACCATGAGCAAACTTCCATTGTAAATGATATTTATGGATTTTTTGCAAATATTTAGGCTTATAAAAAAGGCAACCTCTACAGGTCGCCCACCCTCTTCATTCGTGCTTAATTCGTAATTTTAAACTGATCCTCGCTATAATGCTTTTGCATTCCTGAATCAGTTTGTGCCACTTCCTTCTCTAGCAGAACGGCACGTTCAACTGAATCCCAAAACACCTTATAACCTAATGCTTCAGCTACCGCTCTGACAGGTAGATATTGCTCTCCTCCTACGGAGACTCCTTCGACTTTCACATCTGCTTGCGTAATTCCTAAGCCTAAGAGAAGCTTATCTGCTTGAATATAACTGACTCCATCCTTCGTCAGCAATTGTGAAGCCTTATAAGGGTAGATTAAATCATTCACTTTCAAAATGAACTCGCCCTGTTGCTCATTCTCTTGAGCTCGTGGCTTAACAATAAAGTGAAGAGCATCAACACCTAATACTGCCCCTTCTCTGGTATCATCTGCTCCACCATACATCTTTCCTGTTTCAGCATGGAAAATAACAGCTTGAACATTTCCAATATCTACTGCCTTTTCATCAAAACGATGCCCTTTCCCCAGTAGTTCTAACACGACATCCTGTTCAATCCCTGCTTCCCACCGAACAGATGGATAGCTACTGGAATACACCCTTGGGGCTAAAATAGCCTCTTGAATAGGCAATCCAAAATCAATGACATTCATAATCGTCTGTGCCACTGATGTAATGATCGTTGGTCCTCCCGGTGAACCTAGTGCCATGAACGGCTGACCATCCTTTAAAACAAGTGTTGGGGACATGCTACTTCTCGGTCTTTTTCCCGGTTCTACTTGATTGACTCCTCCGGGTGAAGCATCAAAATCTGTCATTTCATTGTTTAGCATAAACCCATAATCAGGAACCATAATTCCTGAACCAAAGACCTGCTCAATGGTTGTTGTATAGGAAACCATGTTGCCCCATTGATCCATGACCGAAAAATGAGTAGTCTGACCAATTGGATTCTCTTCTCTTACTTTTTCTTGATTTCCTCCATCCTTAGACTCATACTCCCAGGGGTCCCCTTCTGGCGCAGAAGACACCACTTTATGCGGGTGAATAAGCTCTCTTCGTTCGGCAATATAATCTGAGTGAAGAAGACCTTCTTTAGGTACGGGGTAGAAATCCTCATCCGCCATATAAGCCGCTCGATCAGCATAAGCAAGATGCATTGCCTGAATTAAACGATGAAGATAGTCAGCCGAGTTTAACCCCATTTTCTTCACATCGTAGCCTTCCATAAACTTTACTATCTGAAGAACTGTCAGTCCTCCTGAGCTTGGCGGTGACATAGACGCAATCTGATAACCTCGGTATTCTCCTACAACAGGTTCTCTTTCCTTGACTACATAATCATGTAAGTCTTTTTCCGTCATGCTCCCCCACGCTTTTGAACCTCAGCAATGATGGCTTGCCCGATCTCTCCTCGATAGAAGACCTCTGACCCTTTTTCTTTAATCAATTTTAGCGTTTTGGCTAAATCAGGCTGTCTAAGAGTTTCCCCTTCTTGTAATGGAGTGCCGTTTGGAACGTAAACCTTTCCAGCTGATTCATACTTTAGCAGCTTCTCTCTATTTTGTTCAATATACTGTGCCATGGACCAATTTACTTTAATTCCTTGTTCCGCTTGTTTAAGGGCAGGATCAATGACCTCAGATAATTTCATTGTTCCATACTTCTCAAGTGAAACCTCCACTCCCTTCAACGTCCCCGGTACGGCTACAGCATTTCCATGAGTATGCCGCTCAGAAAAAGGAATGGGCTTGCCTTCTGCATCTAGGAATAGCTCAGGTGTTACGGCTTGAGGAGCTACCTCTCGGCTATCAATGATTGTGATTCTATTCTGATCCTTGAGATAGATCATCATAAACCCACCACCACCTATGCCAGACATCATAGGCTCCACAACGTTTAGTGACATTTGAATCGCGGCGGCTGCATCAACAGCGTTTCCTCCCCGCTCTAAAATCTCCTTACCTGCTTGAGCCGCAAGCGGGTGCGAAACCGCTACAATCCCCTTGGTCGCACCTTCCATTGATGGATCAAACCCTGGTACATTCGCAGATACAGATGATGACAAAAAACATCAAAAGAACAAGAATGACAAAACTCTTTTTGATTAATTTCAATCTTACTCCCCCTCATAAAATAGTTTTATAGTTTTTTATCCATCTTCTCGTAGTCTATTCACCTAGATGATCCATATACCCCAATTTGTTCTTTCTGAGTGAAAAAATTGAATTGGAACTGATAGAAAAATGACCCCACTAGATAGCAAGAGTCATTCTTCTGTAATAACACATGGTGATTATTATTTAATTTTTTTCAAACTTTCCGGAATTTTTGGTGCATTTAATCCTGGGCTTGATGCCTTGACGAAAATAGTTGACATTAGAAGCGTAGTCTTAGAAATCAGCTTAGCTACTTTTTTCCTCATTCTTTTCACCTCCATAATCTGTCATCATTCTATTAAGCTTATGGGTGACTCTGATTCCGGCTGGTGTTAACATCATTGCTTGCAGCAGTGTCCCGAAGACGAAACCA
Organism: Caldalkalibacillus mannanilyticus JCM 10596; assembly: GCF_000615945.1. Lineage (GTDB taxonomy): Bacteria > Bacillota > Bacilli > Caldalkalibacillales > JCM-10596 > Bacillus_AT > Bacillus_AT mannanilyticus. The sequence goes on from NZ_BAMO01000016.1 coordinate 12,751, forward strand.
GGACTAGAGAAAAAATAATAAAGGATCATTGCAGCGATAACCCATAAGATAGCAACCAGTTTCTTTTTTCTTTCCCATTGCAACGAATGCTTCAATTGATGTGCTTCATAATAAGGCGCATAGAGTATGATCAAGACAACACTTATTATGCCGTAGCGCCTACATACACAGAGGATGCAGGAAGCCAAACAAAAGTTAGAACGAGAATAAGACTAGTAATCGAACAAGCAAGAGATTGATCCAAATGCGCTCCCCCAGTCAATATTCTAAGGAGAGTAAATGACACAGCTACTTGTAAGCTCAACAAGGGAACGCCTAAGATCCAACCTAGGAGAAATACAAAAAAGAAGGTAAACATCAAGTTAAATAAGATGGTAAATCCAAACACTAAGACATCATGCGGTTCCGTCTCATCTGGATTTGTTTTTTTTATGTGATCCGCAAACGCCACCGCCCATTTTTCGAACATAGGATCACTTCCTTTATGTTAATGGACAACGAATGGATATTCGCACCGGTTTAAGCTCAGAATCAACAATGGAATCATGCTGCTTGAACTGAAATAACGCGTCAAAAAGCTTTAAATTTGGATGCTTTTTCTCTTCAATTTCTATATCTCCTGAGATTACATAAAGAGTTTCATGAGGTTTTGCTTCTACATGAAAGTGAATCGTTTTCGTTGAATAGGCCGGCGCTTGGTAATAAATCAGAATTAAATCATCAATAATTAAGCTAAGATTGCGTACATGCTGTAACGTAGTATGGATCTCACACTGAATATCAGATGTCACATTGATGGTTACTCCCAATAATCTTCCCAGCTTCCGCTTATTAATCAGAAAGGAATAAAGAAGCTCGTCCAACCCCTCTAAGCCTGTACGAAGGTTAGATTGAAGCAGGCTGGGACAAATCCCTTGATGCAGATGATGTTTTTCCACATATTCTTTGCTTAATGAAGAAGACTCCCTTTCATTAAGCTTGATAATCGCTTGAAAATGACCCTGATAGTTTTTTTTCAGGTTTTCCACAATAGTTGCTACTTGCTCTTCTTGATCCAGATAAAATTTCTTAGCTTCTATCAAGCGCTTCATCTGAAATTGTGTGTGTAAAATAATAAAAATCGCTAAGATAAAAAACATAATGATAATAATCATGAGTATAAACGTATACTTATAGGCAAACTCTTCAGCTAACATAGTAAAAAAGATAAACACTATAAAAATAAAGGTCAGGAATGAGTTTAATACTAAGACATCCCGATATTTTTTATTCATTGTTGATCGAGTAATATGATAACGTAGTTCATCTAATTGGTACTTCTGATAATAAATGAGCCAAGACAGTAATGCGACAAAAAGGAAAGTAAGGACCTGAGTAACGGTTTTTATATGGATGGTAGTAAAAAATTGTAGGTACTTATATTGAAAGGTTTGCGCAACTATCTCAATAAAGAGCATTTGAATAAAGATATAAAAACCATAGCCAATACTAGTAACGACAACGGTTTCAAGATTTTTCGCTCGATATAAAACTTTCACTAATACAAGTAGCACTATTATCTGAATAGCTATAATTAACGCAACATGCATAGGTGTTAAACGCAACAATTCAGAAAATAAACTCATAGAAAAGGCAATAATAAAAACAGGACGTATATATCTTCGATAATGATACCCTAACAAAACAAGGGGAAAGGAAAGCAGAGCTATCCATTCAAATATAGAAACAATTAATGTTCGTAAATCCATACGTATAACTCCTAACTACTAAGAGGGCTAAAGTTTAACCTTTGTACGATGTATGCTGGCTTAGCGGAACTCTAATTTTTACGTGTACTCCCTTAGTTGGATGGTTTTGAATATCCAGCGTACCATTTATCGTTTCGATAATCGTTTTACATATGGGCAAACCAAGTCCTGTCCCTTCATCTTTCGTTGTAAAGAAAGGGTAAAAAATATGTTCTAATTTTTCTGCTGAAATACCAGGACCACTATCAATGATAGAAATCACAACAAACTTACTTTCTTTGACAACTCGAATGTCAATAACGCCCTTTTTTTCCATGGCGTCTATCGCATTATTAATCAGGTTAATTAATACTCTTTCAAAACGATTCGTATTTCCCGTGACATAAATTTCATCTACTAAATTCAGCTTGAATTGGACATCCTGCTTAGACTGCTGCATTGTATACAGGGTAACAACTTTCTCTATACTATGTTTCACATCAATAATGGAAAGATTGTCATGGTCTAAATGAGATTTGGATAGGCTAAGCAACTCTTGAATGAGCGCTTCCATTCTCACGGCTTCTTCCTTAATAATTGAGATGTAATGACTCACATTTGGGTCAGACTTGATCGTAGGGTGCTGGTCCAAAAATTGAGCAAAACCGATAATAGAGGTCAACGGATTACGTATCTCATGAGCGAAAAAAGCTGACATCTTTCCTATAACGGCATGATAATTGTCTAATGATTGATTTTTTTCTAATTCAGAAGGGTTCTTATTTTCTTCCGGTTGTTCTTCCTTCTCCTGAACGAGCCACTTTTCATTTTGTTTCTGAAACCATTTGTTAAAAAATAAACGTTTCATTATAAGGTGTAACTCCCATTAGCATTATAGTCTAGCAAACATGATGACGGGACCTATTGAGCATACATGGACAATAAATATTTCAACATTTGTCATATAAGAATTGGTGTATGTATTTTTGCTCCGTTACATTAATATCTAACTCAATACCCTACTTCTACATCAGTTCATTAATATCCTCCTTATTTCTCCAATAAAGTTTTCGCTCTATTTCGACATTTTTTGATAAAAACCGCATTTTCTTTTTTTTCTGTACTAAAAATCCATACCCTTCATATATATAGGCTGTGTGTTTTACTACAAAGCTTAACAAGGAGGATGAATACAATATCTGAGCAAACTGAATCAACGGTGCATGCTTCACTTTTTATTGAAATGCTAACCCTTGACCCCATGCTACGAAGAGAGTGGATATCTACAATTTCTCAGGCAAATCGACAACAGAAAAAGGACCGCTCCGCTTATGCAAATTCTTTTCTCTTACGTCAGGGTTATGAAACGACTGTTGAAGAGATATCAAAGCTTCTTACAGCGCCTACCGATCCAACACTTCTGCCAAACCAAGATGCCATCCAATTCTCGATACAATTACTAACAGATGTGAATCTGCGTATGGAATGGGATCAAGCTATATTTAACATGACTCAAGCAGATGATCAGCCCGATCTTCAGCCTGTTACTGATTTCCTTTCCAAACACAAGGTAAATGCTAACCCGATTCAAATATCCCGAGCCATAGCCAGCACGCTTGGAGAAGCCATGAGTTCTTGGGTCAATATCTATGGGGACACAACGATTAGTAAAGATCAAAAAAGTACCAGCGGTCCCACCCTCATTGTCACTGGGGAATTTGTTGCTCTAGGCACGCATCGGATTGTAGGTGAGAGCTATGATGAAAAAACATCTACTCTTAGCTGGTCTAATGAATTAAATGATACTTCAGCGATCCTTGTATTTTCACGTCGAGAACTCCCTTCCTCTAATGATTCTTACACAGGCAATGAATTTGCAGGCTCTCTCCTTCTCCCTGATAAAAGTACCTACCCATTGCAGGGAGAAGTAGCCTATTTTGGACGTGTAGGAAGCCCCCAGCAGTATCCTCCTAGTGTAAATAAAGATGATCTTGAAACCATTAAGAATGCCTCTGTTGTCATTGGTGTTATTGTTACCTCTGCCACTGCCTTAGTTCTTGGATACCATTTTTATAAATTTTTACTACGACGCTATCAAAATATAAAAGAAAGATATAGAAAAATTCGGGGTGATGAAATAGAACCTTCTGTAGGGATTGATCTCTCTACGGACATTAACTATAACCAATTGGATACCTTAATCGGGCTCAACAAAGTATCACAAATGGGGAGACTCTTAAAGCAATACAAAGCTTTGTCGGCAGAAGAAAAGCTAGAAGAGAAAGGAGCCGAGCTATTAGATAAGCTTGCTCGCATTCGAGATTCAATGACGGAGGAGCAGGAAATAGATTGGGAGAACAATATGGAAGATTTGAAGAACAAGTTAGAAGAATTCTTCGAATGATCAAACATAACAGAAGGAGGAAACCGTGTGGCGGAGGACCGTAAGCAACAGAAGAACAAACAGCATATGCTTATCTTTTTCTAAACGATCTCAAAAAAGACAAAGTGATGGCTCAGGAGTGGAAGGAACATTTAGATAAGGTGGCAGACCCGACCTTCATCATTAAGGATAAGATAAACTATTTAGATAATTTTTTAGCAGATAACGGATACAACACCACCGCAGAAGCCGTTTTAAGCCTTTTAAAAGTAGGTTGGTGGAACGACTATGTACGTTCGCGTCAGCCTAATGCTCAATCCGACCGCTTTGTCCAAGATCTTTTGCAAGATTCAGCTCTGTATAAAGAATGGGGGCAGGTCATTCAAGATTCAACGACTGCTGGTCATCTAGATAAAGCAGATCAATTTCTCCAACAAAAAGGCTATGACTGTACAGCCATTCAAGTAGATGCTTCCTTTATGAAAATGCGGGACAAAAACTTGAACTACTGGACCAATTTATATGGGCAAACCATTGTACAGAAGGAGGATTCAGATCCAGCGACAGGTCCCGCCGTTATTGTCTACGGTGATAGCACAGTAAGTGTAGGACCAGATAAGCTTTTCGGTTTTAAATATGAAGAAGGAGCCCTAACGTGGACAACGGATGGGGCAGGTGGACTTCTGACCAACCCTCATTCAGGCTCGATTACGTTTAGCCAGATTAATCAGCCCAAAGCAAAAGATTCGTATATTGGAGATATTTTTTCCGGTACGATTACCTTTCCTGAAAACTCCCACAAAACATGGAGTGGAACCTACCGCTTTGTCGGGCGGATCGGTCACCCCCAGATAATTCTCAAGGACACATCTACTCCCCTCCCTCCGTTAATAAAGACTGGGTGCAGTCCCTTGCCGATACGTTAGCTCCCTATGTCATGATCGGATTTGCTTTGACCATGCTCTTTGGGTTCATCTCCAAAATCTTTCCGCAATCACTTGCTAATTATCTGCGTAATAGCGTTAAAAAAGCCGGAGAAAAGATTAAAGAAATTACATCCAAAGAAAAACCGCAGCTTTCAGAAGAAGAATTTAGCAATACGAGCACAACGATTAAACAGCTCCAAAACGAAATCGTTGAAACAGCAGATCCAGTGAGACAGGAAGAAATTAGAGAAGAAATAGCCCAACAAGAAAGGGCTGAAGAAGCAAAGTATGAAGAAAGTGAAAGAGAATTTACGGAAGAAGGAACGCAAGCAGAAACCTTGGAGTCTGAACTTGCTGAGCTACTATAAACTGTATAACAGCAAGATAAAGGAGGAATTACATGGACACCAATCAAGCAGCAATGGAAGCCAATGCTCGCTTGTTTATTACCGATCTGAGAACCAACTCCAGCTTGCGTGAAGCTTGGAAAGAGATCAATGAAAAAGTGAATGATGCAATTCAACAAGCGAAGCAATCTGGGCAAACCACCGAGCAGTTTGATACACTCTATCATCAGGCATTGCAGCTCTTAGATAACTTCTTAGCCGACCATGGCTATAATACCATTGCTAGCACCGTTCTCACCTTTCTGAAATCCCCTTTTTATGAAGAATATCTGAAAGAAACTTCCCCCAATGATGATTCTGATCGCTTTGTCCAAGAATTGATGACAAACAAAAAAATATTCACCGCTTGGCAAGCGCTCCTCACTCAAGTCGCTAAAGGAGAATCGAAGACGACTGACCTAGATCATTTCTTAGCCGAACAAGGCTTTCACTGTACGTATCTACAAATCAATGCTTCTTTTCAAAAGATGCGAAATCACAATATGAACTATTGGGCAGGCTCCTATTCCACGATCCTTGTTCGAGGAGAAAATGGCACTCCTCAAGAAGGTCCTACTGTGGTGCTTTATGGAAACCAAAAAATAAGTATCAACCACGATAAGCCAGATAAATTCAGCAATAAATTAAGCTATAAAGCTAGTCAGTTGACGTGGAAAGCAGATATGCTCACCAAATATTCTGGAACCATGACGTTTAGCGAGATTGCCTTACCTTCAAAAGAAAACTCATACACTGGCCCCACCTTTACCGCCACGCTCACTTATGAAAAAGACGATCACATCAATGGCTTTAAAAAAGGAGATCAGCTTCAGCTAACTGGTCGTCTAACAACATTAACCAAAGCGGACATAACCAAGAACATCCCTGCAAGTGTAGATCCCACGCTCGTCGATCAAATTATGAAATGGATCAATTACACTATTGTGGGACTCTATTTTATCCGTATGTTTGTCGCTATGGGGAAAAAGTATACCTCTACTAAAGAATTTGCGGTAGAAACCAATGATACCTTTCAAGAGAAGCTGGAACAAGGAGTAAACAAAGCCGAAGCAGCCGAAAAAGAGATGGAAGAAATCGGGCGTTCTCCTTTTACCAAGTTAAACTTTGAAGGCAGTAGTATGCTCAAAGACATAGAGTACCAGCTTGATGAAGCTACGGGATATGAAAAAGAAAGATTAGAGCAACGGTATAAAGAAGAATTTGAATTTGAAAGAGAGTTTGACGCTCTGCCTGAGGAAGAAGCGAGCTTAGAAGGAGAAGGGTGGGCAAGTCGCCTCAAGAGCTTACTAGAAGATGTGCGTTAATTTGCTTTATGGCGCTGATTTTATGTATACAAAATGAAAAAATAAATAGACTTATCTGAAAGGATGATACTATGTCAGATCAAACTAAATTTTGGCAAGCTGTCATGCAGCTTTAGCCAATTCCGCAGGAGTTGAAACTCCTTACAACATGATTATGGCTCCCAAAAGTCTAGCATGTAACTTTGCAGATTCGAACTGGCTGATGAACAGCTTGTTAATTTAGCACAAACCATTCCCCCTTGGTCCCTGACCTGGAGCGGAAATTATAATTCAAACTTCTTTAACATGTACAAAAGCTGGCTAAACATGGTGGTTGGTGAACAGCCCTCTCTGGACCCTGAAGCAGAAAAAAGGGCACAAGACATTCAAAACAAAATCATGCAAATTAAAGATGGGCTACAGGAACTGAAAAAGACACATAAGCTGGATTATATGCAAGAAAACTGTCAGGAGCTAAGTGAAAATGGCGCCTACTGCAAGGTCTGGAACCCCGGCTACTGCGATCAGACCTTCGAACAATATTGGCAGGAATATAAGAAGACACCCATCTATAAGCAACAAGCCAGAATGATTGAACAATCCCAAGGAGCCAGTCTCTCTGGCTTAAGCATACAATGGAGAGAATGGAGCATTCGAGCGTATGGTCCAGATTTCGAAGCCTTAGATGAAGCTTTGACGACAGCTACCCTCGCCGATCCTCACCATGATAATTACTTTGAAGATGATGCAGAACGAAAGCAATACCAAATACCAATCACAACTAACGGCGCCACGATATGGACACCTCGCTTTACCCTTCAAGGGGATTCCTACCATTCATTTGCTGAATGGTTAAAATCAGCAAAAGAAGCTGCAAATAATGGAGCTGATCCTGAAGTCGTTGTAGAATTAAGCAACTCCATTGACGAGCAAACAGGCACAAGCTGGAAGCTATCCTTTGACGTAGCGGTTCCCTTAGAAGATTTTTTCATGATTGGAGCACGAGGCAGTACCTCTACAACAACATTGGACGTATCAAAGTATGATTTCAAGGGTACTTTAACCTACCAATCTGTCAAACACATCTCCCTTGGACCTGAACTATCTTGGTTTGATTCTTCCATGTTAGCTAAATATAGCAACCTCCAAACGAAAAACCCTAAAAGTCCCTTCTTCAATAAAAAACTATGGGGACCTGGGGGAATCTTTAACCTGCGTATAGGCGGAGTCATTGTCGGTTATCAGCTAGGCTGAAAATGGAGGTTGCCAATTGGACGGATTCAGAGGTACACACTAAATGGACAGCGGAAGCGGATTATAGCATTGCAGGCATCATTCATATCGGCTCGGCTTCCACCTCGGGCTCCTATGACCACGTGAAGTATACATCAACAGACAATGGCTTTGAATTAACCGATACTTCAGAGCAACCGCAAATTATTGCGCTGGTCGTTGATACGATCAATTATCCATAAGATCATTTTCATTCATAAGAGAAAGGGCATGAGGGAAGCGATTAGGATTTCTATTCGGCTTCGGTCATGCCTTGTTTTTTTAGAGTTAATCCTCTGTTTTAATAAGAATAATCTCTTGTTCGGTTTCTCCTTTACATCCTTGTAATACATAATAATACTTATCAGAATGAGGATCTTCTTTTTTCTCTAGTTTTTTGCAGGAAGAGGCTTTGATTCCATAATCCCACCCCTCTTGAATTAGTCGATACTCTATTTCATTCCCATTAAAAAACAACTCTTGGAAAATTACTTCTCCTTCATCACCGTAGCGAGTCACTCGAATCCAATCCTTCTTATTCTTCAAATAATCTTCACTAATAAATTGACACAAAGATAACAAAAAGCTACTATTCTTAAAGGATAATATAATTCTATGAAAGGACAAAGGAACAAAACTACTATGAACACTACTGTACCCTTAATTCTGAGTGCTTTGAAAGAACGCCTTGATCAAAATAATGTACTATTAATCCAAGATGTTGGTGGTTCACTGCTAGAAACCAAGCTTATCTTTAACCCTCCAGCAACAGAGCATGAAATTAATCAGTTTTTTAATGAAATAAACATAAATGTGCCAAATGATTTCAAAAGTTTTTTACTACTGCATAATGGTGCTAGGATCTTCACTGAAATAAGACTGTTTGGTTTAGAAGATATTTATCGTCTATATATACAACATGATTATAAAAGTATGTTGCCGGAAGGGTGGCTCCCTATTGGTGATGATACAACTGGATATAAATTCTATATAGATACTACAAATATCAAGAATGATAAAGATTATCCTATGTATCATAGCGAATTTATAGGTGGGGACAAAAAAATCAATTTAACTTTCGAAAAATGGTTAGATAGATTATGTATCTGTAATGGTACTGAATTTTGGTATTGGAGTTAATCATGAAAAGATCACTATTAGAAAGTTTTATTTTTGCAGTTAGTGTATATCTAATTTTTTTAGGAGTGTATGTTATACAAGAAATTTTGAACCCTTTAGAGCTAGGTGTTCAAGATGAGACTGTTACTTATTGGATCTCAACTAGTTCTCTTATAAGCATACTAATAACCAACTTTTTTCTCTGTATGATCTTGTATTTAATTGTTAAAGGGATCATCCATTTCTTTAGAAATAGGAGAAAATAATTTTTCTTACTAAAGATTTATCTTCACCTCCTCATTTCAATGAGGAGGTTTCTTGTTTTATCCTTGGAAAAATGGAGAAGTCGATTGGTGCATTATTGCCCGTGATTTGTGGTTCACTTAGGACTGATGTTTTATTGTATCAGGGTCTCTTTTCCATTTGTACTTCCATAAATAATAGTATATGGCAGTGTCAATTATAAGCAAAGACATGAAAAGAAAATATAATTTCATACTAAAATTCGGTATAAAAATGGTTAAAGATGCCAATAAAGTGAATGCTATATCCCTTCTTGTTTTTTGTCTATATGTTAAGTCCTTATATATTTTCATGTTGATAAACCTCTTAAGTCATTCAAATTTGGTTGGGCTTCTAAATTAAATCCTAATTTGTTTTTTCCGAGAGCAAGCGGCTATTGACCAATTATTTTTTGACCTATTGTTTCATCATCTTTATTCATAGCGCAGTACCATGTAGTAAAAATAGTAATAAGCAGCTAAGGCAACCCTTGTACATGCTATACTTAATCCTATTGCTTTTTTCATTGTTATTCAGATCCTTTCACCACTTCCACAAAATGCAACTTCCTATCCTTATATTGATAACGAACTAGTTCCCTATCCGAAAAATAGATGTTGAATTGATTTCCCTCTTCATGCACTACTTGAATTGTATTTGGTATTTTTAAACAAATCCGACTTCATCATTTTTCCGTTTTCTTCAAGATAAAGGGTTGTGTATAACGCTGTTCCTACACTGGAAACAAGATCATTAATCCCATCGCCTGTAATATCTGTTTCAACTCCATTTCCCTCTACATGGAGGAAAAGGTAAGGAAACTTCTCTGATGATATATCGAGATAATAAGTTAAAGGGCAAGTTAACCCACAAAACCCTCTAACACTAAGTAATTCTTTATTAAAAAGGGTTACTTTTTCCATGGGGTATGATCTTAGATCACCATCAAAAGAACTGTATCCGATTTCCCCTATTTCATAGAGTGTAGTACCTGCGCCATTTATAAAAAATCCAACATAATCATAATCTAAATCATCATTAGCTGTTGTTTCTGGCTGATTCTTTTTCTTATATACCACAAACGTATACTTATCAAAAACTTCTTCTACTAAGATTTGCTTAATAACTCCCTTCTCCATAACCTTAAACTCCTTAAAGGTTTTTGCCGGTGTCTGGACATTTTCGAATTGTAGGTTGTATACCTGTTCCTTGTCTATTCCTTCTATTCCTATTAACTCTGCTTCTATTTGTTTTTCAGATTCATTTGCACGATCTTCTTGGTTAGGTGACGTTGTTTCATCTGAAAGATCATCTACTAGCTTCACACCCTTGATTTTTAGATTCTCATCATATTCAAGCTGAACAGTAAAAGCAAAAGCCGCAGGTGATATGCTTCCAGGTATTTTCGCTATCACTTGATTGTCAGATACTTCATACCTCACAATAGCTCCAAAACCAACCTCTTCATTCCATACACCAGCATCTGATTCATCATATACTTTTTCTAACGCCTGACCATCTATTTCTGCACGAACGTAGACCTTCCCATTCACTTTCGTTATTGTAGATGTAGCGTGTTTTTCTATGTAAGCTAAAGGGATTTCAATTTCAAGTTCTTCTAAGCTCTCCATATTCAACACATGGATTTCTTCCTCATAAACCCCGATACCATATCCTGTTATTAATAAGATAATGACTTCATTTTGACCATCTTGATTTATATCAGCAAGCGTTATATTGGGATAATAGGTTTCGTTCTGTACATTCTTCCAATTTGGGAAAAGGCGGCTTTTGTCATTAACCATCACCGTTATCCCTAGGAACATGCCATCATCCGTAGGGGCATCTGACAGCAATCTAACATGATCTAATTCAGCAAGAGTTACTATGTGTTCATTCTCCCCCACTGTTTTTTTGTCTTCAGATAATGCTGGATTTTGACCGCAACCAACAATTATGAAAAGAAATAAACAAGCAAGCAAAAGCTTTTTCACTATATCATACCCTCTCTTATTATTTTCAATAAATGTAAATGATAGGCTAGCGTTCTATTGTTAAGTGACAAAACATATGGTATGTTGTTTCATGTCGTATTAACTCTACGTTGTTGAAAGGAAGACGAGACAAATATGAAAAGAGCAGTTATCCAAAGTATATTATTTGGGATTTGTATCATTGTCCTTTTTCTTGCGGGGATTTATATTTTTGCATATGCAAATGGATATCATTTATTGTTTTTTAATCTAACTGAATCATTACTATCTACCTTTTTCTTCAGTATGGTTTTATATTTGCTTGTTAAAGGGATCATTCATTTCTATAAAAATAGAAGAAAATAATCCTGCCTAGTAAAGTATGAATCCTCACCTCCCCATTGAAATGAGGAGGTTTCATTCTCTATCCTTTTTTCTCTATGACAAACCATATGTACTTTTCTCTCATTTCATTCCCTCTATTACATGCCTGCATTTAATTATACCTTAAATAACAATAACTGTGCTAATTTACAATATTTTTTAACGCCCTTCATAATTGACTGCGCATCTATTTTAAAGTAATATTCTGGATGTTGAGTTAATAAGTTCTGAATTGATATTCTATTATTTTGGAGTGATGACATGAAAGCTAAAAATTATTTTATAGTAGCGATTGCTCTTTTTCTTCTCTTTCTGACTGGATGCTCTGAAAAGAATTCGGAAAAGGAATTTGGATGTACAGGAACATTTCACAAGATGCTTAAAAAATCCCAAGAGCGTGAAATTATTCTCGAATTTAAAGAAGGGAATGGAAGTTGTACGTATTTGTTTAGCAACAACTCAGACATAAATACTAACTTGACATTCCAAATTCATTTTGAAGAAGGAGATAGTAAAGTCCAAGTTCAAAGGAATAATGGTATGTTACTAGACGAATCTCGTTGGAGCAAAGAGATTTCAGAAGTTGCCAACATAGATGGTATCCAGGGGGCTTTTAAAATCGATGATGCAAATGAAGAGGACGAACCGTTAAAAATAAACGTTTATGTTGAAGATTTTACTGGAGAAGTAAAACTATCTTGGTGATGAAGTAAAGTTGTGCAACTAATTTATCATGGGGATGGGGATTAATAATATAATTCTAATTCAAAAAAGATCAAAGTTTAGATACGCATATTATGAAGGGGAAGGGGTGAGAAACATGTTTGTAAAGCCTATGGTAGCTCTACTAAGCTCCATTATCTTAAGCGCTTATTTCGCTATCCTATCTCTATATTCATGGATCGTATTCTGATGAAGTATTTCTCCAACCCACCTTCTGTCTATCAATGATCAATCTATCAGTTCATATTTCTTTAAAATCTCTATTGTAATAGTTTTAGCATCTGCTGATGTGCTATCCATGTTTGTTGCAAAAGCATATTCTTCATCCTTTGTTTTGAGAAAACCAACATACCAGCTATCCCTGAGCCCTGTCCAGTTTTTCCATATAGGATATAGTCCTCCCCTTCCATTTGGATCATCATCCGCTTTACTATTTGCATCACTTCTTGATCAAAAGGAAGGTTCTCTTTAGATAAGGATTCCATAAAATCCGTTTGTTCGATTGGAGAAATTAGCAGTGAACTGCTTAACCAAAATTGATCAATTCCCCCACTCATGTCTTCATTACCATACGCTATCTTTTCCAGCCACTCCTGCATACGCTTTTCTCCAATGTCACGAGCCAGCGCTTTATAATACCAAACGACAGAGTATCTTAATGCAGAGCCAAGTGTATGATCCTGATTCCAAACGTCGATCTCTCGTATTTCCCGATCCCAATATTTAATATCATATTCATCCTCAACCGCTTGAACCTGCAATCCAATAAGTGAATGAGGAACTTTAAAAGTGGATTGTGGGGCAAAGCTTTGTTTGGCACGTTCATTGTTATAGATATAAGTGGATTTTTCTTTTATATCCCGTAAAATAAACGTTCCATTCTTCCCTTCAAAAAATTCATCGACATTCATTTCATGCACACTTAATGATCGCTCAGTTTCCTTTACATTATCTTTTACTGCTTCTTCAGGTTGTTCATTAACGTTCATGCAACCGATCAGTATGATTCCAAGTACTAAAAGTAGCGTTATTGTTTTAAACCATGATTGTTTTTTCATCGTTCTATCTTCTTTTATAAAAATACTCTGTAGCCCCTTAAATATTACACATGTAAGTTTTTGTGTCAATACTATTTTTCATTTTTTTCCTTAATTGACTTCGTAAAATTTGAACCATATAATAATATTATTACGAATGTAAGTTTAAGGATGGGAGATATGAGAAAATTACCGCAAATATCAGAAGCAGAATTAGAAGTAATGAAAATCATCTGGAAGCATCATCCAATCAATACCAATGAGGTGATTGAGAAGTTAGCCAAAACGACGACATGGAGCCCAAAAACCATTCAAACATTGTTGTTGCGGCTATTAAAAAAAGAAGCCCTGAAGAACCATAAAGAAGGTCGTGTATTTGTTTATACACCTAATGTAGCTGAAAGTGATTATGTAGAAGTTGAGAGTCATAGTTTTTTAAAGCGTTTTTATGATGGTGCGCTCAATTCTATGGTATTAAATTTTTTAGAAAAAGATAAGCTGTCAGATAATGAAATTAATGAATTGTATCAAATGTTAGAAGAACATAAGAACAGAAAGCAGGAGTAACATGGGCTATTCTTTCTTTACGCTCTTTATCATCAGCAATATCCTATTGTCTATCACCATTTGCATCATCGTCTGCATAAAAAAAATACTAAAGAGCCACATCACTGTAACCACGCAATATCACATCAGTATGATTTCTCTTTTGGCCATGATTGCTCCTTTTATCCCCTTTCAGTTTCTAAAGTTACCTACTTTTTTCGACTGGATGATGAATTTGGGAGCGAGTTATTCGAAGCCTTCTACTATTGATTCGGCTATGAACACGACCGAAACCATCATTCAAAAGACAAATTGGCTACAAGATTTTTCGATGACCATTGAGCAATCTCCTTTCGGCATAATGGATTCTATCTTTTTTATCATGTGGCTCGTAGGAATGATCGTTGTGCTTTTGATGACGTTATTTAGTAATCTAAGAATTGTCAAAATAAAGAAAAGTCTACAAGTCGTTGATAACAAAGACGTATTAACGCTTTTTTCTTCCTGCAAAGAGAAACTACAGGTTCATAGAAATGTTGTTTTAGGGTACTCCTCATGGATAAAATCACCCATAACGTTTGGGATGATCCGCCCCTACATTGTTTTACCCAAGCAGATGTCCATGTTTTCTAATGAGGAAATGGAATGTGTTCTGCTCCATGAGTTGTATCATTGTAAACGCAGAGATATACTGGTGAACTATTTCATGTGTCTGTGTAGAATCGTGTATTGGTTTAATCCACTCGTATGGTATATGTTAAGGGATTTGAAAACAGAGATGGAGATTTCTTGTGATTATGCCGTTTTAAAAGCGTTAGAGAAGGGATCACACCTCCATTATGCTGAGGTGATTTTGAAATTTGCTTCTCTCGCTCAACGAACATCCCCTTTGCTCGCGGCTTCGGAAATCAGCAGCTCATTCAAACAAGTAAAAAGACGAATCTCTACAATTGTAAACTTCCAAGTAGAATCACGTCTGCTCAGACTCAAATCCGCTCTAGTATTTATCATGATTTTTGCCATCATTTCAGCAAGTGTTCCTTCTCTATCTGTGTTGGCGGTGAACAAAGATAAACATGCTTTTTCCCATACCAACGTCGAGTACAAAGATTACAGTCACTTTTTCGGTGAACGTACAGGGAGCGCTGTGCTGTATGATTCAAACAGGGATCAGTACACCATTTATAATAATGAAGAAAGTACGACCCGCTACGCTCCGGCTTCCACATATAAGATATTCAGTGGATTGTTCGCCCTAGAATCTGGGATTATTACAAGGGATGCTTCACAACTGACATGGGATGGAACTCTCTATCGATATGGGGAATGGAATCAGGATCATCATTTATTCTCTGCGATGAAAAGCTCAGCCACGTGGTATTTTCAACATCTTGATCAACAGATAGGTCAAGAAAACCTGCGGAGCTACTACGAACAAATCGATTATGGAAACAGAAATCTAGCGGGTCACATCACGAATTATTGGCTAGATGCTCTCAAAATTTCTCCTATCGAACAGGTAGACGTGTTGAAGAAGTTTTATCATAATGAATTCGGATTTACCCAAACAAATATTGAAACGATAAAAGACGCCTTACTTCTAGAAGAATCGAACCACCAACGTTTATCTGGGAAAACGGGTACCGCCGTTCTAAACACGGAAGATACTGATGGTTGGTTTGTGGGATATATAGAAACGACCGATAATCAATTTTTCTTTGCTGTTCATATTCAAGGTAAAAAGCAGTCAGGGGGAAGCGCCGCTGCCAATATCGCACTTTCAATCTTGGAAGAAGAAGGGATTTATCACTCTGCTTCTTTGCAATAGAAATGACGTTGCTTTTATAACAATAATACAACAAAGGCACATCACATGAATGATGTGCCTATTGATCATTTAATTCAAAAAACTCCGTTAAAATCTGTTTTGTAATCACTTGTGCGGGGGATATTTGACCCTGGGAACTCGTTAATAGAGATTTGGGCACGACACAGGCGAAAGCAATTTGCGGATCGTCGGCAGGTGCATAACCGACAAGCAAAGAATGGTCATTACCAAAAGAACCATTAGCCTCAACTGTTTGAGCCGTCCCTGTTTTTGCTGCCACCTTGATAGGAAAGTCACTAAATATACGGTAAGCTGTACCGCTAGGCTCTGTAACCATCTCCATCCCCCGTTTGACCAGTTGAATATCCTCTTCTCTCATATCCACACGATTAAGTACTTTAGGTTCGTTTCTCACCACTACCTGCACTAAGTGATCATCTCCGCTAGCATCTCGACGAATCTCCTTCACTAGATAAGGTTGCATTCGATAGCCATCATTGGCAATGGTTGACACATACTGAGCCAATTGTAAAGGCGTATACGTATGATATTGTCCAATCATAAAGTCAGCTAGTAGCCCCAACAGTATGGAATCACTTTTATATCCTTCGTATTCTTCGGGAAGATCAATTCCTGTCTTAACTCCTAAACCGAACTGTGAAAAATAATAATAGGCTCGATTAAATGCCTGTTGACGGTTTCCGATTCGCTCATTCAAGTCAAGCCCGATACGAAACATAAATATGTTTGATGAACGCTGTATGGATGTTAACATATTGACATGCCCTAGATTTGTCCACGATTTTTTAGTCAGATTACCAATCTGCATTGGAGTATCATACATCGTAGTATTCGGTGTCACTATTCCTTCGTGAAGCCCCATAAGGACCGTAGCCATTTTGACCGTAGACCCCATCGCATATGACGTATTTCCCGCTCCTATACTTCTAACATCGTTGGACATTCCAAGAATTTCTCCCGTTTTAGGATTCATAGCGACAAAGAAAGCTTCTGTCACCAGTCTATTCTCGGCGACCGTTTTTTCAATCACGTTCTCAATTGTTTGTTGCAGTTTGCGGTCAATCGTCAACACTAAATCATCTCCGCGTTGACCTGGTGTGAGAACAGGTTCGCTAATCGGTACCAGTCTACGATCCATAGTAACTTCTAACTCTCCATCTATTCCTCGCAAGTGTTCTTCATATTGCAGCTCCAAGTAACTGGTTCCAACCATTTTATCCATCCGATACCCTTTAGCTAGGTAGCGCTCTAGCTGATCAGCCTGAATAGGGCCCACATTCCCTAAAAAATGTCGAAACAGTCGGTCATAAGTATACTCCCTCTTTGGTTCGATCATAATATCGACTCCCGGTAGAGCTTCTAGATTTTCTTCAATTTTTGAAACGACCTGAAACGATACATCCTGTTTCAATCTTATTGGGACAAAAGGAAGTCCTTTATCCATTTCCCGGAGGATTGCTTCCTTATCTAAATCAATCAGTTTTTCCAGCCGCTCTGCTAAGACCTCCCAATGTTCAGCCGAAAATTGGGAGGTTTTCGTATAGGTCACGGTGTAGATCGGTACATTACGGACCAATATCTCTCCATTGCGGTCCATGATCCAACCGCGTGGAGCCTCGACCATTATTTTTCGTACCGTTTGTGTGCCCAATTTATTATTATATTCTTCACCGTGTACAATTTGTAAGACTCCTAAGCGAAAAATCAGTGCTGAAAACAGAATAAACGTTATAAAAAACAAGATGTTCAAACGAGTAGCTATAGATCTTCTCTTATGATTTTCCATTTTCTCTTTTCCCTTCACCCATTTGTTCCTGCAAAAAACTTCAAAATTGACTACGAACTATGTCCTTTACAACGGACCTATTCCTTACTTCTAGATACTTTTAGTCTTAACGTCCCCCAAGGTACTCTCGAACAACGGGAACGACCTTCCGTACGACATAAGCACTCCCACCGCGATGCCTCACATCTTCGATCATGAGGGTTAATAATAGATCCGCATGCTCTGCATCATACATGACGAACCAACCGTTCTCTAAGCCTTCTTCCCCTTTTTTCCTCTTTAGCTCCGCGGTACCCGTTTTACCGGCAATACGTCGCCCCTTGATGTATGCCCCGTGTCCGGTGCCCGCAGGGTTTTCTACAACTTCTAGCAACATTTCATTCACAGTCGCCGCTGTTTTAGAATCCATAATCTGACTGCCCCATGATTTGTCCTTCGACTCCTCACCGTGAGCAAGATCCAGTACTGGTTTGATGAGTTCTCCGCCATTGATAAACGGAGTATAGGCCAAAGCAAGATGTAACGAAGTCATGAGAACTTGTCCTTGCCCGTATGCAGAATCCGCCAACAAGATTTCATTCTTAATCCCGTCGTTTGCTAAACTCGATTTAGGAAACGAGTAAGCGATCGGCAGTTCTAATCCGAAACCAAATATCTCGGCTTCCCTAGTGAAAATCTCCGCACCCATCTCCAACGCCTCTTGTGCTAAATAGATATTATCCGAATGTACGATAGCGTCCGTAAGGTTTACTGCTGGAACATTCCTGACCCGTTTGACGTAATAGTTGCCCCAGCTATCGTCCTTCGACCACCGAAAGCCATCAATACTTCTTATCTCGTCGACTGCGCTGACTCCCAGCTGTAGACCGATGGAGGCGGTAATCGGTTTGAAGACGGAGCCGGGTGTGTAAAGGCTTGTAAACCGATTCAACAGAGGCTTTTTCGGATCTTCATTCCACGTCGCCCATTGCTCTGAGGAGAGACCTTGGATGAATGCATTCGGATCATAAGATGGGCTGCTGACTAGCGTCAGGATTTCACCCGTACGGGGGTGTATTGCCACTCCTGATCCGGCGTCACCGTCCAAAGCTCGATAGATCGAATCCTGAAGATAGGCATCTATTGTCAAACGTACATCTTCTCCATGTAATGGATCCAGCTTTGCCAGGGTTTCTTTATGCTGACCATTTGCTTTGACGATCGCAATAAGAACACCATTCTTTCCTCTAAGGCGCTCATCATAAACCAGCTCCAGCCCTGCTTTGCCAATCATGTCTCCAGGTTTCAATTTCTTATCGCGGTGTTTCTCTATATCTTCTGCAGATACTTCTCTTATGTACCCAATCAGATGAGCGGCAGCTTCACCATACGGATATACCCTTGCACTCTTCTCTCTTTTCGTCACCCCTGGTAAATCGCTAAAGTCAAGATTCTCCCGCCCCGCCGTAATATTGACGATAGGTACGAATAGGTCATCTTTAACCCATGGAGCGGCAAGCTTGTCGTGAATAAATGTATCCGGAACGGCAAGTCTTCCCGCTAATTTGGCAATCGTACGTTCTTTCCCTTCGCCCATCTGTTCAGGAACGATTCCGAGTTCTTCGATGCTACCATTCATGGCAAGCTTCTGACCGTAACGATCGTATATTTCTCCTCGTTCTGCCTTCAGCGTACGAACGATAACCTTATCCCCTCCAGACATTGAGGGGAACAGTAAGGACGGGTTCCAGCTCACTTTCCATTCGTTCGTTTCTTTGATTTTGATCACTTTGACGGTACCTTCAGCAGCAATTGTTCCAGCTACGGTTTCCATTTTCATTTGATAAGGGAACTTCTTAACGGTCGATTCGCTACCTTTCTCTTCTTTGTTGTCAAGTACTGCGGCGACTTCCAGATCGCTCATTTCGATCCCGTCATAGATCGTACGGTACCGCTGAACGAACTCATCCTTTGTCATGGCGGATTCGCTAGACTCGGAAATAAGATTATACATTTGTTCATATTTCCCTTGCTGCCAATACTCGATATAACTTGTGAATACTTCTTCCGGCTTGATCTCTTCTTTGCAGCCGGATAAAAGGAATATAAGTAATAAACTAATCATCAAATAGCAAAACTTTTTCATCCTCTATCCTACCTCTCATACACAATTAAAACTTACATATGTAATATATTATAGATTACAAGTGTAAGTTTTAGCAAGATAAAAGATCCATAAAACACCGTTGCATCCAACGCCCACCTTCAAAAAAACAAAAAGCACATCCAATATTACAATGTGCCAACGATCTTATGAGTATGTTTTTGGGGTTCATTTGTTTTCACTATCATTTTTAATGCTTTTATATATTTTATCTAGCTTTTTTAAAATTAATTGATCATTATGAAGTCTTTTCTTCGTATAAATGAGAATATTTAATGCAAAAACAAACATAAATATATAGATTAATGCATCGATCAGCATCATTAGTTCTTCTGACATAAGGCAACTCCTCTCATGCGGAATTTTTAAAAAGTATATTCGGTCATGAAATGCCCACGATCAATAATGATGATACCCCTAAAGCTATGATAGCTTTCTTCAATTTAACCACCTCTTATTTATATTCCTAGACATGACTAGTACTTACAATTATTAATTATAATCACAGCTTCAATTTTTTTACAAATCAATTACTCTTGAATGTTTCTAGATGATTAACAGACAAAGGCTGTCGAATAAAAATCGACAGCCTTTCCCACGTCCTATGATTCAAATATCGTTTGCTTCCATCATTTACTTCAACAACCACTGCCACACATCACACACTAGTTTTCCAGTGGAGTGGAGAACAAGCTGCTTTTGTCCCTTCTCAGGAAAGATGCGTGCTGTAAATACTTCTTCACCGTCATTGAGAAAGATTTCGAGTGAGGAGGTATCGAGAAAGAGATGCAGGCTCGTGATGTTTTCTAAGTAGCATTGCCTGATCTCGATACCATGATCAACAAAGCTTTTTCGTTCGAGAGTCGCTGTTTTTGTTTCCGAGTGGTAGCGAAACGTAGCATAATCTCGAATATGAAGAGCTATATCTACCGCTTTATTTTCACTTAGATCTATTTTGAGCTCCGTAGCCTCTCCCACGTTATCTAGAAGCCAATCTTGACCATCAAGAGTTACCTGCGGATAAAACTTCTCTTCTTTTCTTAACTGCTGAAGCTCTGCCACTGGCTTTTGATAGAGCTTGCCCTGTACGACTTGTAGCTCTCTAGGCAGGGTTAGAGTATGGACAACGGTGCTTGACCGTCGGGTGCTCCTGCTCGTATTGCTCCGGCACTCCCATCCAAGCAATCATAATTCTTCTGCCTTGCTCGTCTAGGGTGGTTTGCGGGGCATAGAATTCGAATCCTCGATCCAGCTCTGTAAAGCCTCCATGAGCATAATGAGCCTGCTCATAATCTAACTGTCCCACAAAATAGCCTGATTGATACACATTTTGATACAGCATTCCCTCAGGCTCTAGTCCCTGAGGAGAAACCAATAAAATATCTGCTTCCTGCAAGCGAAAGAGGTCGGGACATTCCCACATATAGCCGAAATCTGTTAGCTGTTCCGTGCCTCCTCCAGCAATAGCTCCTAGGTGAGTCCAATCCTTCAAATCTGTGGAGCGAAACAGAACCGCTTGCCCTTGCTTCGCTAAGCTTTGCGCGCCAATAATCATATAGAAATGATCTTCATGCTTCCATACCTTCGGATCTCTAAAGTGGGCTGTGTAGCCTTCGGGCAGCTCCACAACCACCCCTTTTTTCTCAAACTGAATCCCATCCTTTGATTCGGCAAGACATTGGTAGGTTTCCCGATTTCCCACAGCATCCTTCACATTTCCTGTATAGAAAAGCTTTAAGCTTTCCCCATCCGCAATCGCACTTCCAGAATAACAGCCGTTTTTATCAAACCAGTCTGTTGGAGCTAGGGCAATCGGCTCCGCTTGCCAATGAACTAAATTCGGAGAGCTGTAATGCCCCCAGAACTTGGCTCCATGTTCTGTTTTAAAAGGCATCCACTGATAAAAGAGATGGTACGTCCCCTTCCACTGAATAAATCCATTTGGATCATTCAGTAAGCCCACAGGGGGCATAATATGATAGAGCAAACGATATTCATCACTCTCGACGCATTCCTTGTGCTTGTTGATTTCCTCATAGGCTTGTTCGATCAGTCGCTCTTTTCCAACTATCATCCTTTTTGATCCTCTTCCTTGATTCCTAATAGCCAAGTCACGACGAAGGCAGTAACCACAGAGATAGCAAAACCAATCAGATAATTCATCAGGTTAGACATTCCCTGAGGAGCTACGATGGCTATCATAGGAATCCCCGTTAAACCATACGCATTAGCGACCACATTCGTAAAGACCACATACGCTCCTCCTGCTGCTCCCCCAATCGCTGCTCCAATAAAAGGCGTACGGTACTTTAGATTAACCCCAAAAATAATGGGCTCTGTGATCCCTAGAAAAGCAGATAGTGCCGATGGTAAGGCAATTTCTTTTGTTTTGGCACGCTTGGAGCGGAAGAAGACAGCTAATCCTGCTCCCCCTTGTGCTACATTCGCCATGGACCAAATAGGAAGAAGGTAGTTGATCCCTACAGATGCTATTAAACCTGCTTCAATAGCATGAAAGCTATGATGTACTCCTGTAATAACAATCGTTGAATATAATCCACCAAAGATAAGTCCGGCAAAAAATCCAGCATAATTATAGATAAAGTTCAGTGTATTGGTAATCAATTCTCCTAAAAACATTCCCAAAGGCCCAATAGCTAAAATCGCAATAAATCCAGTTAAAATAATCGTGACAAAAGGAACAACGAGTAAATCAAGGGCATTCGGTACAACCTTGCGCAAGCCTTTTTCGATTTTACTCATCACATAAATCGCTAATAAAATTGGGATGACCGTTCCTTGGTATCCAATAAGAGCTACATCCAATCCCATGAAAAGCAACGACTCCGGCTCTGCATTGCCAAGTCCCCATGGATTTAATAAGGCTGGGTGAGTCATAATCCCCCCCATAACAGCACCTAAATACGGATTGCTCCCAAATTCCTTCGCCGCACTTACACCAATCAGGATTGGTAAAATAATAAAGGCTGCACTAGAAAACATGTCCAGTAGTACAATCCATGAGCTATCTGCTTCGACCCACTGGAATGCTCTCATCATACCTAACAGACCCATTAACAAACCACTTGCCACAATGGCTGGAATAATTGGAACAAAGATATTGGATAGGGTTTTTGCTAAGCGTGCCACTGGATTCATTTTTTGTTTGATCGCTTCATTATGTTTACTGGCATCCTGCTTATCCAGCTCTGCTTCAAGAGAAAAGGCTGTGTAGACCTTATTTACTATTCCAGTTCCAAAAATAATTTGAAACTGCCCTGAACTAGCAAAAGCTCCCTTTACTCCTTCTAGATTTTCGATGGCTTGTTTATCTATTTTGCTTTCGTCTAGGATAACCAAGCGCAGACGGGTAGCACAATGTGCTGCACTCACAATATTTTCTTTTCCCCCAAGTAGTGGTACTAATTGTTTGGCAATTTCTTGATGATTCATTGTTATGATTCCTCCCATTATTGCTGTAAATATAGATTTATTGATATTAGTATTAGTATTGATATTGATGTTGATTTCAGTAAAGTTGTGAATGGATGCCTTTTACTCAAAACAAAAAGACCTAAAACGGATTAAGGGTCAATCTGCGGTTATGCTCCCCTATACTCATCTTAGGTCTTGCCTGCCAATGCTGCAGTAACAATCCTACCTTATTTTATTGTTCATATATTCGTTGAATATACAATGTTACATAGCCCAGCTCTGACTCTGGGAAGTCGATTCCATACTCTTGTTGCACGTATCGGTTCATCTCTACGGCAATCTGAAATGACTGATGATATTTTGTCTTAATCATGTGCAGCATTTCTGTATCCATTAAATGCAAGGGCTCCTGATCCTCTAATGATTTAATGGTGAAGCGCAGGTGAGTCAGCAGACGTTGATAAGACAAGCTGTCTTGAGTAATGTCCTTTTTCAACTCATTGGCTATTATTTGAATCATTTCCTGGATCATGGTGGCATGTCTTACTGTATGCTCCATGGATGTATGCTCTTTGGCATTATGAATATGTAGAGCAATATGCCCTACCTCATCCTCTGGAATTTCAATTCCTAACCGCTCTTTCAGTAAAGCCTTAGCCCACAGACCAATCTCAAATTCTTTTTTATAGAAAATCTTGATCTCATTTAACAATTTATTTTCAATATCGATCCCTTTTTGCAATCGTTCGATGGCAAAGGATAAGTGATCGGTTAAGGCAATATGAACATGGTTGCTGAGAGGAACACATAGCTCTCGTTCAGCATAACTAATAATTTCTTCCGCCATCTCAATATGTGCCACTGGCAACGTTTTCAACAGCTCCTGAAATCGTTCACTTTCTTCCTCCATGACAAAGATCTTTTCAATCTGTGACTTGGGAACGATGTCGTTTCTTCTCTTCTGAAAACCGATTCCCGCTCCCATCACAATCTTTTCAATCTCTCCGTCCATCACAACCACGGTATTATTATTTAAGATCTTATGAATTTTCATCGCATGGTTCACTCCTTACAATGGAGATGTTGACTCTATCATAATTCAATCCCTATGTTAGAGTCAAAATAACCATTCACTTCCTAAGATCTTACTTCTACCTTAAGTAGTTCTGATTGTCCTTTATCAACTGAAGTCTGAGTTCCTTTTTCCATGCTTTGGACCAGATCACCATTGGTAATCACCACAGGAGTGATCGTACTGGCAGCCTTCTCTTTCACAAGCTCTAAATCAAAGGTAATCAGCTTATCTCCAGCCTTGACTTTATCTCCTTCTTTGACATGGGACTCAAATCCTTCCCCATTCATAGATACCGTTTCAAGACCAATGTGAATCAAGATCTCCACACCCATTTTGGAGCGGATTCCAATCGCGTGCTTGGTTGGAAAAAGGGAAATAATCTCTCCTTCTACCGGCGACACAACTTGACCCTCAGAAGGCTCGATCGCTACTCCATCTCCCATCATTTTTTGGGAGAACACAGGATCAGGAACTTCTTCCATCGTTCTGACTGTTCCTGTCAGAGGAGCCACGATAACTTCTTGTGTTTGCTTTTTTTTCTTGCCAAATAAGATATCTAACACTCTCTCCACCCTTTCCCCTTTATACTTTGACCGATTTTAAGACTAAAGCCTGTACCTCTTCTGCTGTTTTAAGCGTTAGAGCTTGTTCAGCCAGCTTCTGTGCATCTGTCATCGACCATTTTCTAATCTGGCTTCTAGCCGGTAAGACGGAGCTGGCACTCATACTAAACTCATCCAGTCCAAGTCCTAATAATATAGGAATAGCAATTTCATCTCCAGCCATTTCTCCACACATTCCGACCCATTTTCCTTCTTGATGAGCCGCCTTGATCACCATGTTGATCAAGCGTAAAATAGATGGATTGTAAGGCTGATACAGATAAGATACTCGCTCGTTCATACGATCTGCTGCCATTGTATATTGAATGAGATCATTCGTTCCAATACTGAAGAAGTCTACTTCTTGGGCAAATTGATCAGCAAGGACAGCCGTTGACGGAATCTCCACCATAATTCCTAGCTCGATTTGCTCTGAAATGGATACTCCTTTTTCTTGTAACGCTGCTTTTTCTTCCAATAAAATGGCTTTAGCCTGTCTAAATTCTTCAAGCGTGGCGATCATCGGAAACATAATTTTAAGATTTCCATAGACACTCGCACGCAGAAGCGCTCTTAGTTGCTCTCTGAATATTCCTTGCTCTTCTAAGCAGAGTCGAACAGCACGGAAGCCTAGGAAAGGATTCAATTCTTTAGGCAGGTGAAGGTAAGGAAGCTCTTTATCTCCACCAATATCTAAGGTCCGGACAACGACAGGTTTCTCTTCCATTCTTTCTAACACACTTTTATATGCCTCGAACTGCTCTTCCTCAGTTGGTAGCTGATCTCTTCCCATATAAAGAAACTCTGTACGATATAGACCGATGCCCTCCGCTCCATTTTTCAAGACACCGTTTACATCTTCAGGCGTTCCTATATTCGCCGCAAGCTCTACATGAACCTCATCTGTTGTCAGAGTTTTTTCATGAACTAATTTAGCCCATTCTTCTCTTTGAGATTCGTATTCTTTCTTTTTCTGTTCATACTGAGCTACTGTTTCAGGTGTAGGGTCAATAATCACTTCTCCTGTTAACCCATCAATGATCAACAGCGTTCCATTCTCCACTTGCTTCGTAATCTGCTTGGTTCCGACAACCGCCGGTATTTCCATCGAACGTGCCATAATCGCTGAGTGCGAAGTTCTGCCTCCAATATCTGTAGCAAATCCTTTAACAAACTTACGATTCAACTGTGCCGTATCGGAAGGTGTTAAATCCTCAGCAATGACAACCACTTCTTCAGAAATCAGGCTAGGGTTGGACAACTGCACTCCTAGCAAATGAGCATGGACACGCTTAATCACATCACGAATATCCGCGGCTCTTTCTTTCATATACTCATTATCCATTTGTTCGAACAACGTAATAAACATCGTAGCGGTTTCATTTAAGCAATACTCCGCATTGAGCTTGTCACTGCGTATCCGATCTTTCACTGGATTAATCAGCTCTGGATCATTAAGGACGAGGAGGTGGGCAGCAAATATAGCAGCCTTGTCTTCTCCTAACTCTTTGTTTGCATGCTCCTTAATCTTTTCTAGTTCTGACATAGAAGTTTGGATCGCTTGCTCTAAGCGTTGAACCTCTGCCTCCGTGTCTTGCACTTCTTTTTTTTCAATTCTAAGCTCCATGTTTTCTAGACGAAACACTTTGGCAATAGCCACTCCATTAGAGGCTGCAATCCCGCTTATCACTGATGCCATGATTTACTCACCCAATTTCTCGCGTTTAATCACTTCTTCAATCTCGTTAATTGCATCTACTTCATCTGATCCTTCAGCTGTAATTGTGATTTCTGCGTTTTGAGGAATTCCTAAAGACATAACTCCCATAATCGATTTCAGATTGACTGTTTTTCCGTTGTATACGATGTTGATATCAGCTTCGAATTTACCCACTGCTTGAACAATAATGGTTGCTGGACGTGCATGAAGACCTGCTTCACTAATCACTTTAAATGTTTTTTCTTGCATAATGATCATTCTCCTTTGTTTTAATTATTGAAAAAAGGCATGAGTAGAAAAGATGGGATTGTAGCAAAAAGAGTTTCCTCCCCTTTACTATTTATCCAAATCATCATTTTCACTCATGCCTGATCGAATCAGTAACACGTGACCCGTTATTTTTTTCGATTTCTTACCTGAAATTCTAACATACTTCGTCAGCTATGACAACGGTTTTGGTAATTGTACACCATTTGTTCAAGTTTTTCTTTAATTTCTTGAACAAGGATCTCAGGCTGCTCTACCACAGCGTCCGGACCACAACTTAGAAAAAAGAGAGCCGCCCAAGAGATGAAGGAATGTCGGATTTTGGCATCAATTCTTCCCGTTCCATCCTCATGAACTGTCAAGGTTTTGCTTAACCAGACATCCGATTCACAGCGTTTGACCCCACCGCGGGTTAGTTGGACGACAAACGGGAGAAGCTCCCCCTCTTGCCCATCGCCTTTTAGGAACTGTTGAATCGTATATTTGGTGATCTCTTTTCTTGGCTTTTGCTTGTCTGTCGAATATAAACCCTTTATCCTATCGACTCTAAAGAGACGTATCTCCTCCTCCTGAAAGCAATAGGCGGGACAATACCACAGTCCATTCATACTATAGACACCAATCGGCTGAATCTCTCTTTCGGTGTCCCTTGCTTTTGATTCATACTCAATCATAACGACTTGTTGTTTGACCGCATGCTGTACCAACTCGTTCAGAAAAGGAGCGGGTTGCTCATGATGAGGAACCCAAAAGGTTATTCTGTTTCTTAGCTCATTGATTTGTTCCTTCACCTCATGAGGCAAATAATGATAAAACTTAGCTAACGCCGAGATGGATTCAGATTGGAAAGGGAGAGAGGAGTAGTATTGGAGCGATTTAATGGCAAAAAACATAGCCACCGCTTCATCCTCTGAAAAAGAAATGGGAGGAAGCGTTCGCTCCTTTAGAATCTGGTAGCCTCCATTCGCTCCTACCTCGGAGTACAATGGAAGCCCAGCTTCGGAAAGCTCCTGTAAATCTCGTAAAATGGTTCGCTTAGAAACCTGAAATTCCTCCGCCAGCTCTCCCACCGTAAATTTTCGTTTCGTATTCATTCTAATCATCAGTTCAATCAGTCTTTTTGACTTAGACATGGAATCACCTACGGATCAAGATTCTTCCTTTCATTTTAGCACAGGCTGAGTCTAGAACGCTGGTTCATTGACTCCTTCTGACCAGCCCTATATAAGATTTGATAAATTGAATCCAATTCTTTCTCTTTCCATACAGGCTTTGCAGCAATTGAGCCAATAAAGGATACTTATCCTTGTATGGGAACCAAAACACCTCTGTTTTTCTTTTACCTGCATCCACAATAATGGCTTTTTCATGGCAAAAAATACGCAATCCCCCTTCACCATGATACCTGCCGATTCCGCTGAACTTCGCCCCTCCAAAAGGAAGAGCGTGATTGGCTACAGAAATAATCACATCATTAATCACCACACCTCCGCTTACCAATTGGGAGGCGACTCGTCTGGCTTTGCTAGATCAGAGCTCCAAACACTGGCATTCAAACCATAGATTGAATCATTGGCATAGCCTATCACTTCTTCCTCTGTGTCAAAGGGAATCACTGGAAGGAGAGGACCAAATGCTTCTTCCTGTACCACCTTCATCCCTTGCTCTACATTGGTTAAAAGCATAGGCTCTAGGAACATCCCTTTATCCGTTTTCCACTCCGTTGGTTTTTTCCCTGTTTCAAGCTGGGCTCCTCTCTTCAGTGCCTCCTCTAGCTGTTCCTTGACAATAGAGAGCTGACCCTCAAAAGTCATAGAGCCAATATCTGCATGGAGATCTGTTCCCTGCTTGAGCCTGTTGATTTCATCAATTAAAAGGCGAATAAAAGGTTGAGCTACTTTTCGATCCACATACAAGCGTTCAATAGACATACATACCTGACCGCTATTAGTGAATGCTCCCCACACTGCCGCCCGAGCCGCCCGGGCTAAGTTGGCATCGGCGAAGACAATCATCGGGTCCTTGCCTCCCAGCTCTAAGGTGGTCGGAATCAAGTCCTTGGCGGCTTGCGCTTGAATGATCTGACCTGTGCGCACCGAGCCAGTAAAAAAGATATAATCTGGTTTTCCCGCCGTTAGAGCAGCCCCTAATTCTTTTCCACCGTGAGCTACCTGGACAACCCCTGCTGGCATCCCCGATCGAATCAATACATCCTCGATACATTTTCCTACTAAGGGAGTCACCTCAGAGGCTTTAGAATCACTGTATTCCCACTGACTAAGGCACTGATCACAGGAACCATCGCCAATTGGAAAGGGAAGTTCCAAGGCGAAATGACTAGAACAACTCCCCTCGGCATATATTCTACATACGATTTTCGCCCAATCAGCATCAGAGGTGTCTTGACCTTCTGGGGGGCTAAATTCTTTTTGGCATGCTTCAGCAGATGATCAAGAGCATCGAGAACAGGATAAATGTCTGCCACGAGGGCTTCCACCTTGACCTTTCCCGTATCCTCTGCAACGATGTGGGCAAGCTCCTCCATATGGTCTGAGATATCGTTCTTTACTCGTCGCAGATGATCAAGCCTTTGTTCAATAGAGTATTGTGACCATATTTGAAAGGCATTTTTCGCCTTCACATAGATATCCTCTACTTGCTCTATGCTCGTTTCTTCTATATGTCCAATGACTTCACCTGTTGCAGGTCCGATCACTTCCCATTTCTTTTGTTGAATATCTGTCATTCTTTCCAGTCCCCCTTAATGGATGTGAATCTGTTTTGTTTGATCATGCTTGTTCTCTAGGTAATACTGGACAATGGGGGTCAGGACTTGCTTAAAATCTGGACAAGCAATTCCCGAACCTTTTAAATCCTCCTGAGCTTGTGTCGAGTCATAGATGGCTTGGCAAGTAAAATAATCCATAGACTCTTGTTCGACACCTGCCCATTTCCTCAGTGGTGCATAGCGTAACATCCTCTTGACCAGCGAAACAGGAATCATCCCTCTTGGCTTCCTCCCTAGCTGTTCTTCTAATATAAAACGGTACACCTCTTTCATTGTATAGGGTCTGGGGTCTGTTAAATGATAGGTTTGCCCCACCCCTTTTGATTCGTGAGCTAAATAAACCGTTGCTTGAATAATATAATCGACAGGGACAAAATTCCCTTGTGCAGCCCCAGCACCGACATAAGGGATGAGAGGAAGGAATTTTAATTTATCAAAGAAATTCATCATAAAATAGGGACCATCAAATTTAATGGTTTCACCTGTCTGTGAGTGTCCTACTACGATACCTGGACGTATGATGGTGGTGGGAACCGTCCTTTTTACCTTTTCCACCAGCACCTCCGCTTCATACTTGGTGCGTTCATAGTGATTCTTAAAGGATTGTTGTTTCTCTAGTTCTGTTTCTAAGATCAGACCTTCTCTTTTTCCGGCAACATACGCCGTACTAAAATAAACATACCTCTCAAGCTTTTCTAGCTGACCTACCCATTGATTCACATGAGAAGTACCGCCCACATTCACCAGCTCCGCCCTTCTTTCTTCGACGGCTAAATCATAAATCGCTGCCAAATGAAAAACATGGGTCACTTCTCTTTGCAGTTCTTCAACAACAGAAGTAGCTAAAGCGAGGTGTTCCTGAGTAATATCCCCTTCAATCAGTACATCTTCCTTGGAGCTGTGAATCCATTTCGTAGAGTCTTTCCAGCTCCTGCTGTGCCTTAGACACCAGCTTCGGTAGAACCAAAACATACACATGCTTCAGAGGTCGCTTCTGTCGCAGAATCTCCTTTATTAACTGTGTAGCAATAAATCCCGGAAATCCGGTAAAAAAATAGACATTCCCCATTCCATCCTCCCCTTCCTACCTGACAATAAGATTCTCCTTATCTTGTCAATGGATCAACCTAGCATATAACTGACACGTCAGTCAGTTAGCGGTTCAAAAATAGACACTCTTAGCTTAGTGTCTATCTTCTTTCTCTTTGTTCTGTCACTATTTGTTTTGCAAAATCATCATGATCAGGACATCCGCCAGCCGTTCGATATACCCTTCATCTGCTTTGCGCACGATAAACCACTCATAGGCTAGGTGCTGAATCATGGCATACATAGAGAAGGTTGCCATATCTAATTGCTCCTCTGTCATGCTTATATACGGTTCAAAGTGTTGAATATTAGCACGGATATATTCTCTAATCGCATCATCATATCTTAGACAAGCAAGCTTGATCTGATCTGTTTCATGCTTGAAATTCATCGTGAGCTTCGCTACTTCCTGATGCTCACAAAAAATCCGTAAGCCATTCTGAATCATTTGTTTAAATCGGCTGCTGGGTTCTAATTGGGCAAGTTCAGCCGAGAGCTTCTCGATTTCTGCTACAATATCAGTTAGAAAGGCTTCAATTAAGCGGATAAAAATATCCTCTTTACTCGTAAAATAGAGATAAAATGTACCCTGCGAGAGGTTACTATTTTGTACAATATCTGAAACACGTGTTGAATGATAGCCCTTAGCGCTGAAAATGCTTAGCGCCGATTCAAGTAATACCTCTTCTGTTGGTTTCATGGGTTCAACTCCTACACATCCTAAAAAGAAATAAGCCACTTATAACTGACACGTCAGTCAGTTATGTTTGCCCTTATTCTACTGGATTACATGCCCTTCTGTCAAACCTTCTTCATAAAAGCAGACTTCCATCAGATGGATTTTTTACTCCAACTGATGGTTAGTATCGCCTGAAGATACCTTTTTATTTACGAGTTACGTCTTTTGAGGAGGTCTAAATTTTGATACAAAAGGGTTGTCACGAACCCAGAAGCGCCATGGATAATCTCTGGCTTCCCCACTATTTTCAATACCGATTCTGGGACCTGTCAAAACTGCTTCAGGTGGTGCTCCCTCCGCAATATATAAGGGCGGGATAGAAAAGCTTCTGCCATAGTCAGACATATCAATTCCCAATGCCTTCGTCAGTTTTCCAGGACCATTGGTTAATTCCTGTTCCTTCTTCTTCTCCCCACGCCGCTGATACATTAGCTCAAGACCATAATAGGGCTCAACAGCTCGAATAAGGACTGCCTCAGGATGATCTTCTTTCCCGCTGACTACATTAACTAGACAATGAGTATGCATAACATACGTGTACACATATCCCGCAGGACCAAACATAATCTCAGTCCTCTTGGTCCGTCGATTGCCATAGCTATGAGCCGCCCGGTCACCTGGACCAATATAGGCTTCTGTTTCAACAATCCTCCCTGCTGCAATGCCTTCTTCCGTTTCCTTGACCAATAGCTTACCGAGTAAAGCTCTTGCCAAATCAAGGGTAGGTAGTTGAAAGAGAGATCGATCCACGATCTGTTCTATTAATGAAAAAGAGTGGTTCATACCGATTTTCCTCCATGTTTCTACAAAAAATTAAGGGAATTTGTCAAAATATATATTCTTTAAGAGGATATTGTAACTATTTGTAGAATATATAGTTTTTGGACAAACATTTTAAGACAAAATAGGAGTGATCACGTGAAAAAGAGCTTAGTATTATTTACCATTATCTGCTTAATCTTAACGATACAACCTAATCTAGCAGATGCCAATTCTAACATTAAGATTCAAATCAATGGGGAAGTACAGTCATTCAGCGGTATGGCTATGAATGGAAGAACGTTGGTTCCACTTCGAGGAATTTTTGAAAAATTAGAAGCTGAAGTGGAATGGAAGTCAGACGTTCAACAAGTTATTGCTGCTAATGAATATATGTTTATCAACCTTCGAATCGGTTCTAAGGTGGCTAGAATTTCAAACGGAGAGCATGAAATTCCTGTTGTATTAGACCAACCTGCTATTATCTCGAAAGGAAGCACAATGGTTCCTCTTCGCTTTATTAGTGAAGCTTTAGGCGCACAAGTATTATGGGATTCCCCAACTAAGACAGTAAGCATTACATATAATGATGAGCTTGGTGAAAAAGCCGCCGATAGAATCACAGAATTGGCAGCTACAGCCCCAGACTATACCAACCCAGCAGAGCTGAAAAAATTCATGGAGAACAACTACAATTCAGCAAAAACATCAGTCAAAACGTATTCTCTGTCCAACTATAAGGTCGAACAAAAAGATGGAAAAATCTTAATTAAAGCCGATTTTTCTGATGTAAGAAGCTACAAAAATAACTTTAACAAAAATGTTCCTGATTTAAAAGTATGGTGTGAAGAAGTAGGAATGACTCTAAATCTATTACTGCCTGATGAGAGTATTTCCTTTACTGTGAACGATGGCAGCAATGTGTTAATGAAAATCGATGTTGGCTTTATGATTTTCTATGAAATCAGACCATAATATGACTTTCGTATGATTGAACAGTCACAAGAAATATTTTACAATCTAAGATAGACTGAAGTGCCTAGTAGCCCTTGTCAACAAGGGCTATTTTTTTATCCCGTTGCACTTGTTAGAAAGGGGGTCCAAAATGCTAAATCGATCAAAAAAAAGGAACGTATTCTTATTATCTCTGGTTCTCTTGCTGCTAATCTTCTCTGTCAGCTTTTTTTATCTGAAAAAACACCCTCCTCTAGTTCATTCTTCATCTGGATTGCACTTAAATGGAAGCTCTTTTGCCCTACTAGAAAACGAAGGTTCTTATAACATAAAAATAACGAACGTGCTCATCAATGGAACGACTAAAGAGGTGAACTTATGTAGGAGTCATATTAACGGGGTTCCCGATTTAGATCAATTCGAATGCCAATCCGCTATTGGATCGTCAATCGAGCCTGCGCTGACTGATAAAGAGCTAGAAGAATATTATAGTGATCCCAAGAACAACATAGACCCTGAAAAGCAAAAGTATTATGATTTCACTTATGATCAAAAGCCTTTCTATTCATTATGGCACTCAGAAAAGGACGTACACAGCATCACTATTTATTATCAATATCTAGGAATTAATCATGAATGGACACGGGAATTTGATGCCGATTCAGAAAAATAATAGAGACTACATATTTATTTTACCACCCCACCTTTTCGTATTATGATGGACATAGAATGAAATAGCTAAAGGAGATGGAACTGTAATGAAAGAAGAACTTATAAACAGACTGGTTTCTTATGTAAAGGTAAACACCGAATCAGATGATAACAGCGCAACCTGCCCATCAACGCCAGGTCAGCTCAACCTAGCTAGACAATTGGTGGAAGAATTAAAAGAGATGGGGATGCAAGAAGTGTCCTTAGATGAAAACGGTTACGTGATGGCTACACTCCCCGCCAATACGAACAAAGAAGTCCCTACTATTGGGTTCTTAGCTCATATGGATACCTCCAGCGATTTTACTGGAGAGAATGTACAGCCTCAAATCGTTGAAAACTATGATGGAAAAGATATCATTTTAAATCAAGAGCAGAACATTATTCTTTCTCCCCAAGACTTCCCTGAATTAGTGCAATATCAAGGGCATACTCTGATCACTACAGATGGAACCACCCTGCTGGGAGCAGATAACAAAGCAGGGATTACAGAGATTATGACAGCCATGAACTACCTGATTCAGCATCCTGAGATTAAACACGGAAAAATACGGGTCGGTTTTACACCCGACGAGGAAATCGGAAGAGGAGCGCATAAATTTGATGTAACTGCCTTTGGTGCCGATTTTGCTTACACCATGGATGGTGGGCCTCTTGGTGAGCTTCAATATGAAAGCTTTAATGCTGCTGAAGCCAAAATAACCTTTAAAGGAAAAAATGTGCACCCTGGAACGGCGAAGGATAAGATGATTAACTCTGCCAAAATCGCCATGGAGTTTAATCAAAAGCTTCCTGTTGAGGAGGCTCCCGAAACGACAGAAGGCTATGAAGGATTCTATCATCTTATTTCTATACAGGGGGATGTGGAAGAAACCAAGCTTCATTATATTATTAGAGATTTTGACAGACAGGCATTTGAAGCTCGCAAAGAATATGTCACCCAAGTCGTTCAGGAACTACAAAAAAAATATAACAAAGCTACCATTTTGCTTGAATTAAAAGACCAATATTATAACATGAGAGAAAAAATTGAGCCTGTCAAAGAAATTGTAGATATCGCCTTCCAAGCGATGAAAAATCTGGACATCACTCCAGAAGTATACCCTATTCGCGGAGGAACTGACGGCTCTCAGCTTTCTTATATGGGACTGCCCACACCTAATATTTTTACAGGCGGCGAAAACTACCACGGCAGATACGAATATGTATCCGTAGACAATATGCTAAAAGCCACTCAGGTGATCATTGAAATCTGCCAATTAGTTGAACAAAGCAAATAAGATTCTAGGACTTTTTATCTCCTACCTATGTTATACTATTTCTAGATTTTACATAACTGGGAGGAGAACATGAGAAAATTAAGTACATCTTTATTTATTTTAGTACTAGCTTTATCTTTCATACTTAGCAGTACAACGGTTGGGGCTACATCCAAAGGACTAGATCTTAATGGGGATTGGAGAGCAATAACCGTAGACAATACGTTTGTCGAGTTAACGCTTCAACAAAAGGGATCTGACGTTACAGGAACCTACTATGCCACGTATCGAAACGACACGTATGCTATTCCTGTCAAAGGGAAGGTTTCAGGAAGCAAAGCCAATCTATATTTAGTTTATGATACCCCTGAATTAGTAAAAGCAAGTGGCGTTTCAAACTTACCTGATCGAATTGTGAAGCAAATTGTTGGTATTCGAAGCCTTCTTGCCTTTGATTTTGGAGTTAGCGAAGACGAAGCGCAGGGAGAGTTCTTAGGCTGGTATATTGAATGGTCTGGAAGCTCCGTAAAAAAATATGAAGGTGGATCAGACTATGCCCGTAAGAACAATCCACCAACAAAGCTTACTCTGACTCGTATTTTTGAAATGGCTCATGTTGTTTTAGATGGAGATTATCTTGTGTTTGATCAACCTGCCATTATTAAAAATAATAGTACGATGGTACCGTTGCGTGCTATTTTTGAAGAATTGGGAGCCACTATTGAATGGAATGCAGCTGAAAAAACAGTCGTTGCCGTCAAAGACGACCGCCACATCTCCTTAAAAATAGGGGATTCTACCGCCATGATAAATGGGGAAAAAATTCAATTATCTACCCCAGCTCAAATCATTGGAGGTCGAACCCTCGTCCCTCTTCGCTTTGTGAGTGAAGCATTGGGAGCAAAAGTAAGCTGGGATGGAGCCACCAAAACAGTTTACATTGCTAGCGAATAATGATGTACAAAAAAAAAACGAATCGGTCATCGATTCGTCAAGCTGTCGAGAAACCCCTCGACAGCTTTTTACTTTACTTTTCTTTTCTTTTTTACAGGAGCCATTTTGATACTATCATTCTCACTAACCCGTTTTGTGGAAGTTTAAACTCCCAAACGCAACCAAGCATAATGGATCATCTCTAGGATCTCCATATCTCTTGTTTTTTTATCTGGTGCACCCATAGCAATAGCAAGGACTCGGTGCTTCCCTCTGGTTGCTGTCGCTGAAAGGCACGCTTTCGCCCGTGGAGTATACCCTGTTTTCAAACCATCAATCTCTGGATGATCCTCTAGCAATTTGTTTGTATTGATCAATTCGACTGACTCAACACTGTTTTGTTTAATCACTGTTTTCTTCATTTTGGAGTATCTTAATATCGTATGATGAGCAAGGAGGGCTTTAGACAGGATTGCCATATCGAAGGCAGACGAATAACTTCCCCCTCGATCTAATCCCGTAGGGTTGGCAAAAAACGTGTTCTTCAATCCCATTCTTTTACCCTTTCTTCTCATAAAAGAAACAAATCTCTTTTCACTTCCTGCAATATACTCTGCCATAGCCACGGAGGCATTATTTGCTGATGAGATTACAATTGCTTTAATGAGATCCTCTACCGTCACCTCTTCTCCGCTTTGGAAACAAGCTGTTGATCCTTTAATAGAGGCGGCGTACGGACTGATCGTCACTTTATCCGAAAGGGTGAATGCTCCCTTCTTCATCTTGTCAAAAATAATTAACAGCGTCATGATTTTGGTCAAGCTCGCTTGAGGAACTCTTTCATTCATCTTTTTTTCAAATAAAATTTCTCCTGTGGTCACATTCATGACTACCGCAGAGGTAGCACTTTTCGCTAAAGGGTGAACTGCTTTCATCGTCCCCACCTTTCTTCATCTTTGTCCTTTTACTCTTACAATATGTAGAAAAGGGAGAGCCTGTATAGGAGAAGCATCTTGTTCATGCAATAAAAGGCGAAAGAAAAAACCCATATTTCTATGGGCTTTTTCGTCACTGCTTTGTTATTGTTTGAAGGTTGCAATATAGGAGAAAACAAACTTCTCTTGCTTAAATAAAGTAGCATAATTCGATACATCAATTTCCGCTCGACTATCGACTAAATAGAAATTAACCTGCTTTTCTAGCTCCTCTGGGCTTTCCGCAATAAAAACCCTCACAGGATTAATTTGTTTATTGGTACTATACTGAATCAATGCTGTATAGTAAATACCAAGTTCCCCACTATCCATGACATCATAAAGAATATCCGTAATCCCAAAATCATTTTGCTGAAAAAAATCATTTATTTTCATTTCTAATTCCTGAGGATCTTGTGCAAAAAAACCTTTCGTCCATTTCATGTATAGTCCCCCTATTTAGACAATAGCCTTATTCTGTCCATTATACTATATCTTTAATAGGCAATCATTAGTCAATATTATACACGTTCCCTTCTTATCTTGTATGATTTAGATTGTGTATTCTTCCTGTAAAAAAACCTTCATATCTTTAGGGTTCACAAATACTTTTTCTCCTGCTTGGAGCTTCAACGCTCTAAACTCTTCCTTGCTTAATTCAGCTTCAATAAATTCCTTCGTATCCGTTCGAGATAATTCAAGATGAACAATGGGTCCTACAGAGCGTATATGTTCAATTCTAGCTGGAAATGCTTGACCTTCATTTTTAGCTCGCTCTATTTTGATATTATGCGGTCGAGCAAAAGCAACAACCTGTGATTCTACCATTTTCTTATCATCTGTAGCTTCCAATATAACATCACCAAAAGTCATCTTCCCTTGTTGGATTCGCCCTTGAAAGAGATTTACATTCCCTAAAAAGTGATACACAAAGGGATTAGCTGGATAATCATAAACTTCTTCCGGCGTTCCGATTTGTTCAATTCCCCCATTATTCATAACTACAATACGATCTGCGACATCTAAGGCTTCTTCCTGATCATGTGTGACAAATACACTTGTAATAGGGATTTCATTGTGTAGCTGGCGTAACCAACGTCGAAGATCTTTACGAACCTTGGCGTCTAACGCTCCAAATGGTTCATCTAATAAGAGAACTTTTGGTTCTACCGCCAACGCACGAGCCAAAGCAACACGCTGTCGTTGTCCACCAGAAAGCTGGGTAGGATAGCGATCGCTGAACGATTCTAGCTTAACTAGCTTAAGCAATTCAAATACCTTTTCACGTATTTTTTCTTTAGAAGGTCTTTCCTTCCTAGGGCGAACCTTCAAACCAAAAGCGATATTATCAAAGACCGTCATATGCCGAAAGAGAGCATAGTGTTGGAACACAAAGCCGACATTTCTTTCTTTTACATGGCTATCAGTCATGTTTTTCTGATCCAAATAAATGCTTCCTTGATCAGCTTGTTCCAAACCAGCAATAATGCGAAGCAATGTTGTTTTTCCAGACCCAGAAGGCCCGAGTAGAGCCACAAGCTCTCCAGTAGGAATGGTTAAATCAATATTATTTAACGCTTGATATGAGCCAAAGCTCTTAGAAATTTGTTTAATCTGTATACTCAATTTAATTCCCTCCTATCATTGAGCTCTTTGAGTCTATACTTCCTCGATTTGCTTTCCATTCCACAATATTTTTCAGTAATAGGGTGACTAATGCTACTATTGACATTAAAGAAGCAACAGCAAAGGCGGCTGTAAATTGATATTCATTATAGAGAATTTCAATATGCAGAGGAACTGTATTTGTCATACCACGAATATGTCCTGAAACAACGGAAACAGCTCCAAATTCACCAATTGCCCGAGCACTACAAAGGATGACCCCGTATAGCAATCCCCACTTAATATTTGGTAAAGTAACAAGCCAAAACGTCTGCCATCCATTTGCACCAAGAGTGAGTGCAGCCTCTTCGTCCGTTGTACCTTGGGATTGCATCAAAGGAATTAATTCTTTAGCAATGAAAGGGAGAGTGACAAACATCGTAGCTAGGACAATACCAGGAGTGGCATAGATAATCTTGATATCCCAATTGACTAATAATGGTCCCAAAAAGCCTTGTGCTCCGAACATAAGAACAAAAATTAGACCCGCAATAACGGGTGATACAGCAAAAGGAAGGTCGATCAAGGTAATAAGAATATTTTTTCCTTTAAAATTGAATTTGGCGATCGACCAAGCTGCTGCTAAACCAAAAAGGATATTCAACGGTACAGTGATCAGCACGACCCATAAAGTTAAGGAAATAGCCTTCCAAGCATATGGATCAATAATAGAAGCTAAATAGACCGCGATTCCTTGTTCAAATGCTTTAACAAAAATCGCTACAAGTGGAATAACCAGAAATACCCCCAAAAAGAGTAAAGCAATTGACACCAAGAGCCATTTTACTAGTGAAGCTTCACCTGTTTTTCTTATGGGAGACCATTCCGTAGGGAGGTGTTGCAATGGATTATTTCCAGACATTATTCATTCCTCTTTTCTATCTATGATCATAACGATGCCGACTCCACCATTGAAGAAGGTTAATACATAAGAGTATTACAAAAGAAATGCTGAGCATAACAGCAGCAATAGCCGTTGCTCCTGCATAATCATATTGTTCTAGCTTAGTAAAAATGAGTAAAGGAGCTATTTCCGTACGCAGTGGCATATTTCCAGAGATGAAAACAACAGAACCATACTCTCCTAAGGCTCTAGCAAAAGCTAAAGAAAAGCCCGTTAATAAAGCTGGGATCACCTCTGGCATTATCACTTTACAAAAGATTTGCAACCGATTAGCTCCTAGGCTCGTTGCTGCTTCTTCATATTCTTTATCCAAACTCTGCAGAACGGGTTGAACCATCCGTACCACAAAAGGTAACCCAATAAAGGTAAGAGCTATAATAATTCCAAGAGGAGTGTAAGCAACCTTTATACCGAGCGGTTCTAATAACTGACCTATCCACCCATTACTTGAATATAAAGCTGTTAACGAGATGCCCGCCACCGCAGTAGGTAACGCAAATGGAAGATCGACAAGAGCATCTACCAAGCGTTTTCCTGGGAATTGATAACGCACAAGCACCCAAGCGATGAGTAAGCCAAAGATGGCATTCATCACCGCCGCTGCCGCCGCAGTACCAAAGCTTAATTTGTAGGAGGCTACAACTCTCGGATTAGTTACAGTCTGCAAAAAGTCATTCCAGCCCATTGTAGAGGTTTTTAAAAAGACCAACGATATTGGAATAAGAATCATTAATCCTATAAATAACAACGTAAACCCTAATGTTAATCCAAACCCTGGCAAAATATGATGTTGTTTTAGTTTCATGGAAGATATTCTGCTCAATACGCTCACTTCTTTCTAAATATAAATGTGACCTGTATCCCTACGTTACTCATTCTCTATGGAGTGTATATCTGGTCAAAAACTCCTCCATCATTGAAATGTTTTTCTTGGGCTTCTTGCCATCCTCCAAATTTTTCGTCAATTGTAAAAAGCTGAACCTGTGGGAATACATCCTTATATTTCGCCGCTACCTTTTCATTTCTAGGCCGATAATAATGCTTGGCAATGATTTCTTGCGCTTCTTCTGTATACAAATGGGCTAAATAGGCTTCTGCTACTTCCCGCGTTCCTTTTTTATCTACGTTTTTGTCTACCACAGTCACGGGTGGTTCTGTAAGAATACTCAACGATGGAACAACGATTTCAAATTGGTCTTCCCCTAATTCATTGATTGCTAGGAAAGCTTCATTCTCCCAGGATAACAGGACATCTCCAATCCCACGTTCCACAAAAGTAGTCGTAGACCCTCTAGCACCTGCATCTAGAACAGGAACATTTTGATAGAGCTGACTGACAAATTTCTTTGCTTGCTCCTCATCCTGATTATTTTTTTCTAATGCATACCCCCATGCAGCAAGGTAATTCCATCGAGCTCCTCCAGAAGTTTTTGGATTGGGTGTAATGACCTCCACATCATTTCTAATTAAATCCTCCCAATCTTTAATATTTTTGGGGTTTCCTTTTCTTACTAAAAAAACAATGGTGGAGGTATAAGGGGTAGATTGATGATCCAAACGACTTTGCCAATCAACAGGAATAAGATTGGCTACTTTGTGCATTTGGTCAATATCATAGGCTAAAGCCAGAGTCACCACATCAGCTTCTAATCCATCAATGACAGCGCGAGCTTGACTTCCAGCGCCACCATGTGATTGCTGAATGGTCACCTGTTGCCCTTTTAATTCCTGCCAATACTGAATAAATAAGTTATTATATTCCTTATATAGCTCTCTCGTAGGGTCATACGACACATTTAAGAGCGTGATTTCATTTGAACTGGATGATCCAGATTGTGTTGAATCTGTTACACATCCGCTCAATATCATCAGAACCACTATCAATATCAATACAACTCTTTTTCTTATCTTATTCTTCATTGTTAATACTCCCCTTTGCTTAAATATATAAACTTATTCAGTAAAAAAGGCTCCTATCCCATAAACAAGTAGAATCATAATGGTTGGATCATTGATTCTTTCTCATTTATAGAAAGGAGCCTCCAGTTATCTGGTCGGCAACCGCCATATCTTATCTCTATCAGTGATGAAGAAAAATATCTTATAGTAGAACACACTACGACTTCTTCCTTTCCTCCCTTGCATTAGTACTAGCTGTTTGATTCTTGACAGGACGATTTTTTACTGATGGAAAACGCAGCTTTTCAATTCGTTCAATTTGAGTTATCTGTGAATCATGGACAGTGATTTGGATAGATCCATATTCCAATCCTTCTAACGACTGGAGAATATGCTCTACTACTTCTTTATTTCGCTTCTGCTCAAACAAGATACTCTCTCCTCTATAAATTTTCTATTCGTCCTTTTAGTAAATCATCAAGAGTGGTTTTTTCTAACACCTTTGCAATCGTGTCACGAACCAAGACCCAAAGCGGCTTTAACAAACAGCTTCCTTCAAGTCCACAGGGTTCATAAGCCGTTACACTTGCACAGCTCATGGGAGACAACGGTCCCTCTAATTGTCGGATCACCTCACCTATGACTATTTGCTCAGGAGATAATACTAACTTATATCCTCCTTGAACCCCTCGCTTACTTTCTACATAGTTCAGTTTTTTTAACTGTAAAAGAATTTGTTCTAAGTACTTAATAGTGACAAGCGTTTTCTCTGAAATTTCACTTATAGATAGAATGTACCCAGATTGCTGCCCTAAAACTAATAGCGCACGTAAGGCATATTCTCCTCTGCTTGAAATTTTCACTAGTCTAACCTCCCCTTTTTAAACCCCAGTCATTCAGTAGACTTTTAAACAAAGAAACACTTAGGATATTGAATATAAATTTCATTTTATTCACATTATTCCTATTTGTCAACTATGAATTATATGTTTTATACCCTTCATTTTATCGATTTTTTCTACATTTTAGACCAGGACACGGTTCGAACGTTAAGTGCATATTGGAAACGGTAATCAAAATATAAGGCTGCCTATTTATGCCCTTTATTACTATAATTTCGACCTGCCATCGATAGGATGTCTTACCTTTTTCGAGGCTTTCTTCCATTTTATTTGTGAAAAAATTATGGTTGTCCGTTCTATAACTTAGTAGCATCAATAAGCCAAACAAAAGTGTTTAATCTTTTGAACTGAACAAAAAATCCATGAGTATTAAATATCTTTTCTAAAGTAGGGATCGTTGTATAATATTCAGTTTCTAAATCTTGTGCTAGGTTAAAAAATCCTTTATCTTTAGCGGCAGCAATATACTTTTGTTTATGCACTTCATCTATAAAAACAGTATCGGCAAAAACTACCTTTCCTCCCTTTGAAAGTAAAGAGCTATACTTAGAGATTGCTTCAGCTTTCTCTGCATCTGTCAAATGATGAAAAGCATACGTGCTAACAAATGCATCCATAGGCTCTTTCGTATAAAAAGTAATAAAATCCCCATTGAATAAAGAAACCTCTTCTGATAGTTTTTCTTTTGCCTTTCTCATCATAGAAGACGATGGTTCAAATCCAGTTACATGGTAGCCTTTATCTAATAACTTCTGTGTTAAGTTCCCAGTCCCAACTCCAAATTCAACTACATGTCCAGACACGAATTCACAAACTGTATCGAGGATCATCTCGTAATTTGAAAATACTTCTTTATATTCAAAATCTTTACCCGTTACCGATTCATCATATACCTCTGCCCAATTATCAAAAAGCTCCACAAATTCAAGGCCCATATGTTAAATCACTCCTTACAACATTTAATCAAACAAAACCTATGAGTATAGTATGTTAAAAATAAAATTATCGCAACTAAATCATTTTATTTTTTCTAAACTAGAAAATTGCAATGAGTAAACATATATCCAAGCAAATTATTATAGTGATTAAATAATTGACAAATACAATAATAAATCATACTATGCAAATAGGAATAATCAACTTTAAACTTCAAAGAGAATAAAAAACGATTAATTAAAAAATGATCACAATATGAAGATGTCTTGTTTTCAGCTGAGGTACCAACATGTAATGAAGTTCAATGTGAATGTTCTAAAAATTAGAGGTGTTGCCTAATGAAGTATTACAATAATATAAAAGAGTTAATCGGATGTACTCCACTCGTAAAAATTAATCATTTTGAGATACCAAATAAAGTGAATCTATTTGCCAAACTAGAATATTTTAACCCAGGTGGTAGTGTAAAAGATCGTTTAGGGAAAAAGTTGATTCAAACAGCAATCGAAAACGGGCATCTTGTTGAAGATGGAATTGTCATAGAACCGACAGCTGGAAATACAGGAATTGGTTTGGCTTTAGCTGCAGTTGGTACGAAGATTAAAGTAATTTGTGTGGTACCTCAAAAATTTAGCATGGAAAAGCAAGCTCTAATAAAAGCTTTAGGTGCAACGGTAATCAATACTCCGACCGAAGAGGGAATGGAAGGCGCGATTAGGAAAGCAAAGGAATTATTACAGGAGCTACCTAAATCGTATAGCCCCCAGCAATTTAGTAATTACAATAATCCTAAAACATATTTTGAAACATTAGCCCCAGAACTTTACGAAAGCTTGGATGGCAAAATTGACGTTTTCGTGGCCGGTGCTGGAACTGGTGGTACGTTCATGGGATGCGCACAATATTTAAAGATGAAAAATTTACAAATAAAAACAGTAATTGTGCAACCAGAAGGCTCAATTTTAAATGGTGGATTGTCAGGACCTCATAGGACAGAAGGAATTGGATTGGAATTTTTGCCAGAGTACATGGATACTTCCTACTTCGACCAAATTCATACGATTTTAGATGAGGATGCATTTAAGCGTGTACAAGAATTAGCTTTACTTGAAGGACTGTTAGTCGGAAGTTCATCAGGAGCTGCGTTTGAAGCTGCAATAAGAGAGGCGAGTATTGCTCGGCCGGGTACAAATATTGTGACAGTTTTTCCTGATAGTAGTGAACGTTATTTAAGTAAATTTATTTATGAGGGTGAGAATAAATGAGAAAAAAACTCAGATGATTCATGGTGGTA
Organism: Caldalkalibacillus mannanilyticus JCM 10596; assembly: GCF_000615945.1. Lineage (GTDB taxonomy): Bacteria > Bacillota > Bacilli > Caldalkalibacillales > JCM-10596 > Bacillus_AT > Bacillus_AT mannanilyticus. The sequence goes on from NZ_BAMO01000016.1 coordinate 57,496, forward strand.
TTTCAAGAGATGAACATACAGGAGCAGTGTCAATCCCGATTCACCACGCAAGTACATTTAAACAAGATGGAGTTGGTAATTTTGTCTACGAGTATGCAAGAACGGGAAATCCAACAAGACATGCCCTAGAAGAATTAATTAAGGATATTGAAGGTGGCTTCAAAGGCTATGCATTCGGTTCAGGAATGGCGGCTATTTCTGCTGTAATGAATTTATTCAAATCAGGAGACCATGTTATTCTAACAGATGATGTTTATGGTGGATCGTATCGTTTAATGACAAAAGTATTAACTAAGTACAATATCGAAGTTTCTTTTGTAGATACTAGTAACCTCGCAGTTGTCGAAGCTGCAATAAAAGAAAATACAAAAGCAATCTATATTGAAACGCCGACAAACCCCTTACTAAAAATAACAGACTTAAAGAGCATTTCAAAGTTAACAAGGTCACACAACTTACTAATGATTGTCGACAATACTTTTAGTACTCCTTATTGGCAAAATCCAATTGAATTCGGAGCGGATATCGTTCTGCATAGTGCGACAAAGTACTTAGGGGGACATAGTGATGTTGTTGCTGGTTTAGTAGTCGTTAACTCAGAGTCTTTAGCAACCGACCTACATTTTATACAAAATTCTATTGGGGCAATACTCGGACCACAAGATAGCTGGCTATTAATTAGAGGCATAAAAACTTTAGCAATTCGTATGGAAGAGATTGAAGAAAATGCAAAAAAGGTTGCTAAATTCCTAGTAGAGCATTCACACGTATCAAAAGTTTACTACCCAGGTTTTGAAACTCATCAAGGACACTCGGTCCATAAGATTCAAGCGCGAGGCTTTGGAGGGATGATTTCTTTTGATGTAGGAAGTAATCACAAGGCTGAGGAAGTACTTAAAAAGGTAAAGTATTTTACATTGGCTGAAAGTCTAGGCGCTGTAGAAAGCCTAATTTCTCTCCCAGCTAAAATGACACATGCGTCTATTCCACGTGAAAGAAGATTAGAATTAGGAATTACCGACGGTTTAATTCGAATCTCAGTCGGTTTAGAAGATGTGGAAGATTTAATTGAGGACTTACATTTTGCGTTAGCTAAATAGTGATTGATTTATATTTGTTCACCACATAGCGTTTACGATGTCCCTTCTGAATTAAAACAAAAAGGGGCATTGGGTAGTTGAACAGAAAAAGGGTGTAGTCAAAGGAACCTTTGAGGAATGAACTACTCCCCTTTTCTCATCAGATTGACGGAGATCAGCATCACAAAAGAGATCAGCATAATGGCTCCAACCCAGAGCCAAGCTAAATGCATTTGACCTGTATCCATGGCGAAGTAAATAGCCGTAGGAATGGTTTGTGTTTTTCCGGGTATATTCCCAGCAAACATAAGAGTGGCTCCAAATTCACCAAGCGCACGAGCAAAGCTTAATATGGCTCCAGAGAGAATCGCCTTGGAGGATAAAGGCAGCGCGACATAGAAAAACACCTTCCATTCATTGGCTCCATCTACCCTAGACGCATTCTCAATATCTCGATCCAGCGATTCAAAACCTGTTTTTGCTGATTGATACATCAACGGAAAAGAAACAACGGTAGCAGCAATCACCGCTGCCCACCATGTAAAAATAATGGGCTGTTGAAACAACCATTCTATCCACTGACCCACCAATGAATTTTTTCCGAAAATCACAATTAATAAAAAACCAATCACCGATGGCGGCAATACAAGAGGAAGAAGGAAGAAGGTATCGACGACAGCTTTCCCTCGAAACGAGCGATGAGCCATGGTTCTGCCGATCATGACTCCGACAATCACTACAATCACAAGTGAAAGGGAGGCAACCTGAAGAGAAAGCAGAACAGGTGACCAAAAATATTCTGTAGCCATCATGGACGCAGCGGGGTGAAACCAAATTTTTCAAAAACCGTCTTAGCTTGATCAGTCTGCAAGAACTGATAAAACAACGCTACTTCCTGATCATGAGGACGATCGTTGATGATACCTAAGGGATAGAGAATGGGTGCATGGGTTCCTTCCTCTGCACTCATCACCACTTGTACCTTAGAAGAGCTTATCGCATCCGTCTTATAGACAATTCCCGCATCTACGTTCCCCGTTTCAACATACATCAACACCTGTCGCACATCCTTGGCATAAACCATTTTATCTTCAAGTTCATTCCATACCCCTATATGCTCTAGCATTTCTTTGGCATATTTTCCTGCAGGAACTGATTCCGGTGTACCAATAGACACAACACGAGCCTGTTCTTTTAAATCCTGAAAGGAACGAATGTTTTGGGAACTTGTTTGGGGAATCACTAAGACGATCTCATTACCAATAAGATCGACTCTATTCGCTGGGTCTACCTGTCCCATTTCGATCAGCTCGGTCATTTTGTCCTCTGCTGCTGAGAAAAAGAGATCGACTGGAGCCCCCTGTAGAATCTGTTGTTGCAAGGCTCCCGAACTGCCAAAGTTATATGTAATCTGGATATTGGGATGATTCTCTTCAAATAATGTTTTTAACTCTTGTAATACATCAGACAAGCTAGCCGCTGCCGAAACAGTAATCGTAATGGTTGCTCCCTGATCCTCCTCTTGTTGCTGACACCCCGCAAGAAACGGTAGGAATAATAGCAATAGTAACATGGTATAAGCCATCCATATTTTTTTCATGGCCGTTCTCCTCCAATAGTACAACTCATACTTAAATATCTCTCATTATTATAACGAAAATGAATGGAGGTTTCACCTTTTGCTATGTGCTTTTGTTGAGGAATGAAAGTGAAAGTGCAGAAACAAACAAATAGTTTCTTTATGATCGTCTAAAAATGAAGGAAAAAGGTTTTTTTTGTCGAACAGAAAGTTTAGATATATCTATTGTCCTAAGAAAGGAGCTTCCTATTGCTACTGAATAACATAAAAAGTTCAAAAGTCCCTTTCTGGTGCTCTTGGCCTGTTATAATTATTGCTACTATTCTGTTTTACCCCTTAGGAATTATTTTGCTTTTATTTAGAATAGCGAAAGATAGGCGTACTAAATTAATCGCAGGTAGAATTATATCCACTCTTGGGGTTTTAGGAATCGTGTTTGCTTTACTAGCCTATTTCATGGATGAAAATATTGTGACAACCGTCTTTGGAATTGCTGGTGTCCTATTTTTCATTTTGGGAATCATGTTGCAGAAAAGAGCGAAAAGAGTCAGGCAAAATATTGACCTGATCGCCAATAAGAAAATAACCAATCTTGATCAAATGGCAGCTATGACAGGAGTATCCTTCGCAGACCTTCAAAAGGAACTTACTCAGATGATTAGAGAGGGCTTTATAAACGGGCAGATTAAGCAATCTAGTAGAGAAATCGTTATCAATAAAAGCCAGTCCCAAACTAGGAATACAGAGGCTCAAAATGCTTCCCAAGCTGCTCAAGTGAAGCAAGTGTCTTGTAAAAGCTGTGGTGCTCATACAACAATGGCTCTACATGAAACGAAGGAATGTGAATACTGTGGTATGCTTATTGCTGGTTCCGAATGAAAAGCTTCCTTATTGAAAGAAAAACGAATGAAAGGAGGACACCCATGTCCACGAATCACTTAGGAAAGCCTGCTTTATCTCCTTGGCTATCTTGGCCCATTGTTATTATTATTACTCTTATATTTCCTCCTCTCGGACTTATTTTTATCATGCTACGTCTTTCTGCCGATAAAAGTGCCGCACTTGTATCTGATAAAAAAATAAAGACCTTAGGATATATTGCCGCCGGTATAGGAATCCTAGCCTTCACTCAAGGTGTTTCTGGAGGTATCATGTTTTTACTCGTTGGCGGATTCATTGTGTATTATAGTAATAAAGTGCACAAACAAGCGTTAAAGATGAAGCAATACATCGATCTTATCGCCAATCAACAGATCACCCAGCTTGACCAGATCTCCAACATAACGGGAAACCCCCATTCCACGGTACACCAAGATATCACGCAAATGATTAAAAAGGGGTATTTTAAAGAAGCTTACATCAATGAAGCGACCGGAGAAATCATCTTTCCTCCACCCGTCACACCCAAGAGTGAGCCTCCTATTTCAGCCGAACCTGAAATAGCGCCTACTCCTACTCCAAGCACTAAATTCATTCAAGCAACCTGCAAAAGCTGTGGTGCTCATACTAGAATAACGCAAAATGAAACTCTAGAGTGCGAGTATTGTGGGATGCTGGTTGTTGGTTCTTGAATGTCATTTGATAGAATCATGCAACAGATGAAACTACAAAGCCTCCACACTTCTTCTTAATGCGAAGGTGGAGGCTTTCAGTTTAATAAATCTCTTCTTCTTTTAGATAGCCATCCTTTACAACCGTTTCGCGTACATTTTCTTTCGTCACCGTGATCGGCTCAAGAAAAATCGACGGAACTTCTGTTTTGCCATTTTGGATGGTTTTATCTGTTGCTATCTCTTGCCCTTGTGCGACTTTTACAGCCATACTTGCCGCTTGTTCTGCCAGTAGATTGATCGATTTATAGACCGTCATTGTTTGTGTCCCCTGTACCACTCTGCGTACCGCCTCAAGTTCGGCATCCTGACCAGAAACCGGTACGCTCCCAGCCAATCCAACTGCTGCTAAGGCTCTAATCACTCCACCTGCTGTACCATCATTAGCTGCAATGACTGCATCGATACGATTGGCATTTTCTCGAAGCGCTGTTTGCATATTTTTCTCGGCTACAGCTGGATTCCAGCCATCGGTATACTGATCATGAACAAGGTTCAATTCACCTTTGTCTATAAAAGGCTGAAGAACTTTCATTGCCCCTTGACGAAACAATATGGCGTTGTTATCAGTTTCTGATCCTCCAATATAAGCTATATTTCCACTTGAAACGCTTTTTAGAATTTCTGTTGCTTGAAGCTCCCCTACCTTCTCGTTGTCAAAAGAGATATAATAATCCACGTCAGCATTCCGTATTAAACGATCGTAGGAAATGACTTTAATTCCTGCTTCATGAGCCAATTCGACGATCGCTGCCGAAACTTCTGCATCATGAGGAACAACGACTAGAACATCGACACCTTCTTCAATCAGTAATTCTGCCTGCTTGATTTGCACATCGTCCAACCCATTGGCAGCCAATGTCTTCACTCTTCCACCTAGCTTCTCTACTGCACCTTCGAATAGAGCTTTGTCCTTGTACCAGCGTTCATCTTGAAGTGTATCTAGCAAAAAGCCAATAAAAACCGTATCTGTTTCCGAAATCAATTTATCTTCAACAACTGGATCAGTAACCTCCGACTGAGAGCACGCGGCTACAATTAGAATAAGCAAAAATAGTCCGATCAGCCGAACTCCTATTTTTTTTCTTCCTTTCATCATCTTCCTTCCTCCTTCCTCTCCCTACTCTTACAATTTAAACTTTTGAATCATAGCATTCATTTGTTCTACCATGGTTGTAAGCTTCTTTGCACTGGATGCCACGTTATCGATTGAGCTTCCTTGCTCATAAACAGTAGCTGTAATTTCTTCTGAGCCTGCTGCTGCTTCCTCAGAGATCGCTGCGATATTCTCAACAGATTGACTGATTTCTTTACTTGATTCCTCTACCTTACGGAAAATCGTAGAGATATCCTGTACCTTTTCTGACATTTCCTCTACCATATCCTTGATGTTGTCAAATTGCTGCCCTGTCTGTTCAATCAGCTCGGTCCCTTTATTCACTTCTGCATAGCCATGGTTTAATTCCTCAGACATGGTCGCAGTTTCTGTTTTAATAGAAAAAATAATCCCTGTGATATTATCTACCGAGTGGGTTACTTCCTCAGCTAATTTCCTGACCTCTGTTGCTACGACGGCAAATCCTTTTCCTGCTTCTCCAGCCCGTGCAGCTTCGATGGATGCATTTAGAGCAAGAAGATTCGTTTGCTCAGCAATCGATTTAATAACATGCACAATTTCTGTGATGGATTCTGTCTTTAACTCCAGACTTTTTACTTTATGAACGGAGGATTCCACAGCATCATTCACTCGTCCCATCTGATCACGTGACTCCTTCATATCCTTGTAGCCTGAAACAGACACGTCAAATACTTGTTTCGAGAACTCCACTAGCTTTTTGCTGTGCTCACTAGCATTCATAATCTCTTCACTAAGCTCTCTTGTACTCTCAGAAATCAGAGTGGCATCATCCGCTTGGGAGGTAGCACCAGTAGCCATTTCCTTCACTGTCACCGCTACTTGATCACTTCCTTGCTTCACTTCCTCAGAGGTCTGTAATAACATCGTGCTTTGTCTATCTACATCCGACGAAAGCTGGGAAACCTCCGAGATCATGTCTCGCAAGCTATGTGCCATGTGGTTGATGGATGTGGATAGCTGTCCAATTTCATCCGTTCCCTCATAGCTTAAATCTTGGTTATTTAATTGACCACTCGCTATCTCTTGACTTCGGGTAACTATTTTATTTAAATTTCTCTTAATATTCACACTCACGAACACCAGTAATACGGATGACACACCCAAAGAAGCAATAGTAGAAATGATTAAAATAGAAATAATGTTTTTGATTCCGCTTTGGGATTGCTGGATAGCTTCCTTATTAAATGTAGTTGCCGAGTTCTTTAACTCTTCTCCCAGTCGGGACGTTTCATTTTTTAATTGTTGAACAGCCTCCTGTAATTTCTGAAACTCATTGGTGTTAATTTGCTGTACATTGGGAACAACTATACTAAAAAATACTGATCCAACTCATGATTGTTTTCGATCATTTGATAAAACAGGTCTAATTGCTCCCCACTCAGATGCTGTTTCAATTTCTTTGCAGTTAAGACAAACTCCTTACTAAAGTCCAGATACTGATTTAATTTTGTATCATCGGATAACAAAATATATTCAGGAATTAAGATATATTTTTCATGATACAAAGTAACCAAATCTCCTGAGTAAATAGCGACTTCATTTTTGACCACCGTTTCTTCCATCGTACTGCTGGTTTTGCTTAGGGAAAGAAAGGTGATTAAAATGGATAAAAGAAAAGTAACAGCCATAATTGAAAAAATGACGAGATACTTTCCCCCTATATTGACATTCCTCCATTTCATACGATTGAACAAAGGACTCCCTCCATTTCTTGGAATATAAAAATAAGATGACGTTCCTATAGAATAATGATCTAGTCTTATAGTTTACTATCGGACTAAAAAGAAGGGGGGTTTATACCCATTCAGTTTGTAAACCTTTCCATTTAACTTATTTTTTTTTCTTATGGCAACAAAAAAAAGGAACGTCATGGAGAGAAAAAATCCCTCTTTGACGTTCCCGAAATCATCCTAGAAAAAACCAAGTGCTTTCTCATCATAGCTGACAAGAAGATTTTTTGTCTGTTGATAATGATTGAGCATCATATGGTGTGTTTCTCGCCCAATTCCTGAGCCTTTGTATCCTCCAAATGCCGCATGCGCTGGATATGAATGATAGCAATTCGTCCATACACGCCCTGCCTCGATTCCACGCCCCATTCGAAATGCTACGTTCATATCGCGGGTCCACAATCCCGCACCTAAGCCGTACAACGTATCATTAGCAATCTCAAGCGCATCATGCTCATCCTTAAATGTGGTGACGCAGACAACAGGTCCGAAAATCTCTTCTTGGAAAACCCTCATGTTATTTTTACCCAGAAGAACGGTGGGCTGGACATAGTACCCAGCTTCACAACTTCCTTCGATCCTTGCTTGATCTCCCCCGATTAATACTTCGGCACCTTCATTCTTTCCAATATGAATATAGGAAAGAATCTTTTCTAATTGCTCACTTGAAGCCTGTGCTCCCATCATGGTTGTTGTATCAAGAGGATTTCCTTGAACGATTTTCTTAACACGCTCTAAGGCACGCTCCATAAAAGGCTCATAGATTGACTCCTGGATCAGTGCTCTGGACGGGCATGTACATACTTCCCCTTGATTTAGAGCAAACATCACAAATCCTTCAACGGCTTTGTCAAACAGAGCATCGTCTTTGGCTAAAATATCCTCGAAGAAAATATTCGGTGATTTTCCTCCTAATTCAAGAGTGACGGGCACAATATTTTTAGAGGCATATTCCATAATCAGCCGACCTGTCGATGTTTCCCCTGTAAAAGCGATTTTAGAGATTCGGTTGCTTGAAGCCAGTGGTTTTCCAGCTTCGAGTCCAAAGCCATTTACGATATTGAGTACACCAGGAGGAAGAAGATCACTAATGAGCTCCATCCATACCAAAACGGAGACAGGAGTCTGCTCAGCAGGTTTTAAGACAATACAATTTCCTGCTGCTAGGGCTGGGGCCAATTTCCATGTTGCCATTAAGATAGGGAAGTTCCACGGAATAATTTGACCCACTACCCCTAATGGTTCCTGAAAGTGGTATGCCACCGTATGTTCATCAATTTGCGAAAGTGATCCTTCCTGAGCACGGATACAACCGGAAAAATAACGAAAATGATCAATGGCAAGTGGAATATCAGCAGCTAGCGTTTCTCGTATTGGCTTCCCATTATCCCATGTTTCCGCTACAGCCAGCATCTCTAGGTTGGCTTCCATCCGATCGGCAATCCTGTTGAGGATATTGGCTCGTTCTGTTACCGTTGTGCGTGACCAAGTAGATTTTGCTGCGTGGGCAGCATCTAAGGCTAATTCAATATCCTCAGCCGTTGAGCGTGGAATCTCACAAAAGGTTTGACCCGTAACAGGAGTCGTATTCTCAAAATACTGACCGTTCACCGGTGCGGTCCATTTGCCCCCTATATAATTTTCATACCTCTTCTTAAATGATATTTTTGAATCAGGTTGGTTTGGTTGAACATACAACATATTTTTTCCCCCTTATCATTGGCTTCACTTCCTTCAAGCAAACAACATGCCAACATAAAAAGAGGGATTGTTACGACGTTTTTCTAACTCTAAAGTGTTCTACTGTTCCATTGTTGAACATAAGATTGTTCCATAACGGAACAGTTTAAATTTTTTACAAGCAAAAAGCTTCCTTTCCGTATCATGAACCTTTGAATGGAAGCCTGATTTTATGTTATGATTTTTATAATCTATCATTGATACGTTGGGGGTGGCTAAACCGTGTCATCAGTATTACATGTTGATTCTGCTCCACCTTATGTTCTAACTTCTTGGAAGCGCTGTCAAAATAACGGCTTGATTCCAGATCAGCCAACAAATGATCAAATCATTTCTGGACGTAAACTCCAAGAAATAAAACAAAACCACACCTTGTTGCTTCAACATGCCATTCCCTTGATCCAGCGTTTGCTTCCTGTTTTGAAACGAAACCAGCAAATTATCCTGCTTGTGAATCCCGATGGAGATATCATTCACCACGAGGGGGACCCTACTTTCGCCTCCCAAGCTCAAGCCATTCAATTACAGACTGGAGCCAATTGGCATGAAAATCGAAAGGGCACCAATGCCATCGGACTTGCTTTAATAGAGAAAGAAGCCATGATCGTAGAAGGAAGCCAGCACTTCTTTACAGAAAATCACGGGATTTCCTGTGCTTCCAGCCCTATTTTCTCCTCCTCTGGAGAATTGGTTGGAGTGATCAATATCAGTGGACCTCCCACCCAGGATTATCTCTCTGCTTTAACATTGGTCTGCTTAACAGCAGAAAGAATTCAAACACAACTTCTTCTAGCGGAAGCCAAGCTGGAGCATTCCCTCATGCTGCAAGAATGGGAGTATACAGCCAATCTCCTCTCCACTCCTGTGATCACGATGGACCGAGAGCAGCGCATTCTGCGGGCAAATCAATCAGCCAAGAAAATGATAGGCCAAGATTGCATAGGCAAACGATTAGAGAAGCCTCACTCATTCTTCCTCAAAACCATTGAGGACCACACCTCCAAGCTGTGGCGTTCGATTGCCATACATCAGCCTGTTAAAAAGAAAGAAAACAAAAGCTATCAATTTGAAGATATTTTTGCTACCTGTCCCTCCATCCTGAAAGTCAAGGGAATAGCGAAAAAAGCAGCGTTAACTGATTTCCCCCTTCTTTTATTAGGTGAGAGTGGCACAGGAAAGGAATTATTTGCGCAAGCGATTCATCAGCAAAGCCTACGTCAAGGGCAACCCTTTATCGCTGTAAACTGTAGTGCTATACCTGATAGTTTAGTGGAAAGTGAATTTTTTGGTTACGTACGCGGAGCATTTACCGGGGCAAATACAGAGGGAAGTATAGGAAAGGTTGAAGCCGCTCATGAGGGGACTCTATTCCTTGATGAGATTGGAGATATGTCCCTGCGTGCTCAAGCGACTTTGCTTCGAGTCATTCAGGAACAAACCATCACGCCCGTTGGAAGCGTTCATGCCAAGCCCATTGATGTGCGAATCATAGCCGCTACACATCGAGATTTACTGGCAGAAGTGAAGGCAGGCCGCTTCCGAGCCGATCTTTATTATCGACTCAAGGGAATCCAAATCCTATTGCCACCACTCAGAAAGCGAACCGATATCATTGAATTGGCTGAGCATCTCCTAGAGCGACTGAATATTTCTACTACTTCCTTTACACTTGAAGCTAGAGCCTTCTGCACACCTATCCTTGGCCTGGAAATGTTCGTGAGCTACACAGCGTGTTGATGAATGCTGCCTTTCTCGCTGATGGAGAGCCCATTGATACCTGCCATCTCCAACTGGATGAACATAATCTGAACCAGATAGCACAACCATCTACATGCAGCTCTTTAGAAGAAATGGAAAAGGAAACAATCCTCCAAACCCTCCAGCTCGCCGAAGGTAATATGAGCAAAGCAGCTAAAATGTTGCGTATCGGCAGGAATACTCTGTATCGTAAAATGAAGCGCTACCAGCTTTAGAGAGTCCACACTTAAGGTATAAGTCATAAAATCATTCGAGGATGGTTTGTTGAGTAGGCGGGATAACCCCGCCTATTTCATTCTACTGGTCAAATTAAAAATATAACTATAAATTATTAGTTGGAAATATAAAGGAACTCTTATAGTTAAGAATTCCTTTACCCCGCTGAGAGCATCCAAGATACTTTCTGATATATTTCATCTGTATAGTAGTACTCTCCTTCGTAGTACCAATAATTGTTTTCAAAAATAACTAACTCAATTTTGTCGTCATATATAAAAGTTATCTTCTCAACTGTGGCTACGTCCTCAGTCATATTGTTTACTTTATCTTGAAAATTAAAGAGTCTATTAACTGTATCCAATCTGTAAGTGGAATTATCCATTTCATAATAATTACTACCATCCCAAGAAAACTTCATTGTTTTATACGAAAAAAGTCCTGTTCTGTTATAGAATTCTTTGTAATCCTCTTTTACTTTATTATACAGGTTTGATGATTTAAGCATAAAACTCCCTATAATATTATCGTTTAGTGATAATGAAATAATTTGATTCGATATAAATGTTAATTTAAAACCGTTCGCATCAACCACTACATTTGGGTAAGGTACTCTGTCATATTCTAATGTTGTTTCCTTTAACGATTTAACACTTTCGCTAAATAGTTCAAAATATTTATCATCTAACTCATCGCCTAAATCAATGTCTTCTAACGACAAAGAAAGAACAATTCTTTCATCAAAATCTATATGCTCAATATTATTTGCTATAAGACGCAAGCTATCGTAAAAAACATGCGAAGGCAATTCATAATAATTTGAATTATGTTCTAAATAGTTCTGAAAAATTAAGTATTCTTTTTTATTTTTTATCACTTTTATAGAAGTAGCATCTAACCAATCATTTTGTTCGATTAATGTACCATGTTTGCTAGCTTCCTCTATCTCTTTAAGTATTCCCAGTTCATCTTCTTGAACATCCATTGTGAACACATTATTATACTCTAGTGTATAACTACCTGTTTCTTGAGAACAACCATTTAATAAAATAAGTAGAATAATAAATAATACAATATATGCTTTATTATTCAATAGAATCCCTCCTTTGATAATATAATAAAGTAGGGTGGGGATTTATCCCACACCCTATAACTATTTCTTATTTTATTGGTCTTTGTTGGTTGTCTTCTAATATTCTACTATATTTATACGCTGAATAGGAGTCCATAGATTTCCATGTTCTGTTGTAGTCTTGAGTACTACCTTTCCCAGCAGGAGTAGCTTCCTTTGTATACACAGTTTCTGAAGATAACGTACGGTATAAAACAACATGATCACCAGCTTTATTCAAAGCGTCCATAAGTTTTAAGGATGATTTTTCTATTTTTGTTGAAATCTCAGGAATATGCCAAGTACTTAATTTTTTTGTGTCTGTTCTGAACCATGCTATCTGAACAAAACCTGAACAATCTATCCCTGTTGGTCTTGGGGAATAATTCGCTGAAGATACATTCCCAGCTTGCCTACCATTTCCTTGCAAGTTTGGAAATAACCCTCTCCAATCTTTATCACCTCCACTTTTATCCCAAGTATAAGTATCTATTCCGTCAGCCCCTCCCCACATGTAAGGTATTCCCGTAACTTCATCGCCTACTTTAGCGTCTACTATATACTTTGGTAATTGTGTTTTTCCGTAAATCTCCTTGTTTCCTTTGTTTACCTTCCATTTGTGATTTATCATCTGGTTCGCTCTAGAACTCACTTCACTCCTATAAATATGCCCATTCTCAACTAAATCACTACTCTTAAGATTACTATCTAAATCCTTAATATCTACTACTTCGTTTTTCTTATCTTTCTGATATTCACCCGAGCTATGATACTCACTTACACGTTTATCTAAAGTTTTTTCATATTTCTTCCCTACTAGTACTTCATAAACTTTTAAACTATCACTTTCTGGTGAAAGCAAATAAATTTTATTGTTTTCCACCCTTACCATATGATTAGGAATAAATTTCATTTTCTCTAGAGGCATTCTTGCAGCTCCTGTAAGTTCACCTTTCTTATTTACCACTTGAATGAAGGATTCAACCATTATTTTATGCGTATCAGAAACCTCTGTCTTCTCAAAAACAATTTGGTTTCCAACTACTCCTCTTACTATTATTTCTCCAAAAGTATGTTCAAATGGGATATCAATTATTTTTTTATCTTTATCGCCATGAAGTATAATCTGTCCCTCTTTTTGGTTAACAATACTAACATCTATTCTCTCTAAGGTATTTTCAAGATGCCTACCTTTATTTATTTTTACTCCATTATTAAGTGAAACAGCTACATCAGTTGATTGCCTAACAATTATGTTGTTGTTAAAATCCATATCTAAACCAGTTGGAATTTCGATGACATCTGGTATTGAAGACTTCTCTATCAAATTTCCTTTTGAATCATAAGATAATACTGTATCGCTGCCAATATCTAATACATACATAGTACCATCTTTACATACATATAGGTCGGTTCCCCAATACAATTCATCTAATTGAATCATATCAAGATTATTCCCAGACTTGATTAAGATTTTTTTATTTACATTATCAAGAATATATATCTTGTTATTTCTGACAAAAAAACTAGTTGGTCCTTCCGCTAGAATTTCTTCACCAGATTCAATAAAGCCCACCTCTTTCGCTGTCCCACCATAGGGAATTGAAACAACTTCTACTAAACCTTCGTTCTCCAAGATATCTAGTTGAATATTTAATGTATTCTCATCCTGAGCCGATATCGGTAAACTGACACTAAAAGCAAAAGAAAGACATACCAAAACAACTAGAATTTTTTTAATTTCCATACAAATAATCTCCTCCTTGTTATTAAACAATGTTCAGTTTTTTTCGTTACAGTAAGTCTTATAGAACTTGAGAAATATCACACCTCCTTTTTGTTAAATGAACTTAACGCAATCAGGGATAAGTTCACTTTAAAATCTCAATATTTTAATTAAAGGAAAACACTGGTTAAGTATCTATTCTTATCTGACATTTTTTAGTTTATCATCCCTATAAAAGGATGTGAATAGTACATATGGAATATTTATTATGCATGATTAACATCGCTTTAGATAAAAAGGGGTTCATAATCTATTTCCCTTATTTTAGAGAAAAATAAAGAAGGTGTACCAAAAATAAATCATAATGGTACATCTTCCTCTATAATAATAGGAATTAAGTTTTATCTAAATTGGGCTACCCCATATCGATCCTGCCGGGGTTCTTATGTTGGAAGCGGGATCTGAAGATCAATACAGCATATAGAACTTTAATCTCTAAAAAGCTCGAGTTTGGAGCCAAGCCCTCTGCTTATACAGAGCCGGTAAGGTACACGCTAAGAGGACCGTTTGGGTGCTTTATATCTTCTGAAAAACTCATATACATCGATCAGCCCGACGAGCAAAAAGAACAAAATGTTCAAATTATAGAATTACATTCCATTCAGTGAGTGCAAAGGACATATCTGTATTCTCTAAAAGAAAGCTACCTTGATCGTATTCTCCTTAGGGGAGTCCCATAAAAGTAACGATTTCCAGACCTTCTTATTAATAATGATGACTTGATCACCCTGCAACTCCCACGTTTTTTGCTCCGTTATATTTTTTCCTAAAAATTGCTTAACCACTTCTACATTTCCAGTAGATTCGAATTGAAGCTGGAAGAAGCTTTCTCCTTCCTCCTTTTAATAAACCATACTTTAAACAAAAAGAAATAAAATTGTGAAACGTTTCACATACATAGGTAAAAAAATAGAGAGGATGATATTCATAAAATTCGAACGTTCGTTATGTTTATAGTAGCACGTCCTCTGTACCTAGTCAATCTCTATTATCTCCGAAACGCTTCACATTTTTTCATCATTTGATATTCTGTTTTAGGAGCCGCATGTGTTCAACCCGCGGCTTCTATTACACGTTCAAATGAATTTTTCTCCATTCTGAAGGAGTCACCCCTTCCATTTTCTTGAATTGTTTGTAGAAGTAAGTAGCATCAGGATACCCTACTTTTTTGCCGATATTTCCTGCTTTTTCATGGGAGTTAAGCAGGAGTTTTTTGGCACGGTCCATTCTCAGCTTGGTCAGGTATTTCGTAAATGAGCATTTCACTTCTTTTTGAAACACTTGCCCTAGATAAATCGGATTGATATGAAAGGAATGCCCTAGGGTTTTCAAGGACATATCTTCGGCATAGTTTTGATGAATATAGTTGATAATAGTCTGAATAATGGGGCTGTATTCTCCCCCTTCTTGATCTGCATGTCCTTCCATCATCTGAATACATTGCTCTACGACTTTCATGGCTTCTTCAAACGTTTCAATATAGAGCATCTGATAAATCATGTGGACATACTGTTCATACTCCATAGAGATAAAAAATTTATTTTTGACCTGAAAAAAGAATTCAAGCAGAATGCTTCTCAACAGAAAGGGGCGCTGCTGCTGATCCTGTTCCATTCCTTGTAAAAGCTCAGAGAGAGACGCCTTGACAGCCGTATATTGCTCATTGGCTAATTGTTCTAGAAGCTCTGGCTTTACATGATGAGCAGGCTGAGGCTCTGCTGCCGCCCTTCCTCTATTCCCTTTCAAGTAAAGCTGTTCTGCCATACCATGCTCTTGATTAGGCAGCAGCAGTTTTAATTCACACGTCATTTCTAACTCGCGATAAGTCTGGTGAACCTGATGGAATGAATCCAGTCTTTCACTCAAGACAAACACATAATCCTCTGGCAGGTCAAGCTTCTGCAAAAACAAGTCGAAAGCAGCTTTCTCTGCCTCCCACTCCGCTTCTGAATCAAGTCCCGTCCATAGGAGTAATAGATCCCCTGAAGGTGTCAGAACAGCTACCGCCTTTGTTGTTTGCTCTATCTTCTCTTGTAAGGAATGAAGATAGCTTTCACTTTGCTCCTCCCACTCTAGCTTGAACAGACCTAGCCAAAAAGGGGTTGTGAGCTGGAGAGATGGATAGAGAGCGATTCTCTCTTTAAATTCCTTGCCTTCCATTTTGCCCGTGATCCATCTCCAGATCGCATGATCCCGAAGAACAAGCATGGATTTCTCTTCTAACAGGGTGCGGTTGATCTTTTCTTTGACATGCAAGAGAGAAGAAACCAATTCAGTTTCTTGAATAGGCTTTAATAAATAGTTTTCAATTCCTAGCTTCAGCCCTTTTTTGACAAGATCAAATTCTTGGAAGCCTGAGAGAATCATGGTCTTGATATGGCTTTTTTCCATGTTCAATGCTTCAATGAGTTCAAGCCCCGTGAGCTCTGGCATGTTGATATCAGTAATAAGCAAATCAAAGGGGAGCACGCGAGAAAGCTCAAGCGCCTCTTGTCCATTTCTAGCCGTCGCCACAATCTCAAACCCCATTGATTCCCAATCAATAATGTAGCGCAGTCCTTCTAGAATGAGAGGTTCATCATCTACTAGCATCACTCTTATCATCTCACGACACCTCACTTATCAAGGGTAATTGAACGGTTACTAACGTCTGTACATCAGGGATACTCTCTATCCTTACTCCGTATGAATCTCCATATTTCATGCGGATGCGTTGATTCACATTGCCTAAGCCAATCGAGTCTGAAGATCCTTCCCCATTCTCTAAACGTTTTCTAATCTCCTCTAATCGACTAGGCGGTATTCCTTTGCCATTGTCTTTTATTTCAATCCACAATTTATCTTCTATTTCAAAAATGGCGACACTTAATTCATTATCTAGAGCCTCGCGTCTAAAACCATGCAGCAGAAAGTTTTCGATCAGAGGCTGGAGGATAAAAGGAGGAAGGTAATAATTCTTTAGCTTCTCTTCTACCCTGAACTGACTTCTCAGTTGGTTTTGGAATCTGATCTTAAATAGCTCTATATATTGATGTGCATGGTCCTGTTCATTTTCAACCGTGACAAGCTCCCCTGTCTTAATCGAATACCTAAACAATTGCGCCAGCTGGACGATCATCTTAGCTGAAGTTCTTCCCCCTTCCGCTAGGGATTTCATCCGTATTGCTTCAAGCGTATTATACAAAAAATGAGGGTTAATCTGGGCTTGCAGATTGGCTAGCTCTGCCTCTTTTTGCTTTAGCTTAGAGGCATACACTGTCTGAATATGTTCATTTAATTCTTCAAGTGTTTCATTAAATGTATTAGAAATGATGGTCAGATCATCGTCCACCTTAGAGGTTGGAATTCTTACCGTCAGATCTCCTTCTTTTACCTCCTTCATTTTTTGGACAATATGATCGACACGCTTGGAATATCCTCTTAGCGAGTAGTAAGGAAGAGCAATCGCTAAGCAGGTTAGAAAGAAAATAAAAGAAAGAATGGTTACTTTATAGGTGAACAATTGCGCCAACTCACTTTTAGGAATGATGGCAGTCACCATTAGCTCACTTGTTGGTTCAATCATGGCTTGGACATAATAATCCTCTTTTACTTTTATTTTCTTCTGAAAGGTACTGTACTGGATTTCTTGTAAGAGGTCAGAGGAGATGTCACCATAGGAAAAACGGAGATTCATCTCTGAATCTGTTATAAGAAAGGTTCCTTTGATCGTGTCCTCTCGTAAGGACAATAAGCGTTTGATATGATCATAGGTAAAATAGGCAGTGACATTCCCCAACCGTTCCAGTGAAATGGGGTCGTTGATTTGTTCTTCTACCTTATACACCTCTTTGTGCCCATATTCGTCTCCTTCAACCAATCGGTCTGCCCCCTGTTCAAAGGGCTTGCTTGGCTGCCAGCGGCTGCGATTATATAGATACATATACTCCGTGCTAAATGTTTCATTACGAATCCGTAAGGCTAGTACCTCGGAATCTCTGGAAAAGTAGTTTTTTACGAACAGATCAAAATGATAGGGTACGAAGGATTGGCTATTAGAAAACTTATCTAAACGATAGCTAATATATTCCTGATAATCATGCTGTAGGGCAAAGGCTAGGTCTTCAATTAAACGTTGATCAAGATAGAGCTGAAGAACCCCTTGCTTGACAAAGGTATGCTTGGCTTGTATTTCAGAGTGAATTTGCCTGATAACCGCTTCATGTTTATCTATTTCTTTCTGAATAATAAAATCTGAATAATAGTCAGAGAGAAAGAGAAATAAGATCGACATCGTTAGAAAAATAATTGTGGAATAGGTAAAAAAGACTCGATAAAACATGCGGTCACTTATTTTCTTTAATATATGAAGCGCTTTCATTCTGCTCACTCCCCGCCATGAAGGAAAAGGGACAGAGGCTTACAAACACTTAGCCCCTGTGCCTCTCATGATCATTCAAGCTCTACTTCTATTGTTTTAATTTCATAAGGGGTAAATGAAAGAGTAAGAGGAGCAGGTTGATAGTCGGTATAGCTCTCGTCCTCCATCATATTTACTTCTCTCCAGCGCCTAATCTTATAGGAGCTCTCTATGTGAACCCTTGTGGTTGATCCTTCCATTTCATGCAGTCGAAGAATAATAGATTCTCTATCTTCGGCTTTTTTAATCGTATCCAGAATGACCTGCTCACTTGTCACGGAAAATAAGCACTGTTCGAATTCCTGCTTCACCTTTCCTGGAAGGACCCTTAGCTCAGAATTGAGATAAGTCGCCTCTCGTTCTACCTCATGCTTGCAAGCAATCCCGCCAAATGGATAGAGCGAGTACGTAAAGTGATGCTTTCCTAGATCTGCGTGAGGGTCAGGATAAACAGAGCCTTTTAATAGGGAAAGGGCTAGAACATGATTCTTAATCGAGTAGCCATACTTGCTATTGTTCAGTAAACCAATGCCATAATACGGTTCAGCCAGCGCCGCCCACTTATGACCCACTGTTTCAAAGCGTGCCATATCCCATGATGTATTCCAATGGGTAGGGCGCTTTACATTACCGAATTGAATATCATAGATCGCTTCGGTCGATCGAATCTCCACAGGAAACTCAACCTTTAATAGCTTCTGTCTGGCGTTCCAGAGAACCTCTGTTTCAAAGTCCAATCTTTTCGTATGACGATAGCTATGCACGTACTGAATCATCTCTCCCTGTGGGAACTCCCAGATAAAACAGAGTGTTGTTCGGATAGGTCCATTATCTACTATCTTACACTCTTTTAGCTGATCAATCATCGTAAATTTTTCCTGATAGAACAAATCGATATCCCAAGCATCATGAGCCAGTGCTTATCCTCATACAGCTTAAATAGATTGCCCTGCTCCCCTTGCTTTATCATTTCTCGCTGCGCTTGCTTGTCGTAAATACGCGTCAACTGACCCTGTGCATTCCACTCTAGCGCATAATAAGGCGTTTCCCAAGTCCGTTGCTCAAGATTAATCGCACTTAGCTTCTTGCTTTCAGCATGGTCCGTTACCGCCTGTACAGGGATGCAGGTCAGGCTCTGATACGAGAAGGGAATGCTTTCTTCAATGAGGACAAGATCTTCTCCCCTGGCTGTTTTTTGGGACAGTACGCTTTCTCCCTTGACTTGGTAAACGACGCTTTTCTTTTGGTCAAAGCTTGGTACCTTAAGCAGAACAGAAGTCCTGTATTGATGCGGATGAACAAAAGACCAGCTGTGTTCACTCTCTTCTAGCATCGATTTCTCCTGTGTGCTCAGCACCTTCTGCTGAATCACAGCGGCATGGTCATAATCCTGATGGGCGTCTTCGTACACCTCGGTAATGGATGAGCCCGGGATAATATCATGGAACTGGTTTAATAATAGCAGCTTCCACCCTTGCTCAAGAGAAGCCGAGGGATACTCCGTCCAGCCCTGTATAATCCCATTCCACACGGAAACGAACTCCGCCTCCCGATAAGCCCACTCTAAGCGACGATTCCTTTCCTTCATTTTGGCTTGGCTTGTGTAGGTTCCGCGATGATATTCTAGATACAGCTCCCCATCCCATGTATGAATATAGTGCTCCGAGTTCTGCACCTTCTCATGCAGCTTGGCAAAATAATCACTGACGGGTGTAGATTCTACATTCGGCATGCCCGGAATTAGATGAAATTCCCGTTTCATCTCTAGCATCTCTCTGTTTACACCACCTCCACCGTCTCCGTAGCCATAAGCCAATAACAGCTCCTGATTCACCTCTTTATCTCGGTACTTTTCCCAGATGCCCTGAACCGTTTCCGCCGTGATCAGCCCATTATAGGTGTAGAACCAAGAATCCTCTGCTCTTCCAGGCTCGGGTGTCGTGATGAAATGAGTAAGAATTTCTGACCCATCAATCCCTCTCCATCTAAAGGTATCATGAGGCATCCGATTGTATTGATTCCAGCTGATTTTGGTCGTCATAAAGGTATCAATACCTGATTTACGCAATATTTGTGGTAAAGACCAGCTATAGCCAAAAACATCTGGCAGCCAAAGCGTGCGGTTCTTCTTCTTAAATTCTTGTTCAAAAAATCGTTTTCCATAGAGCAATTGGCGCACGAAGGATTCACCAGAAGGGATATTGCAATCCGCTTCGACCCACATCGCTCCTTCTACCTCCCATTGCCCCTGTTCCACCTTCTGCTGAATAGCCTGAAAAAGCGCTGGGTCCTCTTCTTTAATCCATTCATACAGCTGGGGCTGACTTTGCACGTAGTTGTAATCAGGATACAGCTCCATTAGCCTTAGTACGGTGGTAAAGGTTCGCTTTGCTTTTTCTTTGGTATGCTTCGTACGCCAGAGCCATGCCAAATCGATATGGGAGTGTCCTACGGTATGAATCGTCACATCAGCATGCTTTGGCACCGAATTCATTCGCTCAGTAAGATCATCTAGCGCTTGATAAACCGATGTATAGAAGTCTTCACTCCCCGCATTAGACCAATCTAATTGGTGAAAGGCACGATCAAGGCTAGAAAGCAGCTGAATACGGGTGGTATCTTGCCCCTTTTGACGCTTGATCGAATCAAGCAATGCCTTGGATTTATAGTACAAGCGATCTGCTTGATCATCTAACCAGCCGTACCATGCCTCCTTTAAGCGATAATACTGTACCTGCGGATGCCCGCCGCCCTCAAGCCCAGACCATAATAATACATCTATCTCAAGTTCAGCCTCCTCTGTATCAGGTAGAATAATTTCCTTATGATTAGAATCGACTCCCTGACAAGGCTTCTTATTCACATACAACAAGGATTCAAAGCCTGAATTATTTCCTCCTCCTGTACGACCTAAATCAAGATAGAGAACTTTTTTCTTGCCTCTCCATTCGCTTGGGATCGTTAGAGTGGTATGGAGCCATAAATAGCGATCTCTTCCCGACCATGCATCATTGATCGTTAGCTGTCCATTGGAATATCCTTCGGGCAGATGCAGCTCTCTCCCCTTTTCAGGCTCATGAACCTGAAAAGCTTCTACTTGCTTAAGTTCACGATAACGTAAGCGATCTAATTCATGCAGGCGATTCTGTAATTTTTCTAGTTTATAAAACATGGTTTCCCTCCTCTTACGACTTTCCTGCTTGCTTGGCGAACGGGCTTCCCGGTACATAGAGTCCCATTTCACTTAAGATAAACTCGCTAAACATGGAGTTGGCCCAAGCAAACCAAGAGCGTGTAAACCTCTCAGGACGATCTGCATCAAAGCCTTCGTGCATATAATAGGTCGATCCATGTGTTCGCTTAAACATCTCTACAATCCTGGCTTTCTCTTCCTTCGTTATCGCTGTCATGCCCTGAATCGCTAAGGCAATGTGCCAAATATAATGATCAGGCGTGTGGGGACTGCCAATCCCTTCTGCTACTTCTCCTTCGTAGAAGTATGGGTTATGGCGACTTAAGATAAAGTTTCTTGTATTCCTATAGGTGGGGTCTGTTGCTTCGGCATAACCAAGGTATGGAATGGAAAGCAAGCTAGGGACATTGGCGTCATCCATCAGATTTACGTTCCCTTGCCCATCCGTTTCATAGACATAGATTTCACCATACACAGGATGCTCCACCTTCGCGTAGGTTTCAATTCCTGCTTTGATCTCGGTGGCAAGCTGCTTCATTTTCTGCGCCAGCTCTTCCTCCTTCATCTCCTGCAACAGCTCCGTGGCATACTCTAAGGCAACCACAGCAAACATATTGGCTGGCACAAGATAACCATAGAGGCAAGCATCGTCACTAGGACGAAAACCAGACCAAGTCATTCCTGTGTGAACAGAATAACCACCCTTTCCTCCTCGCAGAAGCGTATCGGAAATCCGACAATCCTCACGTTCAAAGGAGTATGGAGAATGCTCTTCGTGGTTCTGTTCTACTCTCCATACCTCGTAGATCGTTTCTAGAACCTGTTTGAGCTTAGAGCTAAGAATCGTTGGATCCCCTGTTGCCTTCCAATACAAATAGGTTAGTTGAATGGGATAGCATAAGGAATCAACTTCGTACTTCCTCTCCCAGATCCAAGGGCCCATCTCTGTCCGATCCTGCTGATGCCCCTTCTGGTTGGCGCTTTGGTTAAAGGCATTGGCATAAGGGTCTAATAAGATATAGTTCCATTGGCGTTCGATCACCTGCTTTAACATCTTGGCGATCTCTGGGTCCTCACCGGCAACAATGAGATACGGGCGCACTTGAGCTGATGAATCCCGTAGCCACATCGCTGGAATATCTCCTGTAATGACAAAGGTTCCTTCTTCATCTTGTTTTAACGTGGTCTGATAGGTGTTAAGAAAGCAATTTTCAAATAACTTCTGTAGCTCTTGATCCTCAGGATATGCTTTTCGTACCTGTTCAATGATGTTCTGTAATGAAGCAGGAATTTCCTGAGCTTCTACGTTCTGTTCTAGCCATAAAGACTTGATTTCCTTCGGTTCTACCGTTACTTCTACATGAGAATCTCCCATCTTGCTCCCCTTCTCCTCTATAATCGTGGAATCATAAATCGCTTGGCTTTCGTTCGTTTCTATCATCAGGATCTGAGCATGATCTGTCGGGTTAAACCATCTTAGAATCATGCCCTTGCCTTCAAGCGATGGCTTGCACGCTGTCAAGACAAGCCCTTCACCAGACCATTGAAAGGCATTAGATACCTTAGGTTCTGTCCCCTGATGTTGCGCCACTTGAATCACCGTTGGCTGTAAGGCATAGTGGTAGGCGGTAAGATACGCTTGAGCAGATAGCACATCCCCTTTATGAGGGATGACCATAAATTCCGCTTGCTGCTTTCCTAAGCACTGGGCTTCAGGTGTTTCAAAGACTCCCCAATCTCCTAACTCCCCCACTGCTCGCAGGAGAGTGATAGCCATAGTCGATTGATCGATAATCTCATATTCATGCAGACCTTTGGTGGCAATGGTTAACCCATACCGCCCATCGTCTACACTTACAAAGCGTTGCATATGGTGATCAAATACGGGATTCTTCCAGTGGCTTTCTGGTTCATTCGGGCGAGTCACAATGTCAAAGATGCTGTCCGCATAATGCTCACTTCTTCCCTGTCCGACGGGGAATAGAGCGCGTAAACGGTGATCCTTCGCCGTATTGTCAATGGTCACCTCGACCTTCAATCCCTTGGCCTTTTTTTCTAAGGTAAGGATCGTGGTTAGGGTTAGACTTACTTTTTCTTGGCCTCTTCCCGCCTTTCGTTCAGGATGCCAGACAAGCTGTTCTCTTTCTCTATGCAGTTCTGAGTCCGCTTGTTTGGGCACCAGAAAGGAAGCCGAAATTGCCACAGAAGCAAGGTAGCGATGATTCTCCAGCACTTCAATGGAAGCGCTCAGCGATTCTGTCGTTTCCCTTCCATCATCCCCCGATGCTTTGTACATATATTCGTTGCCAACATCTCCTGTATCTTCATACAAACCTAGATGTTGATACTCATGCCCTGATGCTTTATCCAGAATGGAATAACTGCCGTTTTCATGGATCGTAATCTGCATATGCTCGTTCTCCAGCTTCTTTTCCTCTTCATTCCATATAGGATGAGCGGCTTCAGCCAAAATGGGCTGTTCTGTAGGAACGAGATAACAGACTTCATAGCCCAGATGAATGCTGGACTCGAAGAAGAAGCTCAGCTCGATTTCTCTTGCATAATAAGGTCGACGAAAACCATCAGGAGGAAGCTCATAGCCGAACATGACCCCTAAATCCTTCACAACAGCAGGAACTCGTGATTTGTCTGCGCGTTCAATATAGTAGCTAGGTAGGCGTACTGACTCTAATTTGGGCGGGATTTTCTTATACTCTAGTTCATCGAAATAGATTTTCTTGACAGCCACCTTTTCTCTCAGCACTTGAGAGGAGGCTTGCCCGCTTGTTTGAAAAATAACGAGTGGAATCGCATCGGGATGCTCATGGCGGGTAGACATCCTTCTAGCCAGCTCACGAGCCTGCTCCTCCACATATCTCGCTGCTCCCTTCTCCACCTTTTCAAAGCGTGTCACCATTTCACGGTGAACCTCATCCACACTACAACCACAAATACTGTCGTGGGGGTGATTCTGCATTAACATCTTCCAATAGAATTGACTAAAATCTCGATGCAGCTCTCGGTCCTGAACCAATAATCCTAGTGGCTCCATTACTCTCTCCAGCAGGGTTTGGCAACGATCGTTCGCCTGCTTGAGATAGATTCGTGCCGAAGCGGTGTTGACGAGGGTGGACCAGCCATCTGTCTTCTGATTGCGCAGCTCTCCACGGATGGTTTGCAGGTCGGCAGGAAGCTCTTTCTTGAGTTCTTCAATGTATTCCTGGAAGCTGGAATGCTTAAACTGCACATGGGGAAAGAGCTGATTCGCCTGTTTAATGGCTTGCGTGATGTTCTTTTGCAAAGGCTGGTGGTCACAGCCATTCATAAACAAGAGCTTGGAGGTGGAAGCGAATCTCTCTACATCCGCCAGCTTTTTCTCCCAATAGGTCTGTGCCTCTTGTTCGTCCTCTGGTATCTCATTGCCGTTAGAGTACCAGTTCGCAAATAAAATCCCTAAGACCTTAGAGCCATCTGGCGCTTCCCAGAGCATTTCGGAATAAGGGGAGGCATATTTCTCGCTATGATGGACTTGGTTATTAAAGCCTGTAGGCGTTACTCCCCTGCCAAAAGCAGCTACATTGATCTTCGCTTGCTTCAATAGCTGAGGAGCTTGCCCGTAGATACCAAATGTATCTGGAAAATACCCCAGCACTCCCTCTTGACCTCTTCTTTTTGTTTCCTGTAAGCCGTACAAGAGGTTCCTGACATTGGCTTCCGCACTTGTTAGAAAAGCATCCTGTAGAATATACCAGGGTCCTATGATCAGCCTTCCTTGTTGCAGATAGGAGTTGATTTCTTCCTCCTTCTCTGGTCGCACGGCTAGATAGTCCTCCACCATGATCGTTTGACCATCTAGATGAAAGCTATGAAAATCTGGATCATTCGCTAGCTTTTCTAGCAAATCATCGAATAAGGCGACTAAGTAATAACGGTGTTCTTCCAGTGACATATACCATTCTCTGTCCCAGTGAGAGTGAGAAATAATATGGGCGGTTTTCTCTCTTTTCATCTTGCACCTCTTTTCCCGTATTTTTCGAACCAGACATAAGCCGCTCCATATAGTTGGGCTTGGTCACGGTGATAGCATAAAGCAACGGAAGGACGGATTCGGGCAAAAGGCTTTGCCTCATATAGCTTCGTTAATTGAGTGTCCAGCTCAGCCATAAAAGAAGGCTGTCTGGTAATCCCTCCTCCAATAAAGATCTTTTCAGGGTCGACGATGTATTGAATATTGAAAATCCCCACCGCTAAGGTATGAAAGAACGTATCAAGCGATTTTCTAGCCGCAGCATGACCTTGGCTCGCCTGCTGAAAAACCAACTGCCCCGTCCATGCCTCATAGAAAGGAGCTTCCTCCTGCAAGCGTCTGGTCAGAGCAGAGGATGAGCCTCCCTCACTCCAGGTCATATAGCTGCCGCTGGTTAGATCACTGGCGAGGATGGCATAGCCAAAATCTCCGCCGTGCAGATGCACCCCTTTATATAATTTTTGATCAATGACAAGAGCTCCACCAATACCGGTTCCACAGACGATGCAAGCATACGTCCCCACCTGCTGCGCGGCGCCATTCCACATCTCCGCTAAAGCAGCGCAATTGGCGTCATTCTCAATACTCGCAGGGAGGTGAAACTCTTTTTCTATCTCCAGCATTAGATTCTGTTCATGAATAAACGGAGCCGAGCTGCACCCCAAGATGTCTCCAGCGTCTGTCACACTTCCTGGACTGCTGAGTGCAATTCCCTGAATCTCATATTGCTTTCTCTGTTGCTCATAATACGCTCTTACTGAATCCATAAATTCCTGACAAGAATGAGCGGTTTCCTGCTCTTTCCTTTCCATCAGCTGCCCCTGAGAGGAAACCACTGCTAGCTTGGTAAACGTTCCACCAATATCAATGGCTACTATATAGTTCATCACATCACCATTCTTTAGGAAGCTGATTGGAGGTTGCCAGTTCCCGGAACCAGCGCGCACTTTTCTTCCTGTGTCGTGTCCCTGTATCTAACTCTAATCTCAATAATCCATATCGATTCTTATATTCATTTAACCAAGACCAATTATCTAAAAAGGTCCAGACATGATAACCAAAGCAATTCGAGCCTTCTTCTATCGCCTGATGCAGCCAAGTCAGATGATCCTCCATAAACTCAATCCGATAATCATCCTGCACCTCTCCCTGTGCTGATAAAACGCTCCTCCCCTTCTACACCCATTCCATTTTCGGCAACATACCAAGGAATATTGCCATAATGATCACGCAGATCAAGGGCAAGATCGTACAAGCCTTTCTCATAGATCTCCCAGCCACGATGGGGATTCATTTTCGCCTTAGGCCAGTGATAGGGCTGAAAATAATGATCCAATACCTTAGCTGAGGAGGATGCCGGTTCTCCTGCCTGCACTCTTCTTGGCTGATAGTAATTCACACCTAGAAAATCAACCGTGTGCTCTTTGATCTCCTGTAGATCCTCCTGCAAGCAGCTCACCTTGATCTGTTCATCCTGCATAAACTGCATGAGCTTCGCAGGAAACTGTCCTTGAACAACAGGATCGAGAAAGCTTCGATTATAAAACAGATCCGCCCAAGCTGCCGCTTCCTGATCCTCTGGCAGATCGCTTCGAGGATAGGTCGGGGATAGATTAAGAATTATCCCAATCTCTCCTGAGGCTTCGATTGTCTAAACGCTCTTACAGTAAGCGCATGCGCCAGCACTGTATGGAAGCCAGCCTGAAACGCCCGTTGCAGATCATAGACCGCAGGGAGGTGCTGATCATGCAGATACCCCATCTCGATGGGCACAATAGGTTCATTAAACGTGACCCACTGCTCTACAATGTCCCCGAAGCACTCAAAAGCGGTTTGTGCATATTGAACAAATTCCTCTACCACTTCTCGATTCTCCCAGCCTCCTTTTCGGTACAGTCGATAGGGCATATCGAAATGGTACAGGTTCATGATGGGCTTGATCCCGTTTTCTCGTAACCGCTCTAACACATCCCGATAAAACAGAACAGCATCTCTATTCACGTGCTCCCCATCAGGCAGTAATCTAGACCATGAAATCGAGGTTCGAAAGGAATTAAAGCCCAGCTCTTTCATCGCTGCAATGTCAGCTTTATAATGTCGATAAAAATTAGAAACCTCCGCTGGACCCAGCCTTTGATAAAATTTATCTGGCTCAACTTCAAACCAGTAATCCCATACTGTTTTACCCCTTCCCTCTCTTCCTCCTTCTAATTGAGGTCCTGAGGCGGCTGCTCCCCATAAAAAATGATCTGGAAATGTTCTCTTCATGTCGGTTCTCCCAACCTTTCGTAATCGCTTACATCTTTCTTACATTTATCATATAGAGAAAAAAAAGAACTTGGAATACGTTCCATCCAAGTCCTTTAATAAGCACATGAAAACTTTAAAAATAACATTAAAAACCGTATACCTCAAACTCATAAATCCTTGTCGCCTGATCTCCTCCTTGGGTAGGCTGTTGAACGGCTAAGCGGACATACCGAGCCTCCGTTAAAGCAATGGTATGTTCACTGATGGCACTAGTATTTTGCGTTGTCATCACCTTTTCTTCCCAGACCTCTCCATCCCTGCTCACTTCAATGGTGTAGGCTCTGGTATTAAAGGCAGGGGATTCTCCACCCGCTTCAGCATGCTTAATGACAAATTGAGAAAGACGATACACCTCCCCTAAATCAATCATCAGCCAGCTATTTGCACCAATAGCGCACCACTTGCTATTATCCGTGACCTTGCCATCCACTGCATATCGAGGCGCTTCGCTTGGAGCACATTGCCCACTTGCTGTCGCTGTTTTGTTCAGAGCCACATTGGAAATCTGGCTGGCATCCTCAGAAATGGTGATGTAGCCTTCACGAATCAGAACATCCTCTCCCTCACTGTTTCTGGCAATGAGCTTGACCGTATAAACCCCTTCCTCTTCGTAGGTCACAATAGGGTTTTGTGCTGTACTCGAAGCAGGTGTAGCTCCTTCAAAGGACCACTCCACAGCCTCTGTCACCTCTGAAGATTGGTTAAAAAATTGGATTTCCTCTCCAGGGGCAGCAATAGACTTACTGACACCAAAATCAGCCTTTGGTGTTGGGTAGGCTGGCCATTCGAAGGTGATCGTTTGCCCTTTCTTGCTGCGTTCAAAATGCTGATTCACTGTGTAGACCTCTAATGTGGTTCTCTTCTCCTTCTGTACTCTTCGGAGTTCATCAATAAAATAGACTTGATTTGGTACAGCTCCAAGGAACTCCTTCTTGCCACCACCTAACTGGCGGTAAATTTCAAAATGCTGAATCTGTTGCTCTTCTGCATCCCACTGAAGAGCGATATCGGCATACAAACCATCCCTTACACTAATGTCAGTGATGCGTAAGTTTTTAGGCTGGATTGGACGTTCCTTGTCCTCATGCTTATTCGTCACCTTTATTTCTCCAATGTTGAGCTTATAGTCCTCGACCTTCTTATTGGATTCCACATACACAGACAGAGTCGCGATTTGTTTTCCCTGATGCTTTTTTAATTTAATACGCTCTGTTGTCCACCCATTCTTGCTTTTTTTCTTCAGATCAAAGAACTCAAATTTGTTGGGGTTTTCCAGAAAGCTGACACCGACCTTCACACTTGGTTGGTCGCTTGCCGCTTTGTAGGTCACAAACAACTCCGTATCCTTATCGATGGGAAGATTGGTTTTATACAGCTTTACATGAGTCGCGTTCTCTTTGTTCAGATCTCCTGTGATCTGGAGAGAGCTTCCCCCATAATATGCCTCATTCCAATCAAACTGTACCTTAAGCGCTTCTCCCTTACTCTCCGTTAACCAACGCCATGTGGGTAAGATGTCCTGCAAGCTGCGATTGTTCCATGATTGGTTGGATGCTGTGACTCCATCTATATTGAAAAATGTTCCGCTTCCCGTATTAAAGTGAGTAATAAATGGAAGCTGGTTAATAACCGTGGTTTCTGTAAAATAATGAGCCATTCCTTTCCACTGATCAGGGTTTGTCCCCGTTTGGCTTGGGTTGCCTGCTTTTCCTACCCAGAAGTGTTGCTCACGTTCATAGAAGTCCTGCATATTCTCTGTCGTTTTGAAAGCCCAATCCGGTCGATAGATGCCTAAGGATGTATACGGGGCTGATCCTTGAGGGAAAAGATGGTGCCAGGCTACATACGTATCCTTCCCTTTCGCTTCTACGTCGATTCCAGCAAATAAATCATAGGGATTACGTCCAATTTCTAGCGCTTTATCATGGGATCTCTTCTGGCTACTGTTCCACCACCAGAAGTTCAAAAACATACTATCTGAAACCCTTGTATCTCCATCCTGGATGAACATCTTATTCTGATCGGTTAAGTAGTTTTGCCAGCTTATGCGCCCATTGGTAATCATCGAGTCATACCACATAATATGCATATTCTCAGGCTTGTTTTCCTGTAAGTAAATGAGGAAGGCTTGCATTTTCTTGCTGTCTCAGGAGTTCCGCCCTCTGTTTCTTGATTGATAAACCAGCCG
>NZ_BAMO01000015.1 GCF_000615945.1 Caldalkalibacillus mannanilyticus JCM 10596
CGAGGTTAACCACATCGTAGAAACTCCGTGTCTTTTTATTGCCGCTTCTAGTAACTCTACATCTAAGATCACCTCATCCTGAACTAACACCAACGTTAATCCATTTAATAAGGCTCCCCAGATTTCAAAGGTAGACGCATCAAAGACCAAAGCTCCTGTTTGCAGAAGCGAATCTCCTTCCTTCAGCTCCACATAATCAGGATTGCAAACCAAGCGCATGACGCCCCGTTGCGTCGCCATGACTCCCTTAGGTTGCCCTGTAGAACCTGAGGTGTAGATCACATAGGCTAGATCTTCTGCTGTAGAAGCAATCGGCTCCAAAATTCCACTTGTTTTTTTGGCTGTCGCTTCTCCTTCTTCCCCGCTCTCGCTAGAATAAAGCAGTTCCTGCAGATTCAGGCTCTCCCCCTCAAAAGCAAGAAACTCTTCTCTTTGCTCTTGTGTCAGAAGCAGGCTCACTCCAGCATCCTCTAGCATATACTTCATTCTATCTACTGGATAATCAGGAGAAAGTGGAAGATACGCTCCTCCTGCTTTGATAATCCCTAAGATACCTATAATGGTTTCAGGGTTACGATCTGCCATGATTCCTACTGGATGATTTGGTCGAACTCCATGCAGTTGGAGGTGTTTTGCCACTAAATTCGCTTTCTCATTCACTTCTTGATAGGTCAGCTTCCGATCTTCAAACACGATCGCTATCTGCTCGGGAGTATGAGCCACTTGTTCTGCAAATCGCTCAGCAAGACTTAGATCTGAAGGGTAGTCATGTTTTGTATGATTAAACGTATAGAGCAATTCTTCCCTCTCTAATTCTGAGAGAAGCTCAATCTCTGACAGCTTCTGATCAGGCTCTTCTACTATTTGTTCTAGAACCTTTAGATAATGTTGGAAGAAACGTAGCATGGTTTCTTCTTTAAACAGCTTGGTAGCATACTCTAAAGTGAAGTGAATCCCATCAGTGATTTCCTGACTAAATAACGAAAAATCAAATCTACTAACGTTATCCTGAAAGTCCTGAAGAGCGAACGTCAGCTCCTCTACTTCTGGCTCTGTTATTTCCATATTCTGAAGAACAAACATGGTATCAAAAACAGGGTTCCGACTTACATCTCTTCTTAGATATAAGTGGTCAAGTAGTTCATCAAAGGGATAATCTTGATTCGCATAAGCAGAAATAGCCGTTCCTTTCACTTCATGAATGAACTGTCTGACGGATTTAGTAGACTGGGGAAAATTCCTCATTGCTAGGGAGTTAACAAACATTCCGATCATGTGATGTAAGCTATTATGAGTACGCCCAGCAATTGGAGAGCCTACAATAAGATCTTCCTGACCGGTATATTTTGATAGGACAATGTTGTACGCAGCTAATAAGACCATATATAGGGTTGTTCCCGTATTCGTTGCTAATTGGTATAGTTTTTCTGTAGAGGTTCGATCGAGCCTAAAAACAAGACTGTTGCCTTCAAAGCTCTGGGTGACAGGTCGTGAAAAGTCTGTAGGCATTGCTAATACTGGAAGCTCACCTGATAAATTTTGCAGCCAATATTCTTTTTGTTTATTCATTTCTGGAGTTAGCAGCCTATCATTTTGCCAATTGACAAAGTCTTTATACTGCAACTGTATAGCAGGAACTTCCTCTCCCTTATACAAGGATGCAAATTCTTGAATAAATAGATTCATCGACGTACCATCAGAAATGATATGATGCATATCCAGCACTAAGAAATGTTTAGCTTCAGCTACTTGGATGATTCCAACTCTAAACAGAGGGGCTTGTCTTAAATCAAATGGTTGAATAAATTGATTCATTATTTCTTCTACATTTGTTTTTCCTTTAAGGTATGTCAGTTTGAACTGGATGGAATCGTGTACTTTTGAGATTGGTTTACCATCTAGAGAATCAAAGGAAGTCCTTAAGATTTCATGCCTATGTATAAGCTTAGTGAAGCTCTCTTCTAGTCTTTTATAATCAACCCTTCCCTCCACGGAGAGAATGATCGGGATATGATAGCTTCTTTCGCTTTCTTCGAGCTGTGTGAGAAGATAGATTCTTTTTTGAGCAGAAGAAACAGGGTAGATCTCTTGTTCTTCTACTGGGAGAATAGCTGATGCGCCACTTTCTTCTGCGTGCTCAATCTTTTTAGCTAACTCTTTAATCGTCAAGCTGTCAAAAATATCTTTGACTGTCAGTTCAACGCTCAACTCTTCATGAACTCTTGAAATAAGTTCCATCATTTTTAGAGAATGACCACCTAAATCAAGAAAACCATCCTGTACTCCTATTTCGTTAACTCCCAAGATCTCACGACAGATTTGGACTAGTTTTATTTCTATATCCGTTTCTGGTCGTTCTACCACCTTTGTTTCAGCTTGAATTTCGAGCTGCTTGTGAAGTTCTGCGATCGTTTCTGCAAATTCATCACATGCATATTGTTCAGCCAGTTTATATCTTTGGACCTTACCACTGGTTGTTTTAGGAATACTTTTAATAGGAATCACTTCATGAACCATGATGCCGATTTTATAGAGCA
This sequence comes from Caldalkalibacillus mannanilyticus JCM 10596, assembly GCF_000615945.1. Taxonomy (GTDB): domain Bacteria; phylum Bacillota; class Bacilli; order Caldalkalibacillales; family JCM-10596; genus Bacillus_AT; species Bacillus_AT mannanilyticus. Next base: position 2,538 of record NZ_BAMO01000015.1, read on the forward strand.
TTGTTTTTTTAATCATCTCGTACAATTCCAAATATTTGGAAATTTCTTTGCGGAACATAACAAAAAGAACAACGACTTCTTTTTGTGTATCTCTTTCTGATACTCCACATGCCACGATTTTACTTGGATCTATTCCAGGGACAGTGGCAGCAACCCTTTCTAGGTCATGGGCATAATAATTTTGACCATTGACAAAAATAATATCTTTCGACCTACCTGTAATTACAAGGCGTCCTTCCTTTAAAAATCCTAAATCTCCTGTATCTAACCAGCCATCAGCAGTGATGGCTTTTTGGCTTGCTGCAACGTTGTTATAATAACCGCTTGTGACATTTTTACCCTTAATTTGAATATTGCCGATGATCTTTTCTTCTACCTCTTGTTGGTTTTCATCACATATTCGAATCAGACAATCATTAACGGGATAACCTACATCTACAAAGGTAACTGTTCTATCATCTTTCTCTGGGACTTCAATAATTTCTTGCCCTGTGTTTAGATGATCTCTTTGAAGATAAACAGTACTAAATTCCTGGCCAGGTGGTGGAAAAGTAACTGCCAAGCTAGCCTCAGCCATTCCATAAACAGTAAACATTACCCCTCTGTTTAATCCGTATTTCTCCATTTCATCTAGAAACTCGTGACATAGTGAAGCGGATATAGGTTCTGCACCATTAAAAATAAGTCGTAGATGGGACAAGTCCCAATTTGAAGCATTTTCTGGCTTAAAATGTTGTAGGAAATGTTGATATCCAAAATTCGGGGATGAAGTTAAGGTTGCCTGATGCTGTTGGACCTTAGAAAGCCATAAATTTGGACGTCTAACAAATAGAGAAGTAGGCATTAAGTACTGCTGCTTATTTGCTAAAACTGGCAAGATGTGAAATCCAATTAAGCCCATATCATGAGTTAGTGGCATCCAACTAAGCGTTGCATCATTTTCTTGCATATTCATTCCCTTTTCGATGGCTTGAATATTTGTTACTAAATTCTCATGAGTCAAAACAACACCTTTTGGATCACCAGTAGAACCGGAGGAAAATTGTATGAAGGCAATGTCTGTAGGTTTAGGACAATAGATGCTTGCTTCTGAAGAGGAGTATGTAAGATTTTCAATTAAAAGTGTATGATCTTTTATGTCATGCAATGGAGCGGAATCTATCTTTTTCTCAGAGAGAAAGGTTTCAAATGAGGAAAAACTTTTGCGGTCACTAATAAGATAGGGACGGTGACACGTGTTCCAGATTTTTAATACTTTATTTCTAAGTTCATCATTTGCACTAGGCGTCACAGGAACAGGATGATGCCTCCCAGAATACATGCCCAAAAAACATAGATAAAAGTTTCATTATCTTCAATTTGAAAGACTAGTTCTTGTTTTGGTTTCATTCCTTGTGCTTGCAAATCATGTAAGACAGCTAACGCCCTATGATATAAATCTTGATACGAAACATACTTTTCATTCTGTTCACTAGAAATAAAAGTGATCCCGTTGAAACAATGAACTTTACTTAAATCTTGAATTTTTTTCACTAGATCCATTAGTGCATCACTCCAATTATTCAAGTTTAGTCATTCTATACTATCTATGAGAATAGAAATAAGAAGGAATAATACCAATTGTCTATGCATCCACCTTATGAAACTATTTTAGACAAAATGTTACATTGCGTCAATTAATTAGGCAAAATTTATAAATTCTTTACAAATGAAAAAAGCTCCTCAGGAAGTCCCAAGGAGCTTTAAAAATTTGAAGATATTTTATTCAAAATAAAAATCTACATATGTTGCCATTCCTAATTTCCATTTACCATCAACATTCACAAAGCTTTTTATAGAAGTAGCTGTGTACGTATAAGGGTCAGAAGAGTCCTTGCTTGTATAGGTTTCGGTAACCTTAGCAGCTACATATTCATCATCACCAAATAAAAGGTTAAAGCTAACTAGCTTCACAGTTTCGGTAATTTCTTCCGTTTCGAGCATTTCCACTAACGTGTCGAAATCTGGAGAATTGGAATCGATCAAGGAAAGGTATCCTTTAACATCTTGATTATTTATTGTTTTAACAAACTCATCTGCTAGGTTCTTTAGTTTAGCTTGGTTTTCTTTTGAAGTTGTTAACTTTGTATTTCCAAACACATTTTTATCATGTTTTGTAAATGTAACATTCATTTCTTTTTCTGTAGTTAGGTCGATTAACTCTAAGTGAACCTCATCATTTAATAAGGTAACCCCGCCAAAGAAAAAGCGATCTCCAGCTTCATTATAGGCTGTAAAATCAGCAATTCCTTCACTATCGATTCTAGCGTAGGCATAGTCATACCAATACGGACCAGATTGTGTACCTGTATCATAATAATAAAACACGCGAATAAGATCTTTTTCAACAAAATAGATATCTAGGCGTTGAGAATTAGAAATCCAAGTCCCTTGATAATCTGTTACTGATTTGTAGGTGCTTTGTTTGCTTGTAATGGTAATCGTTCTTGTTGCCCCATCCCATACGACATTAGCCCCTAATGATTCACTAATAAAACGAAGAGGTACCATCGTTGAACCGTTCATCACTTCAGCTGCCACTGATAGAGTAACCTTCTTTCCATTCACTAGAGCTTCTTTTTTTCCTAATTGAAGTTCAACTACTGTCGAACCTTTTGTTGCATGAATCTTCTTCGTACTAGCATCATAAAAAACACTTGCTCCTAAGCTTTCGAAGATTCCACGCAGGGGCACTAAGGTAGAACCGCTTTTGATCACTGGAGGTTGATTGTAGGTTTGCGTTTCACCATTGATTTTCACAGTGATGGGTTGTTCTGCTGCACTTACTGTTGAGACAAGTGCGAAAAGCATAAAAAATACTAAGAATAATGACAAGGTTTTTTTCAAGTTTGTTCTCTCCTTTTTGCCTAGATGATAAGTAGAATATGACAAGGAATTTTCTGCCATCCCATTCGCTGTCATATTTACTTTATCGTCACATCCGCTACTAAAATAAATAGGTTTTTGTGATTTTTTTCATAAAAAAATAGCCAGAAATAAATTCCAGCTACTATTTATTCTTCATATAAGTCAGCAAAGCAAGGATAAACATACCGAACATCAACATTAAAACTAATGTGTCCTTTACTTCCACGGATAACCACTCCTTTTATCGGATCGTAAAATCGATTGATTATCCATTAGTATGACACGAAAGGGATGGAAACATACGTTCTCTTTTAAAAACACTTTATTCTTCTGCTCCTGCTTAAAATGGATACAATAACGGCAACAGAATCACGACAATTATAGCAACAATAAATTGTAACGGAATCCCTACCTTAACAAAATCAAAAAAAGTATATTTTCCTGCTGCCATTACCATGGCATTCGGCGGGGTTGCAATAGGAGTAGAAAAGGACATACTTGCTAAAAAGGCGACAGCCATCACCATGGGAATAGGGCTAACCTCTAACTGCTGTGAGGTTAGAATGGCGACAGGATATAATAATACAGCCGTTGCAGTATTGCTAATAAATTGACTGAAAACAGATCCGATAAGATATAATCCCGCTAATACAGCGACTGGACCAAACTGACCTAAACCCGAAATTAACCCTTCGGACATGAACGTGACTCCACCCGTTTTTTCTAATGCCGTTGCCATGGGAATCATGCAGGCGATAAGCACGACCGTTTGCCAATTTATCGAGCGGTATGCTTGGTCTGTATGTCTGACACAGCCCGTTAAGATCATTAAGACTGCAGCAATGACAATAGATACTACAGAAGGAATCCATTCAAACATCATCATAACCATCATCCACAGGAGGATGGAACCTGCAACGATAGGTCGATAAGGAAACTCATTCTGTACAGGACACTGCTTCGCATATTTCAATACAACTGTATCATTCTTTTCATTGGCAAGGAGATTAATATTCCCCCAATCACCATGGACAAGCAAGGCATCACCATAGGCAAGTTTCTCTTTCTGAGATGGGCGCTTAGGGTCCTTGTACTGAGGATTGATTGCCAATACTGTTAGGCCATATTTATCTCGGAAATGAATATCTTTAATCGATTTATTGATCAATCTAGACTGAGGAGTCAAAATAACCTCAGCTAGTTTAGATTTTTCTAAGGATAGTCGCTCTTTTAACTCTACTTTCACTTCCTCCAAAGCTGTTGTACCAAGAAACCTCTTGAAAGAATCTTCATCTGTATAAAGAATTAAGATTTGACCCGCTTCAAGTATATCGTTTGGGCCAGCAGTTACTTGCTGCATGGATGAACTACCTGGTAGACGGAATCGTCCATTATGTTCTTGTTTCACTACCTCTAATACAGTTACATTATACGTACTCGGCCATTGCAGTTCTTTTAAGGTTTTGCCAACAGCCTGGTGCTGCTCTGGAATAAGCACATAATGAATGAAAGAGAGGGCTTTATATTGTTTTAGTAACTCTTCTCCGTTAAAACGAGTCGACCCGTCCGATTCTTTTTCAAGAGGCTTATCCAGCAAACGACGACCAATAAACCATAGATAGGCAATCCCTGCTAACAGGATAGCCAGAGCTATCGGAGCAAAAGCAAAAAATGAAAGTCCTTGATATCCATTATCTATCAAGCTTTGACTAGCGATCAAATTTGGAGGTGTCCCAATCAAGGTGAGAGACCCTCCCATACTACTGGCAAAAGCCAAGGGCATTAATAGCTTTCCAGGATGAATCTCCATCTGCTGACATAGACTGACTACAATCGGAAGCAGGATGGCTACGGTCCCAGTATTACTCATAAATCCACTTAGCAGAGCAACGAGCAAAATCATAAAGATCGTCAGCTTAAATTCACTGTTCCCTGTCCGATTGACCAATAATTGACCCGCTTTCTGAGCTAGTCCGCTCTGAAAGACTCCTTCCCCTACAACAAAAAGGGCGGCAATCATGATAACCACACTATTAGAAAAACCGGCAAATGCCTCTGGTACTGTCAAAAGCCCTGTTATTAGCAGTGCCAACAAAGCACAAACCGATACAAGATCAGCACGGAAGCGAGGAATTAAAAAACAAATGGTTGTGATGAAAAGAAATGAAAAAAACCAGTTGCATATCTGTCATGATTATTGTCCTTTCAATAAAACATTTTGAATAGTATCATTGTAACGGATTTTCATTATTTTAGGACAAGTGATCAATGAATATTCTGTGTATTATGAAATACTTTTTGAATGAAAATTTACCGTTCCTCTATGTTCGAGAGTATTTCTTCTAATCGGCTACAAAATGCACCTATATCATGTACTCCAGATACATAAAGCATGATTTCTAACTGAATATCAATAAATTGCTTATTATTTAAACCAAGTTCTGTGATTTGCTTGTATGTAGGAACAATTTCACGAAACATAAAGTATCGGGAAGGTCTATAAATTGATTCCTGCCCTTCCCATTCGGTCGCCTTACGCATTGCCGGCAAAGTAAGCGTATGCTGTCTAATATGTAACTGTGTTTGATAAGAAGTCATATAGTCTACAAATTGTTTTGCTTTTTCCTTCACCACTGAACGTTTATTAATCGCTAAACCAATAGTAATTAACAATGTATCCGAGTTTTCGAAGGTAGGGATTGGCGACACAATCAAAAGTAAGCCCTGAATCTTTAAAGGCATTAAGATAGAAGTAGGTCGTCATAATGACAGACACCTTCTCTTCCAGAAAGAGCGCTTCCACATCAGCTTCGTTTTCCGTTATAAGTATGGGGAACACGTCAGGGTTTAAGATCATATCCCGACATATCGTCAATCCCTCGACTAATTTAGTCCCTTTCACTTTGTATTTCCCGTGCTCATCTGGAACTAGTTTCATACCACTCTGGAGCATAAAAATAGGCCAGCGGTTCCGAGAAGGCAAATGATAATAGAACCCATAGGTATGATTCTTCATCGCTACTTGCTGTGCAGCGTTCAGTAAATCGTGCCATGTCCAACTGCTATCTGGTTCAGATACCTCTGCCTGACGGAAATGTTCACGGTTATAACATAGAATCACAGGTGAAAAAATAAACGGTTGAGCCAATAAACAACCCTCGTGTTGAAATGCTTGATTTAAAAAAGGAAACATTTCCTCGTTCATTGAAACATTCTCAAGCATCTCCGTATTTGAGGTATCTATAAAATATTGAAAATTGTTATTGCTTAGCATAACCACATCAAGAACCCCAGCCTCTAGGTAGCTTTTTAAGGAAAAGCTATATTCACTCAAAGGTAATTCTAATAATTGAACATGGATCGTAGGATATTCTTGATGAAACTTTTCAATGATCTGCTCTAATTCGATTAATTGAGGAAAGCGACTCGAATACCCAAATTTAATGATGGTTTTTTCTTCTGATCCTATATTGATTACTCGGTTGCCCACTCTCGGAATCTTTTCGATCCATCCTTCTGACACCAAAACAGCTAAGCCTTTTCGAATAGAGCTATTTCCTAATTTGAAGCGTTTCTCCAAATCTTTTTCTGAGGGAAGAAAGCTTCCCACTGTTAAAGCACCATTTCTTATCTCATCTCGAAGACATTCTATCATTTCCTCCAAGCGTGCTTGAAAGTTTTTTCGACTGCTTCTCTTCTGCATATTCATACCCCCTCTATATCCCGACCTATCTCATATAACATGTTCATTAAATGTATTTTAAGCATACTAGAAAAAAGATACCTAACTCAAGTTTATCAGATTTCACACTCTTGTTTAGAGTACAAGCGAGCTAAAATCTCGTAGAAAAAAGCAGTAGATTAAGGATTTCCTTACATCTACTGCTTCTTTGTTTAGTATAAATACATGCTAATGCCCATTCTCCTAGCTTATTGCTGATTAGGGTTATAACCCGGTTTATAAATAATCGGGTTTGTTACAACCTTATTTTTCACATGCTGATCAAGAAATGCCCAAGCTTCTCTATCTGCTTGAGTTTTGGCTTCACCAGTAAAGCCATGCCCTTGTTTAGGAACTATTTTCAGATCAACAACCTGTACTCCACCATTTCTTAATTGCTGAGCGAACTTTTCACTTTGTGTATAAGGAACTCTTTTATCATCCTTACCATGACGAATCCAGAATGGAGGATCATCTGATGAGGCATAGGTACCGGGCATAGCCAAGCGCGCAAGATTAGGTAATGTTCCAGCTGGTCCTCCTAATAATGCTGTTAATGAACGATCCTTATTAGCCTCGGGAGTTATAAAATCAGCGGGTCCATACCAATCAATAACAGCTTGAACCTTGGACGAATATTCCTGCCACCCTCCAGTTCCTTCAAGATCTAAGGTTTCAACAATATTTCCATTATCTAATTCAATCAACTCACCCTGCATTAAATCTCCAGTTGTCCCTAATAAAGAAGCAAGATGACCTCCCGCTGACACTCCCCAGACACCAATTCGACTTGGATCTAGCTTGTACATTCCACGATGAGCTCTTAAGTATCGAATCGCAAGCTTAACATCTTGGATTTGAGCAGGATAAATAGCCTCTCCTGTCAAACGATAATCAACGGTAACTCCAATATAGCCTCGCTTACTTACCATACCACAAATATTTCTTAAAGTAGCGTTATTATCTCCTTTTCGATCTCCATGGTTCCATCCTCCTCCATGAACATATACCACTACGGGCATTGGATCTGCTGGAGGGGTTTCAGGAACTGCGATAGACATATAGATCGGACGGTTCCCTGCTGTACCAATTTCCACATCTTCATATAAGATTGTACTTGGAAAGTCTGTGCAAGACTTCCCTTCTGGTAGGTCAGTCGGTGGAGAAATCGGTGGAATAACCGGCGTAATTCCAGGGATAGCTTGTCCAGAAATCGCAACACTGTCAAAATAGATATTTCCGCTAATAGGGTTTCCAACTCTAAATCTCACCTTGAAGTTTGGATTATTGTTAGCTTGATTTCCTAAGTTCCATGTTTTCTCTGTATTTGGAGAACTTGTCGTACCAGCTGGGAGTTTGAATTCCTCTAAGGTAGTCCAATTGCTTCCACCGTCAGCCGACCATTCTACAATCATGCTGCCCGCGCTGTAGGAAGAGGCTCTTGTGGAATAACTTACCTTAATATTGTCATACCCTGTTGTATTTAATGGCAGTGCTAATGCATCTGTCACATCAATTTTGACCATATTTGGTACAGATGGAGCATAGTTGGATGCTGAGGTTCTCGCTGTACTATTATTAGACCCCTCCTGAATCCATGGTTCAGGAATGATCACTCCACCTGTGGAACCAAATCTAGTGGAATCATCGAAGTTTTCTTCAAAAAACAGAAGGTCAGGACCTCCTAGCTGTGAAAAATTCGAATTCTGGGTTTCTTGAATCGCCAAATCCTCCAAGAACATTTGTTCAACAGCAGCATTAGCTGCAAAAGTATTTAATTCTAGTGTTGACAATAAGACTGCGAACAGCATAATCAAACATAACGGAATCACAATCATTTTCTTTCTAAACTGACCTATCATTTCATCCCCTCACCTTTCATTAATTATTTTCCTTAATCCTCCCCGACACAATGACATTTTGAACACTAAGCATACAGGCTATCCGTAAGCATTCCCCCTTAAGTAATCAAGTATCATTGCTTGGTCAAGCTGTAGCTGACTGACTCTTATCTGACTTCTGAAGTTATTATATTACATTTTTTTCAAAAAAGTCAATCTATTTATGTTAATAAATAGCAAATTTAAAAGTTAGATAATAGTCAAAAAAAAAATAAAAATAAAAGACCTGTTCTAAGTACCTCCTAGTTACTTAGAAACAAGTCTTGCTTGATACATGTAAGGACTCAATCCCTATCACTGTATAAATCCATGATTCATGTTTTTGCCATAGAAAATCTCATCCATCTCAGACTTAACTCTTGCCGCGATATCTTCTATCTCCTCAGCTTCCAGCTTTTCTTTGGTATATCCAAACAAGTAGTTGTTCAGATCAAATTCTTTTAATTTACACTTTGTATGAAAAATATTTTCCTGATAAATATTCACATCAATCATGTCATACACATTTTTTATGTCATCAGGAATATAATTTTGTATGGAGCTTATCTCATGATCAATGAATAGTTTATGCCCATTAATATCTCTGGTAAAGCCTCTGACCCGATAATCAATCGTGATTATATCCGTATCGAAGGAGCGAATAAGATAGTTTAGAGCTTTAAGAGGGGATATCTCACCGCAGGTTGAAACATCTATATCCGCTCTAAAAGTACTAATCCCCTCATCAGGGTGGTACTCTGGATATGTATGAACCGTAATATGACTTTTATCTAATTGCAGCACTACATTGTCTGGCAGAGGTCCCGGTGACTCTTCAAAGGATTCGGTCGGCACTTCTACAACAGGGCCTTCGGATACCAATAAAGTTACGCTAGCACCCTGTGGTACATAATCTTGTTTTGCCACATTTAATACATGGGCACCGATAATTTCTGACACTGCCTTGAGGATATTCGTTAACCTCTCCGCATTATATTGTTCATCAATATATTGGATATATGCTTCTCTCTCATCCCTCGTTTTTGTATAACAAATATCATACATATTAAAGCTTAATGATTTAGTTAAATTATTAAATCCATGTAAGGTAACACGCTGTTCTGGAGTTAGTTTCATCGTTACTTCCTCCCTATTTTTATTCTATTCAATTTCTTAACACCTATTTTTGGGGTCTACTCCTAGGGTGTCCATTTCTGTGCTAAAAACACAAAAAACAGTCTTGTTCTTCACAAGACTGTCTGACACATGGAACATAGCTGGATTATTATTCTCCATAATAGCGAGATAATTCCATAATCATAGCGCCCATTCTTTCGTTTTGAGGAGCTAACCAACGCTCGACTCCTTCTTCCGTTAACGCCTCAGCCGTCACCTTTCCTACTGCAACTGCTAGTACCTTCTCTTTGAAGGAAGAGATCACTTCCTCTAGGCAATGTTGCTCTTTTGCATAAGAAAACAAGGAACGCACTTGAATCGCAGTGGTAAAGCATACTGCATCTACTTCATGACTAATGATTTCTGTGCATAGTTTTTGAACCGTCTCTTTTTCAGGTGGGATGTGTTGGTATGGTAAGATATGAAGCACTTCAGCCCCTCTCTTTTCTAGAAATTGAGTAAGAGTGGGGGCTGTTTCCCCATGAAGCTGAACCATCACTTTTTGATTCGTAAAATCAACTTCTTCCAACGCTCTTGTTAATCCACGCGTCGTCCCATCTTCATCAACAGCTAAAGGTGTTACCCCTATTTTTTTTAGAGCAGCAACCGTCTTATAGCCCCTTGATGCTACCTTTGATTTTTTGATTACGTCTAAAAAATCATGTTCCAGCTCTAATTTTTGTGCAATTGTCACTAACGTTTCTGTCCCTATACCCGTTGTGAAAATCGACCAATCTGCTCCTTCTCGAATATAGTGCCTAAGAGAAGGCTCTACTTCTGCCTCAGCTAAAAACACCGTTCCTTGAAGAGAACGAATGAGGGGCATCCCCCCTTGTTTTTCAATCAATGTACACATTTCCTCTGTTTTACGTGAAGCGGTGATAACGATTCGCTTTCCACTAAGCCCTTTTGACATTCCTCTTCCTCATTTCTTCAACGTATTTATCTTCTAACCGCCAGGTGGAGTAAAGACTCCAGCTGATGGCAGTCTACTTATATGTAGCCTTTATCATACTATGATCCACTCTCACCTTCAACAATCTTCCGGTACTCTTCACCCCAAGCACGCATTTGAAAAATGATCGGTTCTAATGTCCTGCCAAACTCCGTAATGGAATATTCCACCTTAGGCGGAACTTGTTTGTATACTTCTCTATGGATGATTTTATCATTTTCCAGCTCACGCAATTGAAGAGTCAGCATTCTCTGAGTAATTCCTGGCATGAGTCTGCGGAACTCGTTAAACCGCATTGTCCCGTTTAACAAATGAAATAAAATAATCCCCTTCCACTTTCCTCCTATTACATCTAGCGTCGCCTCTACGGGGCATGAATATTGCAATTCTTCCCCACATAAGCCGTAACCACTTTTACGGTTTCTCATGTCATTCCCCTCCCAATAGTATACAAATTGATACTATATTACATTTATGTGCGTACTTTTATTAAACATTATAAGCCTATAGAATAAATTTACAAGCAAGTTATATTCAATTTTCTAAGGAGAGGATTAAAAATGAAAGAAACCATGAGAGAAACGATGAAAGCAGTAGGTCTATACAAATATTTACCGATTGATCAGCCAGAAAGCTTACTTGATCTGGAGATTCCAAAGCCAAAAGCAAAGGGAAAAGATCTTCTAGTTAGAGTCAAGGCGATTTCAGTCAATCCAGTTGATACAAAAGTTCGCTCACCAAAGGAAGCGATCGAAGAAACGCCAAAAATTCTTGGCTGGGATGTTGCTGGGATCGTCGAAGAAGTGGGAGAAGAAGTTTCTCTCTTTCAAGTAGGAGATGAAGTTTTTTATGCTGGCGCTATTGACCGCAAGGTGGAAATAGTGAGTACCATCTTGTTGATGAAAGAATTGTTGGAAAGAAGCCTGCTTCATTAGATTTTGCAGAAGCTGCTGCCCTTCCACTAACAGCTATCACGGCTTGGGAGGCATTATTTGACCGCCTATCCCTTCCTCTTGATAAGGAACTAAATCAAGGGAAGTCAATCCTTATTATCGGTGCTGCCGGAGGAGTAGGTCTATAGCTACTCAATTAGCCAAGTATGCCGGTTTAACCGTAGTGGGCACAGCGTCACGCGCCGAAACGATTGACTGGGTCAAATCAAATGGGGCTGATTATGTCATTAATCATTACCATCCTTTTACATCTCAGCTTTCAGAATTAGGTCTTGATCAAATCGACGCTATTTTATGTCTAAATTCCACCGATCAACATTGGGAAAACATGGCAGATGCCATTAAGCCTCAAGGGAAAATCAGCTCCATTGTGGAGACTGAAAAGCCTGTAAACTTGCGATTATTATTTAGTAAAAGTGTGTCTTTCACTTGGGAAATGATGTTTACTCGATCTTTATTCCAAACGCAGGATATGTTGAAGCAGCATCACCTTCTTCAAAACATAAGCACTCTCGTGGATCAAGGGATCATTCAAACGACCTTAACGAAACGTATTGAGAAGATTAATGCCAAGAACGTAAAGGAAGCACACCAAATTCTCGAAAGTGGAAAAATGATGGGCAAAGTCGTTCTTGAAAATTTTTAATCTGCGGATGTCCCCACAAATTGCCTTACTGATCCCTTCTTTTTAAGAAATACTAAGAGTGAAAAAAGATATTCTTAAGGAGGAAATGATATGTCATTAGAATGGTTTGACCGAGTTTGTGGGGAACTTCAAGATTATTTAGAATCGATATGTGAAAAATATGACGAAATCGGTCATATCTCCATTAACAGGGCCTCTAAGCATCCAAAAGTTGATTTTTTTGTGGAAACGGAAGATGAGGAAAGAGAGGTTTTTTGTACTCTTTACTTTGATCCATATAATGAAGAATTTTATATGGAGGAATTTGATCTGGTTCTTGAACAAACCTCTAGAACACTCCTCCCAGACATGGAAGATATTATAGATGCTGTTCACGAAACATTCCACGACTTTATGAACGATGTAAATGAAGAAGATGATTATATTTTATTTGAGGACGAAGATGGGGATGAAGATTATATTTTAATTGAAGAGGACGATGAGGAAACATATGCCTTAGAGGAAACGGACGATGAATATGGTGAACAAGAAATTCGTGTAGAGTGGACAACACCTGAGGTCACTGCTTTTGAAATTGAAGGAGAAGCAGAAATTGCTTACCAATTTGGAATCGTTCAAGAAACAGGTGATGGTGTCTTAAGACGAGTGAATCGAATGATCACAGATCGAAATGTCATGATGGAAGAAGAAACCAACTTTTTCTTCAATCGAGAAGAAGCAGGTACCATCGTTGATCTTATTGAGGACAATATGGATTTGATGGATGAACTCCATCACCATTAAACCAATTTATATAGTTTGGATAAAATAGCTTGGCTCAATCTTTATCCATTTTATACAAGAAAGTCCTTTATTTACTGATAATAAAGGACTTTCTTTGTCATATATTTCCTTACTATTTTTGTCACCGCTTATTCAATTTTCCGACACCGCTTTTTCAACCTTTCTATGATACCATCAATTTATAGTTGAAGATGTGATCTTGTTCACTATCTTGTTTTTTTTATCTAGATTGTGAACATATGAACAAAGTGTGAAAGTTGAGCTCACTTTCCCTCTTTTTTTTCTACAGAAGGAGTTGATACTTAATGAAAATGAAAAAAATGGTGGTTTCATTGGCAAGCTTATTGTTTATTTTTCTGCTTTCAGGTTGTCAGAACAATATGGTTGTCTTCAACCCTCAAGGACCTGTAGCCCAAAACATTCTTGATCTCATTAACTGGTCACTCATTTGGATGCTGCTTGTCGTTGTTGTGGTATTTGCATTATTTGCTTATATTGTGTGGAAATATAGAGAAAAACCCGAAAATAAAGATTACGAGCCACCTGAAGAACACGGCAGTGTCTTTTTAGAGATTCTATGGACGGGAATTCCAATTCTCATTGTCATTGCTCTAACGATTCCCACAGTAAAAACGTTATATGAATTAGAGGAAATTCCAAAAGGGTATGAGGATGTCAAGCCAGTCACTATCCACGTCACCTCTGCCGATTGGAAATGGATCTTCAGTTATCCTGAAGAGGGAATTGAAACTGTCAATTATGTTAATATTCCTATTGGCACACCTATTGATTTCAAATTAACATCAGCAACGACAATGCAATCCTTTTGGGTTCCGGCTTTAGGAGGACAAAAGTACACAATGGCAAAAATGGAAACTCAAATGTATCTCATCGCTGATTACCCTGGTTCATATGAAGGAAGAAACACAAACTTCAATGGGCGTGGATATGCTGACATGCAATTTGAAGTGCTTGCTCTAAGTCCAAAGGATTACGAGAAATGGGTCAACGAGGTACAGGAATCAGCTCCTAAGCTGACCGAAGAAAAGTATGAAGAAATACTGAAACCTACTCACCTGGGTCGACTTACTTTTTCTAATACGCATTTAGAATGGGTCAATCATGCTGAACTTTATTCTCCTACCTATACTCATCCTGAACTATATCGAGGACATGGATACCAAGGAAGAATCTTCGACAAGCCTGATAACTATCGCAACAAAGAAGAGTGGCTTGAACTTATTGAACGACAAAATGAACGACTAAACCAACATAACAATCATGGTCAGCATGAACAAATGAAGAAGGAAAATGCACCTGGAGGTGAGCATAATGGGCATTAATTGGAACGAGTTTTTTATTACCGGTGATCCATTAATTCTTGGATCTCAAATTGCCATTGCGCTAACATCGCTTGGTATTATCGCTGGTTTAACCTATTATAAAAAATGGAAATGGTTGTGGAGAGAATGGCTCACAACTGTTGATCATAAACGAATTGGAATTATGTATATTATTGCTGCCGTACTCATGTTTTTCCGTGGAGGCATGGATGGATTATTGATGAAAGTCCAGACCTCTAGACCTGAAATGCAATTTTTAGATGCACAACACTATAATGAAATATTTACAACTCATGGCGTTATTATGATCTTATTTATGGCCATGCCTTTTCTTATCGGTTTGATGAACGTCATCATTCCTTTACAAATTGGAGCAAGAGATGTCGCTTTTCCTCAATTAAATGCCTTAAGCTTTTGGCTATTCTTTAGCGGCGCGATGCTTTTCAACATCTCCTTTGTAATCGGAGGATCACCTGATGCAGGATGGACTTCCTACTTCCCTCTCGCTGGGAAAGAGTATAGTCCAGGTATAGGAAATAATTACTATGCGATCGCCTTGCAGATTGCTGGTATTGGTACACTCATGACGGGGATTAATTTTATCGTCACTATCTTGAAAATGAGAACAAAAGGCATGACTCTTATGCTAATGCCAATGTTCACTTGGACAACACTGATCACATCTGTGATTATTGTGGCAGCCTTCCCTATCTTTACAGTAGCTTTAGGTCTTATGACATTTGACCGACTCTTTGGAACACATTTCTTCACCGTTTCTGGTGGGGGATTAGATATGCTCTGGGCTAACCTCTTCTGGTTATGGGGACACCCTGAAGTGTATATTGTGGCTTTACCTGCTTTTGGAATCTTCTCAGAAGTTATCGCTACGTTTTCTAGAAAGAACTTATATGGATATAAGTCCATGGTTTACTCTATCCTTGGTATCGCCCTCTTCAGTATGGTTGTCTGGGTGCACCATTTCTATACAATGGGGGCTGGTCCTGCGGTGAATTCGTTTTTCTCCATTACGACCATGCTCATCGCTGTACCTACTGGGGTTAAGATTTTCAACTGGTTGTTTACGATGCGCAAAGGACACATACGAATGACCACAGCTATGCTTTGGGCACTTGCCTTCATTCCTTGTTTTGTTATTGGTGGGGTGACTGGTGTCATGCTTGCTATGGGAGCGGCAGATTATCAGTATCATAATACGCTATTCTTGGTTGCTCACTTCCACTATGTTCTGATTCCTGGTGTCGTTTTTGCCGTCTTTGCAGGTCTGTATTATTGGTGGCCTAAAATGTTCGGTCACATGTTAAATGAAAAAATCGGTAAGTATCATTTCTGGTTGTTTGTCATCGGCTTCAATCTCACTTTCTTCCCTATGTTTTTCTTAGGCTTAAGTGGTGCCGTTAGACGCTCCTACACCTTCTCGGTTGAGTCAGGATTTGCTCCATTATTCCTTGTTTCAGCCATTGGGTCCATTATTCTAGCTTTAGGATTTGCGGCTTTCTGCTATAACATCTATTGGAGCTTACGCTATGCAGATCGAAATATTCCTAGTGACCCATGGGGAGCTAGAACACTTGAATGGTCTACGGCTACTCCAGTTCAATATTATAACTTTGCCGTTGTACCTGAGGTGAATTCACATGATGCCTTCTGGAACATGAAGAAAAACAACAAAGGATTAAACATCTCAGACAAGGATATTGAAGAAATTCATATGCCTAGCAACTCTGGTCAGCCTTTCATTATGTGCGTTGCCTTTGGTATTGTCGGATTCCTTCTGGTCTTTGAATGGCATCTAGCAGCAGCTATTGCCTCCCTTAGCATCATAGCTGGATTGATCTATCGTTCATTTGATTATGACGAAGGCTACCATATCCATACTGATGAAATTATCGACACAGAACGCTCATGGAGAAATAAAGAGGGAGAGGTGCATTCCTATGGCAAGTAAAGTAGATACATCCTTACCTTTGGAATATCAGACGGAACAAAGTCGTTTAAATATTTTCGGATTTTGGATTTTCCTTGGCGCAGAAATTGTATTGTTTGCCACGCTTTTTGGAGTATACGCCGTCTTAGCAGAACGTTATGCTGGCGGCCCTACTCATCAAGACATTATCGTCATGAAGGATGTCTTAATTCAAACCGTTCTGCTCTTAACAAGTAGTTTTACATGTGGGATTGCTATTTTTGAAATGCGTCGAAATAATGTGAAGGGGTTATTAACCTGGTTAATTATTACCTTAGCTCTTGGAGCTGGCTTTCTCTACATGGAAATAAATGAGTTTATTCATTATGTTCATGAAGGAGCTACGATGCAAACCAGTGCTTTTCTTTCTAGCTTCTTTGTCCTATTAGGGACACATGGTGCTCACGTAGCCCTAGGAATTGGCTGGGCGATCATCATCATTATGCAGCTGCTCAAAAGAGGATTAACTCCAGTAACCGCTCGTAAAATATTTATTATTGGATTATACTGGCACTTTCTTGATGTTGTTTGGATTTTTATCTTCACATTTGTTTATTTAAAAGGGATGGTGTTATAAATGGAGAAAAATACAAATCGTTTTCCAATGAGTCAGGTTTATGGCTTCTTATTATCCCTTATCCTTACTTTTGCAGCGGCTGGTATAGCGTTAAAAACCTCGTTATCCTTTCATGTGGTCATGTGGATTATAGGTTCCCTAGCAGTCGTTCAAGCCGCTTTACAGCTCTTTATGTTCATGCATGTTACTGAGGGTGAAGATGGTAAAGCACAGGTTATCAATATTGTGTATGGAGTCTTTTGCGCTTTGATCATTGTTGTCGGTACGATTTGGGTTATGTCCTTTGGAATGCACAATCATTAAAATCTCGACAACAAAAAAATTCATCAATAAAGTAGACTTCCATCAGATGGAGTTTTTACTCCACCTGATGGTTAGAACATGATAAAAACCGACCTTGATAAAATGAATTTTTCATCAAAAGGTCGGTTTTTTTTATTTATCTCGTTCCTTGTATTTATACTTTTTTTGCTTTTATCTATGACTATTTCTCTCTAATCGCTTCTTTCTCTTCACTTACTTCTTCCATTAGCGGGATAAACATGCCAAACCCGAATAACAGCATGGAGGATACCATAAAGCTCATTCCAATGGACAGCATATACTCCATTCTGAGACCGCTTTCAAACAAGCCCAGCATCGAAATAACAAAACCTATCATTAACCCGATTGTCGTAATCGTTTTTATTAGCAGCAATGGTTTCACACGCTTTGCGTCCATTCTTATCATCCCCTTTGCTATTATCATATACTCCCGTTCACATTATTGTCAAATATTTTTCACAGAATCTCCTTATGTCACTATTTCCTATTTTTCCAACAAAAAAACAGCCTCTTATTATTGAGGCTGCTCTATTCTACTCTTCATTCTTTACATTTTGCTTAATGTATCTGTTAAAGGAGGAACAATTTGTTTTTTACGAGATACTACCCCTTTAAGTACAGCCTTGTTATCAACAAGGGTTACGTTAAAAGCCTGCTCTACCGCTTTTGATTGATTACCTAAAGCTAAACCGACTGAATCATTATTTAATATATCTGTTACAACTAATAAGAATAAGTCTAAATTCTTCTCAGCGATACGTTGAGTTAATGCGTTCTCTAATTCCTGTTGACGAGAAATAACATCGTTCGTATCCACAGCATTGACCTGAGCAATCTCTACTTTATAGCTTCCCATTGGAAACTCTTTAGAGTCTAAAGAAATTAATTCTTCGATAGATTTATCGCTTAGATCTGCCCCAGCCTTTAACATCTCTAATCCATAGCTATTCGCATCAACCCCTGCGATTTCTGCAAGTTCCTTAGCAGCCGCTACATCTTGTGCTGTACATGTTGGTGATTTAAAAAGGAGGGTATCGGAAATAATCGCGGATAACATTAAGCCCGCCATCTCCTTTGATACCTTAACCCCATTCTCTTTATATAATTTATTTAAAATAGTTGTCGTACAACCCACAGGCTCTGCACGATAATATAAAGGATCACTTGTTTCAAAATTAGCAATTCGGTGGTGATCGATAACTTCTACTACTCGCACCTTATCGATATCTTCCACACTTTGTTGACGCTCATTGTGGTCTACCAGAATGACACTGTTCACTTCATTAGCTACTGTTTCAACCAATCGAGGTAGTGCTACCTTAAAATAATCTAACACAAATTGGGTTTCACCATTGATCTGTCCTAAACGAACAGGCTCAGCCTCTAAACCAAGCTGTTTTTTTAATTCTGCATAGACAATCGCGGAACAAATGGTATCAGTATCTGGATTTTTATGACCGAAAACAAGAACTTTTTCCATTATTTACTTCTCCTATCCATCTTAATATTTTGACGTTGCTACCGTTTTTGGTATATTCTTTACCCAAACCATATTTTATCATATTTTTGTTGATCTTTAAATTGTTAGAAGGGATGAATTTTTTTGAATGCTATTGTATATGACTTAGAACTAGTAAAGCGTTATAAAAAAGGACAGCTAAGTGAAATTGTAGAGATTGGGGCATGTAAAATAGATCTGAAAAGTCAAAAAATCACGGATCAATTTCAAGTCTATATCTCCCCCAAAAGTGGCTATATTGGTAAAAGCACTAGAAAATTTATCAACATGAAAAAAGAAGACACAAAAAAAATCATTCCCTTTGCCAAGGCTATGAAACAATTTATCGAGTGGATTGGGGCAGATTACTTTCTCTGCTCATGGGGTAAGGATGATAAAATCCATCTCATTGACCAATGTACTCGTAATAAAATCAAGCTTGACTGGTTCATGAATTATAATGACATTCAACATTCTATCGGGAAAATCATAGACAAAAATAATCGGAATCAATTAGGGTTAAAAACAGCTTTAGCTCTAACAGGAATCAACCCCATTGGAAAAGCACATAGAGGTATAGACGATGCCATCAACACAGGAGAGTTACTCCTGAAATTCATTGATCAATTGGAGCTTCAATATAACCAGCTTTCAGAAAAAGAAAAATCTCACTTTACTCAAAAACAAAAGAGGTCAAGGTCCCATTCTAGAAACCCTAACCTCTTGTCAAAATCAAACAAAAAAGTGAAAATATCAAAGGATTGATCTTTACTTAGATTCAGAAATTTTGATTACATTTTCTTCCTTAAGTTTTCTAAATCCTTGCTTTACTATTTGAATATGTTGTCCTTCAGATAAATTAGTGAAGACAATAGGAGTCATGATCGAAGGGGCATTCTTTTTCACGTATTCAAGATCTACGTTCAACAATGGCTGCCCTTTTTTCACTTCATCACCTTGGCTGACTAGAGCTTCGAATCCTTCTCCTTTTAGCTTTACAGTATCAATACCTACATGAATCAGGATCTCAAAGCCATTTTTCGATTCAATACCTATCGCATGCTTTGTCGGAAATAAATTGACAATCTTACCGTCTACTGGGGAAACAACTTTTCCGTCTTTTGGAAGAATAGCAAATCCATCCCCCATCATTTTTTCCGAAAAGATTTGGTCTGGCACTTCACTTATTGGAAGAAGTTCTCCCTCAATCGGCATCACGAAGGATTCTTGACCTTTTAGCTTGTTTTCTAAAGCATCTGGAACCACATCTTCTATCTGCTCTCTCACTTCTTGCTCCGGTGAAACTGGATGTGCAGCTGGACTCTTTCCATCCATGATGTCTTTCATTTGTCCTTTTAACGTATCTGATTTAGGTCCAAAAATAGCTTGAATATTATTTCCAACCTCAAGGACTCCTGCCGCTCCAAGCTTCTTCAGGCGTTCTTTGTCTACCTTTTTACTATCATTGACTGAAACTCTTAAGCGAGTGATACATGCATCTAAATAAGAGATGTTCTCTTTTCCGCCCATAGCCGCTAGAACTTCAAAAGCTAAATTTCCTGCTTGTGGCTTGGCATTCCCCTCTTCTTCCGTCACTTTCTCTCGACCTGGGGTCATTAGGTTCCATTTCGTTATGGCAAAACGGAAGCCAAAGTAATAAATGACAGCGAAAACTAGACCAACCGGGATCACTAACCACCAATCTGTTCGATTTGGCAGCACTCCAAATAATAAGAAGTCAATAACCCCTCCGGAGAAGGTCATTCCAATTTTAACGTTTAAAATATCCATGATCATAAAGGATAATCCAGCGAAAATAGTATGAATCACGAAGAGAGCAGGAGCAACGAATAAGAAAGAGAATTCGATTGGCTCAGTAATTCCTGTTAAAAAGGAAGTTAATGCTGCAGAGCCCATAATTCCTGCAACTAATTTCTTCTGATCACGTCTGGCACAATGATAAATGGCTAAAGCAGCAGCTGGTAAACCAAACATCATAAATGGGAATTTACCTGTCATGAAAGTACCCGCTGTTAATTCTACTCCATCCTTAACCTGTTCGAAGAACATACGTTGATCTCCACGTACAATCTCTCCAGCAGCATTGGTATACGAACCAAATTCAAACCAGAACGGTGCGTAGAAAATATGATGTAAACCAAAAGGAATCAATGCTCTTTCAATAACACCAAAAATAAAGGCAGCCGTTGTACGATTCGCATCAATCATACTGTGCGAGAACACATTTAATCCATGCTGAATTGGCGGCCAAATGAAAATCATAACAATACCAAGACCTAATGCGCTTACAGCGGTGATAATGGGTACAAAGCGCTTCCCTGCAAAAAAACCTAAGTAAGAAGGAAGCTCAATGGTATAAAACCGATTATACATGTAAGCGGCAAGTATCCCTATGATAATCCCGCCGAATACCCCCGTCTGCAAAGTGGGTATCCCTAAGATACTGGCGTAGGCTGGGTCATTGGCTAGATCCTCTACCCTAACTCCCAGTAAAACTCCCATGGTTACATTCATTACCAAGAACCCGATGATAGCCGCAAGTCCCGCTACACCGTCACCTTTTGCCAATCCTACAGCAACCCCTACCGCAAATAACAAGGCAAGATTAGCAAAGACAATCCCGCCAGATTGCTCCATCACTTGAGCCACAAGTTGAAGCCAACCCGCTTCTAGCGCAGCAATTCTAGATACTAGGTTAGGATTTTGCATCGCATTTCCAATCGCCAGCAATAATCCGGCAGCTGGTAGAATAGCTACAGGTAGCATTAATGCTTTTCCTACTTTTTGTAACACTCCAAAAGCTTGTTTAAACATTATTTTTTCCTCCTTCATCAATTGTAGTATGCAGCAAGCAAAATAAAAAGGCATGAGAAGTCTATGACTGAATGATGCACAAAAAAAACGAAAATCATGCATTATTCAATCACTTTCCCCTCATGCCTGATCGAATCAGTAACACGAAAAAAATGATTCTTGATTATTTTATTTTTTTAGTAAGCCTTTGCAAATGCATCGTCAGATAACATGCTTCTGCGTGGCAAACAGGCTTCTTTAACGTTTGCTGCATTATTTTAATAAGCTTCCAAGAAAGATTATAGCATAGAGGATATTCTTCTCGCAAGACCTCAGTTAACATGTGTGGCTCTTCCACTTCCTCCCCTGCAATAACCCGTTCTATGGCATGTTGAAGATGCCGTATCAGTCGAAGATAATGAATACTATCTGGATCAATCACAATGAAAAGGGTTTGCTCGATAAGATCAATGAGCTTACTAATCAATTGAGAATGTAGATTGACCTCTGAAATTCTTTTGCTCGTAATGGCACTATGAATATGCAAAGCGATAAATCCTACCTCCCCTTCAGGTAGTGATACAGCAAGCTTCTGATTCAAGATTTCCGTAACCTCTTTGGCGATTCGATATTCTAGTGGATATAACGCTTTCGTTTCTACAATGAATGGATTTTTGATATCTAACCCTTGCTCCATGCGCCGCAGAGCAAAAGCAATATGATCTGTAAGAGCTAAATGAATATGTTCATTCAAGCGAGTAGGTATCTTGCTTTGAATATAGAAGATCAGATCATTCATCGTTTCTATAAAGCCTTCATCAATATGATCAAGAAGCTTTTTATAATTAGATTGTTCATGCTCATCCTTAAGAATAAATAATTTTTCAATAATAGCTGATTCAATCTGATCATTTTTCTTTTTCTCAAATCCTATTCCTTTACCAATAAGAACAACTTCCTGATACGTTGGATGATGAGCAATAATAACATTGTTGTTTAGGGCTTTAACCACCGTATACGTTTCCATTACTTTTCTACTCCTTGATTAGACTCTTTGATCTCCAAGCCCACAGGACAATGATCACTTCCCATTACGTCAGTGAATATCAAGGATTCCTGTAAAGAACCGACGAGTCTTTCAGAAACAATAAAATAATCGATTCTCCAGCCGATATTTCTTTCTCTTACCTTAGCCATATAGGACCACCATGTATATGCTCCTTCTTGTTCAGGATAAAAATAACGGTAGGAATCTACAAATCCTGATTCAAGCCATTCTGTCATCTTGCCTCGCTCTTCCTCTGTAAACCCAGAATTTTTTCGATTTGATTTTGGGTTTTTCAAATCAATCTCCTGATGCGCTACATTCAGATCTCCACAAATAATAACCGGCTTTATTTGATCAAGCTCTATGAGATAGGAACGAAAGAGATCCTCCCATGTCAGTCTATACTCAAGTCTTGCTAAATCTCTCTGGGCATTAGGTGTATATACAGTGACAAGGAAGAAATCATTGAACTCAAGGGTAATCACCCTTCCTTCCCTGTCGTACTCTTCGCTCCCTATTCCATATCTGACTGAGAGAGGTTCACGTTTAGTAAAAACCGCTGTACCTGAATACCCTTTTTTCACTGCGTAATTCCAATATTGAAAATACCCGTCTGTTTCTAATTCAATTTGACCTTCTTGTAACTTCGTTTCTTGAACACAAAAAATATCTGCGTCAATTTCACGAAAAAAGTCTGAAAATCCTTTGGTTACACAAGCTCTTAGACCGTTCACATTCCAAGAAATTAGTTTCATAAGATTTTGTTCTCCTTGCTTCAATGGAATCTGCTAGCTCATATTTTTCAACATTGATGTTCATGATTCCTGTTCCATGGTGTGAATTGTGCTGATGATTTTCCTTCTCAGGTAGTGAAGTGGAAGAAAGAAACCCAGCAAGGATCAAAACAATAATTGCGAGTATCAACTCGATTCTTAGACCCCAAAATAACCGAACAATTGTCGAGTTTCTTTCCGGTGTTTCTCCTTCGACGATATCCATGGATATTAACTTCGGAAGCCATACATACTTGTGAAAAACAGCAATGAGTAATATAGGACTAAATATGACCATTTTCCACAATAATGTCAAGCCATAATTTGACTCAAACAGATGATTCCAAGATTCTAAGTAGACCACTCCCAGAATCATTCCCGAAAAAAGGATAAACACAATAGAACATATCGCTATTTGAGAAAATAATTGCAGTTTTTCAACAATAAATTTGAGAACACTCTTCTTTTTCGGCACTTGAAAGGAATACATAATAAATCCAATTAATCCTCCAAACCAGATGGAAATCACGGAAAGGTGAATCGTATGCGAGATCAGCAAATGATGGTGTACAGCGTGACTACTCCATGCAAAAGTATACAGTAAGGCAATAAAAAGAAAGGATTTTAGAAACCATTTATGTTTTCTATAAAATGTCTGAAGATAAAGCACGAGTAACAGTAAGGGCTGTACCCAACTCACGATCCCTATATTCATTGAAGTGATCATGATCCAACCCGCATTCCAAAACGCTTCTGATCCTACTACCGTCAACTGCATTAGTCTGGATAAGATCTGTCCAATCCCTGTAAGAAGGAAAATGAAGAAGCCAACAGCATACATGTTTCGTTCTACTTCTCTCGAAAAAAAATAATGATAGTTCTCGTCAGATTCTTTCATATCACTCAGAATCAATAACTTGAAGAAATAAGAGCCACAAATACTAATTAAGACAAGTAACTCAATCGTTCTAAGATAGGTTCCATAAGCATCTATTTTTCCAGGAAAAACAACATAACTTATTAAAAAAAGCAAAAAAATACTACCATAGAAAATGGGCTTTTTCATTCTTCACCTCCAATGGAAAAACCGCAAACTAAGTGCGGCTCCTCCAATACATACTTCCTATTTACCCTTCTGTTACTGAGGCTTCTTTACCTGCAACTCGTACTTTTTCATCGTATGAAACCCTCTTGCTGTCACATGGTACATCACATAATAAGTCCCTTCTTCTTCAAACGAATAGTGAATGGAATACAGACCCGCCTCTTTCATAGGGGCCTCGATCATATCATGATCCGTGGTATACTCCTCCATGCTTTTATGATGGTTCTCTTGGTGTTCATCCTGTTCAATGATCTCCTCTTTTTCATGCCATATCTCAAAGGTAACCTCTTCAGCATCTACGACTGGTTCACCATCCTGCGTCACTGTAACAAATACTTCTACTGAGTCATTCACATAAATATCCTCTTTTGGATTCGTCCCGAAATCAACCATGATAATCGAGCCTTGATGAGGCGGTTCCAGCTTTTTCTCATTCTGGCACGCAACAAGCAGAATCAGGCACAAAGTAGAGATGAAAAGGAGGAAAATTCTTTTTTTCATTTTATTCGTATCTCCTTATCTCATTATTCTTTAACTAATTGTCGAATATCTTTCATAATTGCTTCTTTGTTCATTTGCTCATGGCGAGTGGTCATCTTATGGTAGGCACGAATTTGATGCTTTCCGTCCAAGATATACATGGTTGTTGCATGCATCGCTGAACCATCTTCACCCACAAAGTAACTATAGCCCAAATCATCGGACAGGGCTTTTATTTGCTCCTCACTTCCTCTCAGGAATTTCCATCCCTCTAAATCAGCATCAAAATAGGTACTATACTCCTTTAAGCTCTGAATATCATCTCGCTCTGGATCAAACGTGATGGCAACAAGCTCTACTTCTTTCCCGAAGAGCCCATCTTCTTTTAACTCTTTTTGTAGATCCGAGAAATCTGACATCGTCATCGGACACACTCCATCAGGGCAGTTAAGAAGAAGGAAACTGACTAGTTTGATCTTACCGTTATCCGATTGATAAGTTTCTCCTGTTGCTTCTTCTAACTCAAACGATTGGATTTGGCGGGATACAGGTAAGGGTTCAGATGAGGTTGCAAATACCAAGAAGAAAAACGTGACGATGGCAACGACAACAAGAACAAGTCCCAAAACTAAAACCATACCTATATTCTTTCTCTGGTTATTTATCCCTTGATTATCTATCGAACTCATACTGATCGACTCACTTTCTAAACAAAGATAGTTATATTGTATAAAAACTTGAGAGCTTATACATGACTCAGTAGGGCTATTTCAGTGACAAAGTTGTGACATATATTACATAGTTCCCCTTGTATAAAATAGGACAGACGGTAAAAAATAAAGTAGATTTCCATCAGATGGAGTTTTTACTCCTATTTTAACAAAAGGAGCTGATCCAATGTACAAAATCTTACCTATGCTTATATCCATTTGCCTCCTCTATGGAGCTCCATTCTCCTCCCCATCTACACTACTTACGCTAACCACCGCTGAAAAAACAAACGTTGCTCAGCCTGATTATCAGAAATGGGGGAACATGGCTGTTTTATTGACCAAGCAAGCTTACCCAGACAGTGAAGTAACAGATTATGAATATTTAGGTAGAAAAGAGCCCACGGCAACAGTAGTTGAGGATTCCTTTGAATTAAAGTTAAAAGAGAATGGCAAAGAAAAAGAGATCATTGTCTACGTAACATCTAGAAAAGATACGGAAGAATTGATCTCTGTCCGCTATGAAGAAAAAGGAAGTAATCGTTAAAAGCTTTTAAGCAAAAAAAAAGCAGGATCGCTGTATAGGTTGCTACCACAAGATGACAACCATAATCATCGACTCTGCTTTTTATATTTCCCTTCACTTTCGAAACATTCCCATTACTTCTACTGTTTCAGTAATATTAACAAACGCACAAGGATCTATTTTTTGAATCATTTCTTTGATCTCAGATAATTCATAACGAGTAATCACCGTAAATAAGATCTTTCTTTGTTCCTTCGAATAGGCTCCTTCACCATCGACAACCGTAATTCCTCGATAGACATTAGAAAGTAATTCATCTTTAATCTCTTCACCCTTAGCACTAATAATCATTAACGTGAGCTTAATATGTTTTGTATGGATCGCATCAATGACTCTTCCAGTAACGAAGATAGAAACCAAGGTATATAGAGCCAAGTCCCAATCAAATAAGAAGCCTGAGATGAAGATGACAATTCCGTTTAAGGCAAAGATCACGGCACCTAATGGAAAATCACGCTTCTGAGTCATAATTAAGCCGATAATGTCCATTCCACCAGTAGAACCACCATGACGAATGATGATTCCAATCGCGAGTCCACCTATCACCCCGCCAAACACTGCCGCAATGATGGGATCTGTCGTCACAGCCTGTACAGGAAAAAACTGCATGGCAAAGGATGTCACAAAAACAGAAACCACACTTAACGCAATAAATCGCTTCCCCAATGTAAGCATACCAAAAATAAAAATTGGAACATTCAGGGCAAAAATGACCCAGCCTGTGTTTAGGTCTGTTAAAAGACCAATAATCATACCAATACCCGTTACTCCTCCAATTAACACTTGATGGGGAAGTAAAAACATATTTAAGGCAAAAGCCACTAACACAGATGCTCCTATAGTAACAAGTAACTGCCGTACCATGTGTCACACTCCTAGATCGTAAAAATATTGCTTCTCCATCATACTATATCCTCTTTTCATTTCATATTATTTTTTTCAACAAAATCATGCCCTTAAGTATTTATTGAATCAACCGATGATGATAATATATTATTTAAGATTAATGAGTGCTAAATACGCAAACCATACATTCAACCATCTTGCAAATTAATTCTAGGAGTGAACAAATTGAAATGAACATGAACATCCAAGTAAGCAAAAATGAAAGTCCAAAAGCCAAGCCAGACCAAGCTACACTTAGTTTTGGCAAACATTTTACGGATCATATGTTTTTAATGAACTATTCCATAGATAAAGGATGGTATGACCCTAGAATCGTTCCTTATTCTCCCTGACTCTAGATCCAGCAGCTATGGTCTTTCATTACGGGCAAGCTATTTTCGAAGGACTAAAAGCCTATCTTTCACCAGAGAAGAAGGTACTTCTGTTTCGCCCGCAAAAGAATGCTGAAAGATTTAACCTTTCCAGCGAAAGAATGAGCATTCCCCCTATTGATGAAACATTCTTTGTTCATGCTGTACAAAAATTGGTTGAAACAGATAAGGAATGGATCCCTAGCCAAGATGGAAGTTCATTATATATACGACCTTTCGTCATTGCAACTGAGCCTTGCCTAGGTGTGCGCCCTGCTCATGAATATGTATTTGCGATCATCCTTTCCCCAGTAGGAGCTTATTATGAGGAAGGAATGAACCCCATCAGTATATTAGTAGAAAATGAATACGTTCGCTCCGTTCGCGGAGGAACCGGGTTAGCTAAAACGGCTGGAAATTACGCTGCTAGTCTAAAGGCACAAATCCAAGCAAGCGAACAATCCTGTTCACAGGTGATGTGGCTAGATGCTATTGAAAGAAAATACATTGAAGAAGTTGGAAGCATGAATGTCTTTTTCAAAATAAATGGCGAAGTGGTTACTCCTCAGTTAAATGGAAGCATATTAGAAGGGATTACTAGAGCTTCGACAATTCAGCTACTCAAGCATTGGAACGTTCCCGTGATTGAAAGAAAAATATCAATAGATGAAATCTTCGAGGCTTCGAAAGATGGACGCCTTGAAGAATCCTTCGGAACCGGTACTGCGGCGGTGATCTCTCCTGTCGGTGCCCTGCACTATCGCGGAGAACAAATCGTCATTAACCAAGGAGCCGTTGGACCTTTATCTCAAAAAATTTATGATACCATCACCGGCATTCAATATGGTAAAATCGCAGATGATTTTAACTGGACTGTATCTTGTTAATTTCCATACCCTGTAGAAAAATAGCCATAAAGCAAAGGATGAAACCTACTCAATTTATTGATAGGTACTCATCCTTTTTTTTATTAACAAATCTGACACTTTACAAACACTTGTTTATATTATAAACTTTTGTTTAGAAAGGAGGTCTATTCCTTGGATATTGAACAACTGATTTTACATCATATCAAAATGAATCCCTATATCTCACAACAAGATCTAGCATCGAAGGTAGGACTCTCTCGTTCGGCAGTTGCAAACTATATCTCTTCTTTAACCCGACGAGGCGAGATCAAAGGCAGAGCCTATGTGTTAAAAGAAGAATCCTCCATTATTTGTATTGGCGGAGCAAATATTGACCGGAAGGCGAAAACAACACAAAAGGCTCGACTTTATTCCTCCAACCCTGTTACCACTAGCGAATCTTGCGGTGGAGTCGCTCGGAATGTTGCAGAGAACCTTAGTCGTTTAGGATGTCACCCTTCCTTAATGACGGCTGTTGGAGAGGATAAAGAAGGAAGGTGGCTCATCGAACAAACTAAAACTCTTGGTATTGACGTCAGTAAGGTATGGCTTATGCCAACGGAAAGGACAGGTACATACACTGCCCTGATTGATGTAGATGGAGAAATGCTTGTATCGATGGCGGAAATGAACATCTATGAAAAAATAACAACACAATTTTTCGAGGATCATTGGGCTAGTATAAAAGCAGCAGAAGCTATTTTTCTCGATACCAACATCCCTCAAGAGTGTCTTAGCCTTCTTATTATGCGTTCTAAAGAGCAGAACATACGCCTCTTCATTGACCCTGTATCTTCTGCCAAAGCGAGTAAGCTTCCAGCTGACTTAGCTGGAGTTGAACTGATTCTTCCCAACCGAGAGGAAGCAGAACTACTAGCAGGAACTAAAATCGATTCTGTAGAGGATTGTGCGTTAGCTAGCCAAAAGATTCATGAGCGTGGAGTGAAGAACGTGATCATTACCTTAGGTGAACAAGGCATCTACTATTCCTCTACTGATGAAACGGGTCATCTTCTGCCCTATCAAGCAGATGTAGTCGATGTAACGGGCGCTGGTGATGCCTTCGCAGCAACGGTCATCTATGGCTTGGTCCAGCAAGAAACTCTTTCTACTTCATGTCGGTTGGGGCTAGCTGCCGCCCGCCTCACCCTTCAATCAGCAGAATCCGTTTCACCATTATTACAACCAACAAAACTATATGAAATTGTAAAGGAGTTTTCATCATGAAAGAATACTTATCATTTACGGAAGAGGTTCAACATGCACGAGAAAATAATTTACCTATCGTGGCATTAGAAACCACTATTATTTCACATGGAATGCCTTACCCACAAAATATTGAAATGGCAAAAACAGTTGAGAAAATCATTCGTGATAACGGAGCTGTTCCAGCGACCCTAGGGATTATGAATGGTCAAATCAAAATAGGATTAAATGACAGTGAGCTTGAAGAGTTTGCCACCAATCAATCCGTGGAAAAAGTAAGTCGCCGTGACTTCCCCTATATTCTTTCAACAGGAAAAATTGGAGCCACTACCGTTGCAGGGACCATGATTGCCGCAGAGCTTGCTGGAATTGAAGTCTTTGCTACTGGCGGTATTGGAGGTGTTCATCGTGAGGGAGAAATCACTTGGGATGTTTCAGCCGATCTAACAGAATTAGCTCAAAGCAACGTAGCAGTTGTATGTGCAGGAGCTAAATCCATTCTTGATCTAGGAAGAACGCTTGAATATTTAGAAACGCATGGGGTTCCTGTTGTAGGTTATCAATGTGACACCTTCCCCTCCTTCTACTCTCGCGAAAGTGATTTTTCTGTAGATTATCGGATCG
This sequence comes from Caldalkalibacillus mannanilyticus JCM 10596, assembly GCF_000615945.1. Lineage (GTDB taxonomy): Bacteria > Bacillota > Bacilli > Caldalkalibacillales > JCM-10596 > Bacillus_AT > Bacillus_AT mannanilyticus. Next base: position 32,795 of record NZ_BAMO01000015.1, read on the forward strand.
ATACTGCTCAAGAAATTGCTAAAGTTATGGATACCAAGTGGAAGCTAGAGTTAAAGGGTGGTTTAGTTATCGCGAACCCTGTTCCCGAGGAGCATGCCCTTCCTTTCACTGAAATGGAGTCCATCATTCTCAAAGTCCTGAAAGAAGCTCAAGAGAATGGAATTACAGGAAAGAAAGTGACTCCATTTCTCCTAGCCAAAATTAAAGAAATGACTCAAGGAAAAAGCTTAGAAACAAATATTGCTCTAGTTAATCATAACGCGAAGGTAGCCGCGCAAATTGCTGTTGCTTTAAAGCAAGTTCGCAAATAAGGGTACCTGTAAAATAGAATAGAAAAACAAAAACGACTCTGTTCAAGAGCCGTTCTTGTTTGATCGTGGGAAGAGGAAACTCTTCCCTTTTTATTTTTACCCCTCAATAACTTGCTTTCTTGTACTTGTAGTATTAGTTAATTAGCTGTTATCTTCCCAGCATGAATATCTTCAAAATAATGACAGGCTACCTGATGATCTTGGGTCATATAACTCGCTGATCTAAGCTCAGGAACCTCTTCCTTACACTTATCCGTGGCAAAAGGACATCTTGTATGAAATCTGCATCCACTTGGTGGATCGATCGGCGAAGGGACATCTCCTTTTAAGATCATACGCTCCTTCTTCTTTTCCGGATTAGGAATCGGAATGGCAGATAGAAGTGCCTTTGTATAAGGATGCTGCGGGTTATCAAAAAGAGATTTCTTATCTGCGATCTCTACAATTCTTCCTAAATACATGACAATAATTCGATCCGAAATATGACGAACAACTCCCAAATCATGAGAAATAAATAAATAAGTGAGCTGAAAATCACGTTGTAATTGCTTCAACAAATTCAACACTTGCGCCTGAATCGAAACGTCTAAGGCAGATACCGCTTCATCACAAATGATCAGCTTAGGATTGAGCGATAAGGCACGTGCAATTCCAATCCGCTGTCTTTGCCCTCCACTAAATTCATGAGGATATCGATCTGCTTGATAAGGTTTAAGCCCTACTGTTTCTAGAAGCTCGATAGCTCTTTCTCGACGTTCAGACTTGGGAACAATGTTTTGAATCTCCATTGCCTCCACCAGCACCTGAACAACCGTCTGACGAGGATTGATAGAAGCATATGGATCTTGGAATATGATCTGTAAATCCTTACGTTTTTTTCTCATTTCACGCTTATTTAGAGCAAGTAAATCCTTGCCGTCAAAAATAATTTCACCAGATGTAGGTTCATCTAAACGCAGAATCGCTCGACCTGTTGTTGACTTACCACATCCAGATTCTCCTACAATACTTACTGTTTCCCCTTCATTCACATGGAAGGAAATATCGTCAACTGCCTTGACATGATTCACAGTACGCCCTAAAAATCCGCCCTTAATCGGGAAATATTGCTTTAGTCCTTTAACCTTCAATAGTTCTTTCTTCACTTTGAAGATTCACCTCCCCTTGATCTTTCCATTCATCCGTATAAATCCAGCATCTGATTTGACTCTGTTCATCAACTTTTGTTAACTCAGGAAGACGATCTATACAGATATCCCTAGCATGCGGACAACGGGGAGCAAATCGACAACCTTTTGGCATTTCTGTTGGGCTTGGCACTGATCCCTTAATCGCTTCAAGCTCATCTTGGTCAATGTCATGTCGCGGTAAAGAATTCAACAAGCCGACCGTATAAGGATGTTTGGGATTAGAGAATAACGTCTGCACATCTGAATATTCTACTACACTCCCGCAATACATAACAGCAACGTAATCACAAGTTTCCGCCACAACACCTAAATCATGAGTAATCATAATGACAGACATGTCTAATTTTTGTTGAAGCTCTTTGATCAGCTCTAGGATTTGCGCTTGAATCGTCACGTCTAGAGCGGTAGTTGGTTCATCAGCGATCAGCAGGTCAGGATTACAAGCAAGTGCCATTGCAATCATCACACGTTGCCTCATTCCCCCAGATAGCTCAAAAGGATATTGATGAACTCTTTTTTCTGGAGATGGAATTCCAACAAGCTTAAGCATCTCTACTGACTTGGCCATAGAATCTCTTTTATTTAAATTTTGATGAACTTGAACAGCTTCAGCAATTTGTTCTCCTACAGTGTAGACAGGATTTAGAGAGGTCATCGGCTCTTGGAAAATCATCGAAATTTGATTCCCACGTATTTTGCGCATTTCCTTCTCTTTCTTTGTCACCAAATCTTGACCATTAAATAAAATTTGACCGCCAACGATTTTACCGGGCTTTTGGATCAAGCGTAAGATCGAAAGGGACATGATACTTTTCCCTGACCCAGACTCCCCTACCACGCCTAGAGTCTGCCCCTTCGGCACGTGTAACGTTACTCCATCTACAGCTTTTACTTCCCCATCTTCAGTGAAAAAGGAGGTCTGTAGGTTTTTTATTTCAAGAATAGATTCTCTATTTTTCAATGAACTGCACCTCTTCTCTGTTTAAACTTCGATTAGTTAAGATCAATTCGCTTATTGAGATAACGATAGGATATATCCACAGCTAAGTTAACAAGAACGAATAATAAGGACAAAATCAATACCGTTCCTTGAACGATTGGAAAATCCCTTGCTCTAATGGATTCGATAATAAGGCGACCCATTCCATTAATAGCGAAAACGGATTCCGTAATGACCGTACCTCCAAGAAGCGCACCGAACTCAAGACCAACTACAGTTACAACCGGAATAAGCGCATTTTTTAATGCATGACGATAAATAACGACACGTTCACTAACTCCCTTAGCACGGGCAGTACGAATATAATCTTGTGTAATGACCTCTAGCATACTGGCACGAGTCATCCTAGCAATAATGGCGGCTCCAGCCGTTCCTAACGTGATCACAGGGAGAATCGTTTGCTGCCAAGTTCCCCAGCCCGATGGCGGGACTAATGATAAGTCAATAGCAAAGTATTTTATTAGCATCAATCCTAACCAGAAGTTAGGCATGGATAAACCAAACAACGCGATAATCATAAGAGTAACATCGGAAACTGTATAATGACGTACTGCCGAAACAATTCCAGCGATCAGTCCTAAAAAGACACTTAAAATCGTACTATAGATGGCAAGTTCCACCGTAATCCAAAACCTGTGTTTAATCTCATCTAATACAGGGCGGCTGCTTCGAATCGATTGACCTAAGTCACCCTTTAAAATATTGCCCATATACGTGAAATATTGAATGTGTAAAGGGTCATTTAAACCAAGCTTTTCTCGTAATTGCTCTACTTGTTTTGGTGGAGCACTTTCTCCCGCAATAATCTGTGCTGGATCACCTGGAATCAGGTGCATTAGGGAGAATACCAAGATCGTTACTCCTATAACAACAGGTATAGTTTGAATCAATCTGCGAATAATATATTTAAGCAATATCTTGCACCTCGTTTTCTATTTTTTCATTTTTGGATCTAACGCATCCCTTAATCCATCACCGAAGATATTAAATGCCAATACAACTATAACAATAGCTAAGCCTGGGTATAATGCTACATGCGGATGATCAAACATATAGCTGCGCCCATCACTTAGCATAGCTCCCCATTCTGGTGTTGGAGGCTGTGCTCCTAGACCTAAAAATGAAAGAGCACTTGCTGTAAGAATCGCGGTAGCAATTCTTAACGTGGCTTGTACTATAATAGGGGATAAAATATTGGGAAGAATATGCTTAAATATAATACGCATATCACTGGAACCCAATGCGCGAACAGCATCGATATACTCAAGCTTTCGAGCTGCTAAGGTTGAGCCTCGGACAATCCGAGCAAAAGCAGGAACGGAGAATATTCCAACAGCAATAACCACATTCGTTAAGCTTCCACCGAGAACGCTTACAAGGGCTAAGGCAAGCAAAATTCCTGGAAAAGCTAAGAGAATATCCATCAGACGCATAATAAGGGAATCAACTCTACCTCCATAATACCCTGAGAAAATACCAAGTGGAATTCCAACTATTGCTCCAACCATAACGGAAAGAAAGCCTACCCAGAGAGTAATGGACATCCCGTGGACAATACGAGTAAAGACATCGCGACCATTATGATCAGTCCCGAACCAATGTTCAGCTGAAGGAGATAACAATTTTATCGAATAGTTCACCTTCGTCGGATCATGTTGTGTTAGCAGTGGTCCAAAAATCGCGATGAGGATGAATGATAAGATAAGATATCCTCCAATGAGTGCTGCTTTATTCCTGCTCAATTTCTTATAAAAAGCTCTCCATCCTGAACTTCGCTTATGAGTTGAGCGAGAATCCTTTTCTGCTAGTGCGTTTACATCTTGATTACTCATTGCATGCATCCTTTCAGTTCAAAATTAATTTTTTCGATTTAACAAATATTTTGAAATATTTCTATTTCAATTTTAAATCTAATAATAGTATAATAAATTGTGTTGTATTTTTATAGACTAAATTTTCTACCAGCTAATAAAAAGCTACATAAAACTTTAGTATTACTATAAAATACAGCATAAAGAATAAATTTTTATACTTAGAAGGGGGATTTTACAAATGGTAAAAACTAAAAAATCCATGTGGTTCATTAGCTTCGTGTTGCTTCTTTCATTGCTTCTAGCAGCATGTGGCGGAGCTAATCAAGGAACTGAGCCAACACCAGAACAAGATGGCGCAGACACAGGAGACGTTACAGAAGAGGCAGTTGGTGGAGATCTTATTATCGCTTGGTTATCAGATGCGGTTTCTTTAGACCCTCATAGCTCAAACGACATTCCTTCCAGTAATGTAGCTTACAATATTTATGAAGGACTTGTTGTTCTTGATGAAAATAGTGAACTTCAACCTAGGTTGGCTACAGAATGGACTCAAGTTGATGACACTACTTGGGAGTTTAAGCTTCGTGAAGGAGTTAAGTTCCACGATGGCTCTGATTTCACAGCAGAAGTGGTTAAGGCTAACATCGATCGTATTTTAGATCCAGAAGTTGCTTCACAGCGTGCCTTCCTTTTCGCAATGATTAATGAAGTTGTTGTGGTAGATGACTATACTGTTCAATTCAAAACAGAGTATCCATTCGCTCCACTGCCCGCTCACTTAGCACATAATGGTGGTGGCATGATCAGCTTGGAATCCATTAAAGCGGACTACGAAAAAATGGCTGCAGGCGAAAATGTTGGAACTGCGATTGCTCAAACTCCAGTTGGAACCGGTTTCTTTAAATTCGATAGCTGGACTCCTGGTGAGCAAGTTAAATTAGTTCGTAACGAAGAGTATTGGGGAGAAAAAGCAAAACTAGATAGCGTTACATTCAAAGTAGTTAACGAAAGCTTAACTCGTATCTCTGAGCTTGAAACTGGCTATGCTCATATTGCAGATCCTGTTCAGCCTAGCGATATCAACCGTGTAGATAATTTTGCTGATGCTTCAGTAAACCGTCAAACAAGTACCAGCTTATCTTATATTGGATTCAACGCGCAAAAAGCGCCGTTCGATAACGTAAAAGTTCGTCAAGCTATTTCAATGGCTTTAAACAAAGATGATATCATTAACGGAATTTATGAAGGGACTGGAATCCCAGCCGTTGGTCCTGTTGCTCCTGGAGTATTCGGTCATGATGAGTCTGTAACTCCAATTCCTTACGATGTAGATAAGGCAAAAGAATTATTAGCAGAAGCTGGTCATCCAAATGGTTTCTCTACAACAATTTGGACTAATGACAACCCGCAACGTATTCAAATCGCTGAATATGCTCAATCTAAGCTTTCTGAAATTGGTATTGACGTAAAGGTAGAAGTTCTTGAGTGGGGTGCGTATTTAGAGAACACAGCTAACGGAAACCATGATATGTTTATCCTTGGATGGTCTACTCCAACAGCTGATGCCGATTATGCAATGTATGCTTTATTCCATTCCAGCAACTTCGGAGCAGCTGGTAACCGTACGTTCTTAAAGGATGCTGAGTTAGATGAGCTATTAGATAAGGGTCGTCAAGAAGCAGATCAAGATGCTCGTAAACAATACTACAGACAAGCGCAAGAAAAGCTTGTTGAGCTTGCTCCAATGCTGTACATCCACCATCAAGAATACCTAAATGGTGTACGCAGCGAAGTAAAAGGCTTTAGAGTTAACAGTGGTGGTATCTTCCAGCTTCAAAACGTATCACTAACTAAATAATGGTTCAAAATTAAAGCGGATCTAGATTCTATCCTAGATTCGCTTTTATTTAGTTATCACTGTCCATTTAAGTCCAAATAAAAAAAGAGCCTTCACAGACCCTTATTTTGCACTTTTATATAATTCAAAAATACTTAATCGTGGAGATACCATTAATTTTTCATAGGTGAATTCCGTTCCCAAACTAGACAAATCCACACTATTTAAAGCTTCCTCTACTTCTTCCGTCATTTCATCCTCTAGATACACATCTTTACATGTAGGACAATCAATAGCAGGGACTTCTTTCACTACAATGTTAAATGCACCACCAGGCTCTATCCAGATACAATCCTTTACCGTTTCCTGTGCCCCTTCTTGATCACACCAAATACAGATCACTACGATCCCTCCTATTGTTCAGTATCGTCTGCTTATGTCTTTCTTTTTCATTTATTATAGCATAGAGAGCTATGAAGTGATGCAACTATAAGTATTTTATATTGTTAGGATTAAAAATCGGTATTTCCCTTCCAGCTTACAAATCGCTAAAGTGAACAGTAAGAATCCTCGGAAAGGAAATAAAAGAATCATGCTCTACCATCCAACACAAATAAAAAATAAAACGGCTCATTGGAAGCAGCAGCAAATCCTACACTTTTTTCTAGGTCTGATGATCACTTTACTTTTAGCGGGGATCGCTCAAGCCCTTGCCCTTCTCCCCTATATCAAAGTCATGGGAGCGATGGTAATCGCTATTTTCTTAGGAATAGCGTGGAAAGCCCTAGTGCCATTACCATTAGTGCTGAACCCTGGAATCTCTTTCTCCAGCAAACAGCTTCTTCGCTTAGGAATCGTGCTTCTCGGTATTCGTTTTGACTATTCTAAGCTGGTTCATGTCAAACTGGAGCTCTGGCTCCTAGTTATGTTCAACGTGCTTGCTACCATTTTAATTGTCTATTTCATTTCCAGATGGTTGAAGATTGAAAACAAGCTTTCCATTCTAATTGCCTGCGGAACAGCGATCTGTGGAGCAGCAGCTATTCTTGCTATCGCCTCTCAAATTAGGGCGAAACAAAATGAGATCCTCACCGGAACAGTGACCGTCGCCGTAGTGGGAACCTTGTTTACCCTTCTTTACACTTTGGTCTATCCTTATACCTCATGGAGTCCTGCTATCTACGGAATATTTGCTGGTGCCACACTGCATGAAATGGCTAATGTCCTTGCAGCTGCTGCTCCTGCAGGTGAACATTCAGAAGATATAGCCGTTTTTGTCAAATTAACTAGAGTTGCCATGCTCGTCCCTATCTCTTTGATCGTAGGCGTTTTATTTGGGAGAATGGAGCGGAAGCAACAGAAGAAACCTTCTCCTATTACACTTGATGTCCCTTGGTATGTATTCGGCTTTATAGGGGTCAGCCTCCTGCACTCTATTGGAATTATTCCTACTGAGATTGAATCTATGATTGTTTTTCTCTCTTATTTATTCCTTGCTATGTCCATGGTCGCTCTAGGCTTAGGGATTGATCTGGTGACTCTTGTTAGAAACGGGCTACGAACGGTGATTGCGGTTCTAATAGGCTCCGTTTTTCTCGCCATCATGACCTTTCTATTCATCTGCTATCTGGGCTAAATGCTGCATAAATATTTCGAGTGCCTTCGATTCCACAGTCTCCTTCTTTTGAAGGATCATACACTGACGCTCTAATTTTTTATCTGCCCACTTTAGAGCGTGCAGTTCCCCATATGCTATTTCTTTCCGCACAATCCAATGAGATAATATGGCGATCCCTAAACCAGCAGCAACCGCCTCTTTCACACCTTGACTGCTACTAAAAACAAAAGAACGCTGCATCTCAATCTTATACTCCTGAAGAAAATGATCGCTATACGCTCTTGTACCAGAGCCTTGCTCACGAAGAACCCACACTTGATCCTGTAAATCCTGAATCGAAACACGTGTCTTGCTGGCTAAAGGATGCTGATTCGGTACAATCAAAATCATCTCGTCTGTCATAAAATCTCTACTAAGCACATCTTTGTGCTGCACCTCACCTTCCACCAAGCCTATATCTAGCTCATTGCTTTTCACTTTCTGCATAATTTCCTCCGTGTTCGCAATAGCTACCTCAATATCGACCATAGGATACAGGCTGGTGTATTCCGCAAGAAGCCTGGGAAGTAAGTATTCTCCTAATGTATAGCTTGCTCCTATCTTAATGGTTCCCTTTACTATGTTTTGAAGAAGATCAATCTCTTGCTTTGCTCCTTCGTAAATTTGCAGCATTCTTTTCGCTCCATCATAGAGAATCTCTCCAGCCTGAGTAAGCTTCACTTGCTTTGAGGTTCTGTGAATCAGCTTTGTCCTAAATTCCCTCTCTAGATTTTGAATGTGCAGGCTCACTCCGGCTGAGAAATATGTAGAAGCTGTGCCGCCTTGGAGAAGTTTTTTTGTTCCGCAACCGTAACAAATATCTTTAATGAATCCACAATCATAATGATCACCTTTCATTCGTTCCAAAATTAGATTCGTTATATTTTTTATCTCGTTCTAAGCGTCAGGTGAAGGAAAAACTCCATCTGATAGAACTCTTCTTTATAATAATTATAATTTAACTATTGACTGTTGGCAAAAACCAATATAAAATGTATTTATAACTAAATAATAATTATTATAAATAAGTAATTAATACAAACTCTACTTATTTGTTTACTGCCATAATGAGGAGGAATTACACATGAAAAAATTAACAACAAATCAAGGTGCACCTATTGGAGATAATCAAAATTCGAGAACCGCAGGTGAACGAGGACCCACCCTACTGGAAGATTATCAGCTACTAGAGAAACTAGCTCATTTTGATCGAGAACGTGTACCTGAACGTGTCGTTCATGCTCGTGGAGCGGGGGCACATGGTGTTTTTAAAGTAACGAATAGCATGAAAAAATTTACAAAAGCAGCCTTTCTTCAAGAATCAGGGAAAGAAACACCTGTTTTTGTACGTTTCTCAACGGTTGTTCATGGACAGCATTCACCTGAAACCTTACGAGATCCTCGTGGATTTGCCGTTAAATTTTACACCGAAGAAGGGAACTATGATTTTGTAGGAAATAACCTGCCTGTCTTCTTTATCCGTGATGCAATGAAGTTTCCTGACATGGTCCATTCACTTAAGCCTGATCCGCGAAACAATATTCAAGGAGCGGATCGTTACTGGGATTTCATGTCCCTTACTCCCGAATCTACTAATATGCTGCTTCATCTTTTCTCGGATGAAGGGATTCCAGCAACCTACCGTCATATGCGCGGTTCGAGCGTGCACGCTTTTAAATGGATTAATGAGTATGGAAATATGGTTTATACAAAGCTACGCTGGCTTCCAAAAGAGGGAATCAAGAATTTAACTATGGAAGAAGCGGCTGCTATTCAGGCACATGATTTCAACCATGCAAGCAGAGATCTATATGACGCGATCGAACAGGGTCAATTCCCTGAATGGGATTTATATGTACAGATTCTTGATCCAACTGATCTGGACTCCTTTGATTTTGATCCCCTTGACCCTACAAAAGATTGGTTTGAGGAAGATATTCCATCTCAATTTGTGGGAACGATGACTCTAAATCGTAATCCTGAAAATGTGTTTGCTGAAACGGAATCGGTAGGATTTAACCCAGGAGTCGTTGTACCAGGTATTGAACCATCTGAAGATAAACTGTTACAAGGTCGCCTCTTCTCCTACTCTGATACTCAACGCTATCGTATAGGAACAAATTATCTGCAATTACCAATCAACTGCCCATTCGCACAAGTAAATAACAACCAACGAGATGGTTCAATGCCAATTAAGCAGCAAAATAGTCACATCAATTATGAACCCAACCGTTATCAGGATACTCCAAAAGAAGATCCAGCTTACAAGGATTCTATCTCACCACTCCATGGCTCTGCAGGACGTCAAAAAATTAGTAAAACAAATGACTTTGGTCAAGCAGGTCAGGTATGGCGCCGTTATAGTCCAACAGAGCAAGAGGCTGTCATTCGCAACTTATCAGCCGATCTACAATCAGTATCCGAGCAAACCGTATTACTTGCCATCTGTAATTTTTATCGTGCTGATGAAGAGCTTGGTAAACGTTTGGCAGACAGCTTAAAAGTAGATATCACTCCATATCTGAAACACATAGGTCGATCCTAATCCTACTATTGAAGACATGTTCAAGTTAATAAGAATAAAGTTGTTTAGTGTTACAAACTTAAACAAACATACCACCGTCCAAATACTTGAACGGTGGTATGTTTATATAGATATAGATATAGATATAGACAAAAAAGAGTCATGGCGATGCTCCACTCCTATTTTTTACCCTTTCTTATAAGAAACGACATCCTCATCTATGAAAATGACATCCGTTTCCTTTCGTTTTAGCCAAATGTAAGCAATGGCAGCAAGACCAATCATTGAACATGTGGCAAACATGGATGAAAAAGAACTAATTTGGATAACAAATCCCATGCCAAATCCTCCAAGGGCAAAACCTAAATCATAGGAAGCAAGAAAAACACCGAGTAAGATATGCTTGGTTTCTTTTGGAATAGCAAAGGACATATACGTGATGATTGTAGGATACAGCATCGCTGAAGCCACCCCATTAAATATAGCTGATATATAAAGAAAGTGACCTAAATGGGGCATGTATACCAATAAGGTTGTTCCAATAACCGAACTTACTAAGACAATTGACATAAAGCCTGGATGCCATTTGCCATCAGAAGGAATCGATTTTCTAAGTAAAAATCGACTTACCACCACAACAATAGCCTGTAAAAATAAATATAGTGCTGGATTACCATACCCTGTTGTTATCATATACAAAGGTAAAAAGGTTGAAATGGCGCCAAAAACACTTGCACCGAGGAGCATGACAAAAGCAGAAACAATTAATCCTCGATATCGACATGCGTCCTTGAACGCAGGAATCATTTCACGAAAAGTAAACATACCCTTTTCCTCTTTTATGGCTGGTAACGGAGAGCCAAATACAAATAAAAGGGGGAGCACTGCTAAGACGCCAATCAAAAGTAATAAATAAAGATGATCATATTGAGTCCAAAGTAAAAGCGCTAAGGCAGGCCCATATAAGCCCGGCAGAACAGTAGATAAAGAATACATGGACATTCCTTGTCCTCTATCTTTATCTAGCAAAATCGTGGCGACTCCAATTTGCATAGCCATCGAAAAAAATGCCGTCACAACACCTTGCAGTGCACGGACGATATATAAGCTCTCCACCCCTAGCCAAACATATAAAAGCAAGGCGAACGCATGCCCTGCTAATAACCATTTCATGATGTTCAATACGCTATACTTGGCAATCAATTGACCTGCCCAAGGGCGTAATACCATACATACAAACATGTACAGTCCCATCATGATACCAATTTCACCTTCCCTATAACCATGCTCGGCTGCCTGTAAAGGGAAAATGACAGTCAAGACAGCATTTGCTGTAAAGAAAAAAAGCGCTAGTGCATATAATTGCAGCATTTTTATTGAGAGTGGACTTGTTTTTATGATACATTCAATCCTTTCTTTGTCGTAAAATCCTTAACGAGATGGGTAAAACCACTTCACTTCGTAATGATTATTATTATCAATATAGATTTAAGCACAATTATGAAAAATTGTAAAGAATTTAGAAAACAGCCTCTCTCTGCACTATGACCACAGAGAAAGGCTGTTCTTTTTATAGGCTCCTTATCTAGGAGCCTTTGTTAATTATTTACCAAGTATATTCTCATAGAGGTTATCATATTGTTCGGTGAGGTGGAAATCCAATTCTGTAACTCCTTTTGCCGCCCAGGAGGATAATTTAATAGTTACAACCAAATAATCAATGGATATAAACGGATGATGATTCACATCCTCGGATAGTGTGGCAATTTCATTAACAAAGGCGATTCCGTTAAGATAAGAACGGAACCGGTACTTTTTGGTTAACCATTTCTCCTCTACTAGATCCCAGCCCTGTAGCTCAGCTACTTTTTCTTGAACAACCTCAATCGGAAGCTTTTCATTTCGTTCCACTTCTTCCCCTCCTAACAATGGTTCTAAACTGATCTTCTCCCTTATCCTGCAACCAATCTTAATCCGTTATTGATTAAGCTGTTCCATTCTTCACTCTTTCCCTTCAAATCATTCAAATCCTGCAATAGTTTGTTCTGAATATCTGGCAAGGATTGGTGATGTTGTAACAGTTCATAAATTTCTAAACGAAGAAGCCAATCATTAGTAAACTCCTGCTCAAGATCATGGAAGGCTTGCTGAATTCGCTCTTCCTCATCTTTACCAAACACATCCTTCTCTCGCATTTCTCGTACGCTACCATACAAAGCCTCTAGCTTGGAATATTCTCTTTTTGGTAACGATTTCAATTCTGGCTGCACATCTTCCTCACTATTATAAAATTTCTCAGGATCAGCAGCTCCGCCAAAAACCGAGATAATGGACTCTCCTACTGCCATATCATACTCTCCCCATTCAGGCTGAAAGAGCGCTCGCTCACCATAGCTTACAGTCACATCAGTAAAGGTAATAATTACTATTTTCCCATTTCTTTTAAGAATACTAGCGGTTTCACCAACTAATTGGACTCCACTTTCAAAGGAAAGCTTTGTCTTTTTCCCTATTTCGATTCCGTGACGTTGAAGATCTTCATCACTAAAATCTTCAATTGGTTTCGCTTCATTTTGTAATTTTCCTATAGGTGAACCAAAGCCATGAAAATGTCGATCTTTTCCATGCCCTTCTAGCTCTGCATGATCAAATGCTAGGGTCGTCGGTCCCGTTGTCTTAAGATAGAAGGCTTCTCCTGTAGCATCTTTTTCAATATCCGTTAAGGTACCAGAAACCTGTAGCCCTGAACTGTACACCATGGTTGCTGTAGAACCAGAATGGATCGCTTTATCTAAGCTTTCTGTTCCTCCTCGCTTATATGCCATTCGCTCAGAAAATTCATGAACCGCATCAATTAACTGCTCGAAGCTCTCACACACAAATAATTGAGGCTGCTGTACAGTAATATCAAATCCCGTATTAATGACCGTTTCTAAGTCGAACGGTAGCTTTTTGACCTTATCCGTCAAACTGTTAGCGCTTTCACCAATGGAGGAAAGAAGACCAGCCCCATAAATTCTCGGGTTGTTTACATCTCCGATCATTCCAAATTCAACAGTCCACCAATAAAAGCGAGCAATTTGCTCTGCCTCAGAAACTGCCACGACCTGCTTTGTTTTTTCTTCCAGTGTCTTCTTCGCTGCCTCAACCTCTTCATCGGAAGCCGACCCTAATTCCAACATGTTGGATAAAGCTCTAGCTGCTTCAAAAACTTCATGCTCCTCTTTAGTAGCAATCGCCTTAGAACCGATTGTTCCGAATAGTTTAACAAACTCAGAGTACTTCTCATCACACAAAATCGGTGCATGACCTGCCGCCTCATGGATAATATCCGGCGCTGGGGTATAGAGAATATGCTTTAGACTGCGGATTTCTGAAGCGACGGGTAAAATGCCCTGAGATTGAAAACTGAAAAAAGCGATAGCAGGAATAAATCCGTCTATATTGACGACTCCCCAGCCAAAAGGTGACATACACTCATTCATTTCTTCCACGTTAGGAATCGATTCGATACGTATCCCTGAATCAACAAGTCCTGTGGTAAATTTCTCGTGTGCTACATCCTTTAAGAAATTGTGATTCTGCCTCATAACATATCGCCAAACTGCTTGGTCAATTGGTGAGTACTTTTGATAATTTTGATCAACAATCCATTTTTTCAGATGCCTAGGAATGTTCTTTTCAACTAAATTGCCCATGAAAACCCTCCCATATAAGTGATTGTCACAACCTTCCATCTCTATTATATCAAATCTATTCACACTTCTAGCAAGAGGGGCAATAATAAAATTATTTCGAATTATCTGTACTTATTCTAGTCCAAGCATTTTAGAGAATGAAAGGACTCCTCTACTTTTTCTGGTCCTTCTTAGACTTAAAATACCTAAACTCTTTAATCAATAAATAGATGAGGAAAACAAATAAAATAGGGTCAAGAATCCTTGTAATGCCTTCAGGTATATAGAAGCGAAGATAAAAGGCATACGCAGTCACTAATAGAACAAAAAAAATATACATGTTAAATACTCTCTCCTTCGTATCCAGTACAATGGTTGTTAACTTCTATTTTCAATCACTTCAATAAAATGTTTTAAAATCCTAGCCGTTAAACCCCAAATCACTTTATCCTCAAAATAATAAAAAAGTTCATGTAAGGTTCTAGCTTGCCACTTATATTCTCTTCCTCCTGGGATTGAGTCAAAGGGAAAATCAGCCTCTGGTTCAACCTTAAAGTATATTTTATGAGATTCAGGTGGTTTTGTTAGAAAGAAGTGTAGGGGTACTGTAAAGATATCAGATACTTCTGTAGCATTGGGAGCTATTTCTTCTGGAGAAACAATCGTTCCGACAAATGGATATATGATGCTTCCAAAGGGAGTCAGCAAATAATCTAATGGAAACAGATTCCTGATATGATCTATCGAGATCCCTAATTCCTCAGAGGTTTCTCTTAATGCCGTAAACTGTTCATTGTTATCTGTCGTGTCCACTTTACCTCCAGGAAAACAAATCTCTCCCGGTTGTCTGCGTAACGACTCCGCTCTAATTTCAAAAAGGATATGCACTTCTCCATTTATTTCAATCAAAGGAATGAGAACTGCATACTTCTTACATTTTTCTATCCCCATCATCGCAGGCTGATGCTGAGAAAGTGCAGCCTTGATCACTTCAAGATTCATATTACTCCCTCCAACTAGTAAATTGAAAAGAAGAGGAAGTTTCATTGTTTTAGAAACTCCCTCTCCTATTTTACTGTTTAGTCAAGATCCTGTATAGTTATTTCCTTAACCATACTCTATTCCTAAAATTGTGTGTCAGATAATATTCCACTTTCTATTCCACTGACTATCATCTATGGCATAATGCCAATAAACCTAATTGAAAGGAAAGAAAACAAAGAAAAGGAGGTTCTTGTATGTTTAACATTGGAGATACAGTAGTCTACACATTAGATGGTACAAAGGGAGTGGTGATCAAAGTCGATAACCGTTTATGTCAGGTAAAATGGAAGGATCATTTTATCAGTTGGGAGAAGTATGATCTCCTCGAGTTAGATGAACTGGCTTAATCCAATTCTCTGTTTGTTCTAATTCAGCTGCTAATTGGATTAACCGTTCTTCCCTTCCTTTGGCAGCCATAAATTGTACGCCACAGGGCAAATGATTTTCTGTCTGATGTAACGGGACGCTCATGGCAGGTTGTCCTGTCAGATTGGCTAATTGAGTGAAAGGCATCAGCATTAGACTCTTGTTAGCAATCTGTTCAACCATGCCTATCTTCTTCATCATCCCCCCTAGACCCAAATAATTGACCCATTGGATCACGACCTTCTCCATAGGAGGAGATTCACTTTCTCCAATCTTTAACGGAGGAAAAGCGGTGGTAGGAGTCATATAGAAATCATAGCGTTCATGGAAACACTCCATCTCATACGCTGCTTTATCCCATTCTTTTAGACTAAGCACATATTCTTCAGCCGTTGTTGCCTTGCCCAAAAGCTTTAATAGCCATGTTTTGGGCTCTACATCTGATACTTTCGCTTTTCTGCCCAATACCTCCTCCAAAGAAGCGATCGCTGAAGCTACTTCACCAAAATACATGGTCAGATAGCTATAAGCAAGCTTCCTTCCATCAATATTTGGCTCCTTCTCCTCTACCTCATATCCCATGGATTCTAGTAAACGAACCGTATTCATGACCGCCTTCTGACATTCAGGATGGACTTCGGTTCCGATCGGAGATTTCATACTGAAGGCAATTCTTATTTGTTTATCTAATGGTTTGTCCACATAATCAAGATAGGATTCTAGAAAATGAGGGGTATGAAAAGCAGCCGCTTTCTCGTATATTTTTAGTTCATCTAGCATCGCCGCCGAATCTCGAACCGTTCTCGTCACCACATGCTCAACGGCTGCACCCTGCCATAGCCTGCCATAATGAGGTCCAATGGGAGTGCGTCCCCGTGTTGGCTTCAAGCCAAATAACCCACAGTATGCGGCAGGAATTCTAATAGAGCCTCCTCCATCGTTCGCTCCAGCGATAGGAACCATTCCCGCTGCGACCGCTGCACCTGAACCTCCGCTTGATCCACCAGGAGTATAGTCTATATTCCAAGGATTTCGAGTCGGACCATAGAGAACAGGTTCCGTTATCCCCATCAGTCCAAATTCAGGGACATTGGTCTGACCGAGGATGATCGCACCCGTTTTTCTTATTCGTCTGACATACTCTGCATCTCTTTTTGAACGGTAATTCTGCAATGCCCTTGATCCCGAGGTAATAAGCTCTCCTTCGATTTCCTGAGCGCTATTCTTCAATAAAATAGGGACTCCTGCAAAAGTCCCCTGAGGGAAATGATCTGCATTTTTTCTAGCCTGATCATATAACTTATTCACCACTGCATTGATCTTGGGATTCTCAAGTTCAATGAACTTAATCACTTCCTCAAGCAATTCATGTACTTGTATCTGTCTGCTTTTGATAAGCTCTGCCAATCCGAGACCATCATAGTTTTGATAAAAAAATGAAGACAAGAAATCACCCTCTTTTTTCTTGGTACTTAATAATCTCTTGCAAAAACTCAAACCCATACTTCTCGAATTTGGCTTCCCCTACCCCTTTTACCCGTAACATGTCTGCTCTTGTGGTTGGGCACTGTTGACTTAACTCGCGCAACGTACTATCCGCAAAAACAATATAAGGTGGTACTTGCTCACGAGCAGCTACATCTCGTCGTAATTGTCGCAGCTGTTCAAATAGTTCATTATCTTCTACAACGGTTTCGTATTGCTTCTTCACTCTTTGAAATACTTGTTCTTCCCCTTTTAGAACAGGAAGTACCGATGGAGTCAATTTCACAACAGGAAACTCTCCTTCGGTAAGGCTTAAATACCCCTCAGCTACAAGCATATTGATCATCTCAACTATGCTTTTTTCTGTTTGTTTTTTCATCAAACCGTAAGTAGGGAGCTTATGAAACTGAAAGTCTAAGACTCTTTTATCTTTGGAGCCTTTTAAGACTTTAGCTACAAGAGTACTACCAAATCTTTCATTCATGCGACGAATACAAGAGAAAATCTTCTGCGCTTCAACCGTGATATCTACCTTTTCAAAGTCATCCTTACAATTGCTGCACTTTCCACACTCATCGGCAATGTCCTCTCCAAAATAGCTGGTAATATAAGACTGTAGACAGCGCTGTGAATAGCAGTAATCATTCATTTGTTGCAGCTTGCGGTATTCTTGACTTTTGCGTTCCGGTGTTAAAGCACTTTGTTCGATCAGATATTTCTGAAGTTGAACATCTCTTGGATTATATAGCAGGATGCATTCACTCGGATCTCCATCACGTCCTGCTCTTCCCGCCTCCTGATAGTAAGCCTCTAAATTTCTTGGCATATTATAATGAATCACAAACCGCACATTGGACTTATCAATTCCCATCCCAAAAGCATTGGTGGCAAAAATAATTTTGCAATCATCATATAGAAATTTTTCTTGATAGCTCTTTCTCTCTTCTTCACCTAGTCCTGCATGGTATTTTCCTACCGAATACCCTTTACTAGAAAAATAGTCATAGAGCAAATCTACATCTTTCCTCGTAGCAGTATAAATAATTCCCGACTGATTCTGATTGATTTGTAAATATTCCTTCAAAAAATCACTCTTACTTACACCCCTTAACACAGAAAAGGCGAGATTCTCTCGCTTAAATCCTGTTACATAGACATCCTCCGTATCAATAGCAAGAAGGGTGCAGATGTCTTCTATGACTTCTGGAGTAGCAGTCGCTGTAAAGGCACTGATGTAAGGCTGCTGATCCAATTGTGAAAGAAAGAAACCTATTGCTCTGTAGCTGGGTCTAAAATCATGCCCCCATTGTGACATGCAATGAGCCTCATCAATGGCAACCATCGAAAGTCGGAGCTCTTTCATTAAGCCAACGAATTCTTTCGATTCAAATCGTTCAGGAGCAACATAAAGCAGTTTGACCTTCCCATCTGCAAGCTGAGCAATTCTGCTTCTCACTTCTAGAGCCGATAACGAACTATTAATATAGGTTGCTTCGATTTGCATTTCTCTTAAAGTATCTACTTGGTCCTTCATTAAGGAAATCAGCGGCGAGATCACTAAAGTGATTCCTTCAAAAAGCAGGGCTGGAATCTGATAGCAGATCGATTTTCCTCCTCCTGTTGGCATCACTCCAAGCGTGTTATTTCCGGCTAAGATATTCTCGATGATATTCTGCTGCCCTGTTCTGAATGAGGAATAGCCATAGATTTTTTGAAGCAGCTCCTCTGCTTTTTCGATCATTTTAAAGCCTCCAGCTTCCTTTTTTCCTGTATTTCAACTCTTCTTTTCTCACGCTCCTCTTCGGAGAGCGAGGGGCACGTATAACAATATGACCCTTTTCCCTGATGCAATAAATAATGAAGACAGCATTTGTTTTTCATTCTGACCAACTGACCCTCTTCGTAGGCATCGGGTATCCAGCGAAATTTCATTCGCAATGGATTTCTTCGAGTCAGCCCAAACAGTTCAGCATCAGCCTCTGCTGTCATATAGTGTAAATCATTCTTTAATTTCGCTTGTAGCTCTGGTTGATCGGTATCTCTAATCCATGCTTCATACATATAGTGCAAGGAGCTTGAAGCGGTTGCCCACTGAGTTCCTGGATCTATCCCTGTTATTTCGACTGTGTAATCAAATACTTTCTTTATATGTCCGGCAAAGATAAGCCTAAGCGCCTCTCTGATAGCATCCTCACGATTTTCTTCCGGAGAGATTGCTTTACCTCTAGAAGCATCTATTACTTGAAAAAGGAATGACTTCCCCTCGTATTGCAAAGCAATATTGTCGAAGGAAAAATCCATGATGTGATCGTGATGACTTAATTCATAAAAAAAGGATGAGCATAACCACACATACCAATCTGAAAAAAAAGAACCTACTACCCTATGTTGATCTGTATCCAATATACCAGCATAATGTTCAAAGATCTGATCAAGTCCTCCTGCAAAAAAACGTGAGCCTACGACTTGATTCGCAAATTTTTTGCTAGAGCCAAGCATACAGAATAATTTCTTTTCATAAAAATCAGTTTCTCGATTCATGAGTAGCCTCCTTACCTATTATCTGAGAATGATAATCACTTCTTTAATAGTAGCACATTAGGTAATACGGAGGCTATTCACACTATGATTTTATTTCCTTTATTTCACTTACACAGGTTCTGCATAGATTTTTATTTTTAAAAATAAGATTGTCCTCATAAGAATCACAAAATGAGCAACTCGGATTATATTTTCTCAAGACAATTTGATTATTGGCATCAATAAAAAATTCGAGAGACTCCCCTGTATCAATATTAAAATGCTTTCTTGTAGACTTTGGTAATACAATCCTACCTAACTGATCTGTTTTTCGTACGATCATTTTAATCACTCCTTCTTTTTTTAATAAGATGTTGATCTAGCCTAAAATTTTTCAATATGTCTATATTATTTCGAACCACTAAACAAATGCAACTGATTTGATTTACCAATTACTTTCACAATTCTTTTTTACAGCATAAATGACACAAACCAAAACAGGTATTGTGCCATTTGCCGCTACACTATACACATCCTCTCATCTAATTACCAAGATAAAACATTTTTAGATTCTCCATATTTCTAGATTCTCCATTTTCTTGAAATTTCCTTCTCCTAATTTAGGAAAAATGGAATAACATACCCTTTCTTTGTGATTTCTCTTTCTTTTTAGTATAATAGTAGGGTATATTAATCACGTTCTAACCGTCGGTAAGACCCCGATAAGAACGACTAACTATCATATGGAGTAAAAACTCCATTTGATAGAAGTCTACTTTATAGATTCGTAGCCGGAAGTAAAATTAAGGTGGTTGCTTATGAATAAATGGGTTTCAACCTCAGAAAAACGCAGTTTTTTAAAATGGTTTCTTGAACAACACCGCTTAAAACGAACAGATGCACGAATCATTCTTGAATACATCCTAAAAAATCACCATATCCTAGAAAACATTTCTTTTTCAAATAAAGTCAAAGTAAGTGGACGTAGCATTGTGATTTCTAGTATGAATTCAGATGAAATAGGTTTTCGATTTTATAATGCCGAGAGTAAGACAGAGGATGTTTCTAAAGCACTCACATCCCTTATGCTGAATCCAACTGACAAAGTGTATCTTATTCTCCATTTTCATGGGAAGTTGTTAAACCAACGTTACACGCAATTAGTCGGACATTCAGGTCTGGAAAATTTAAGACGGAATGAACAATTCAACAAGTACTCCAAAGAAGCTGACGCCATTATTGAAAAGGTCTTTCGTGAACAGGAAATACAAAAGATTAAACAACAAATCGATGAGGCCCTCGATTTAAAAGATGCCGCTTTATTTGAGAGTTTGGTACAAAAACTTAAAAAGCTTGAAAATCATCACTAGAGAAGATTTTCAAGCTTTGATTTTTTTTACTCGACTTTACCTCATACACATTATATGACCTTAAAGTTTTTCGCTGCCTCTTCTTTTTCAATCAGCAAGCCTTCAATACGTGTTCGTAGGATAAAGCCTCGTAGCATATTCATTTTATCAGTAGGCACTCTTAGAAATTTAGCACCAAATGTCGCTAGGTTCCCCATCACTCTCCGACGGACAATTTCAATTGTACAAGGGAAATTATCTGAAAGCTGAATTTCCACAGAAGCTGTAGAACGCTCTGTCAAAATAGAGTCCGCTGAGGTAGAGAAACCTATTCCTCCTAAACTGATATCCCCGATAATGATCTGAATAGGAGGATCAATAGGCGTCCTGCTCGAATACAGGCTTTTAATGACAGCGGACACCTCGATTTGAATACGAGGGAATTCTCTTAGTTCACCGTATTTTAATTGATTTGCTGGAGGATAGATTAGAATAATGGAATTCGTTGTACGCGCTACTACAGATGTATAAAATGTATCAATTCCTTTTGGAGAATACACAGTGACTTTAATATAATCTCCTAGCTTATATTGTGTAATCTGAAGAGAAGTGATTTCGATCAGATCACCTTCAGCATAGACGACATTTCCTGAGTTGACATAACCATCTTTTTCCATCATCGCTTGACTTCCTGTCAATACTGCTATCCCCACTTTTCGATTCATTGGATCAAAATTCATCTTCTTCACCTATCTTTTTTAGAATAATGTTAAATAATCCTTCAAAAAATGAGTATCTTAGCAATTCATCAATAATCTTACAAAAACAAAAATGAACCCCATGCCAAAATGAGGTTCATTGCATAATCCCTCTTGGCAACCTGGCAATCATAGTCATCGTGACCTTAGACCCATAGCTTTGCGTCCTTACTTTTCAGTAAGTTTGCCTTTATCATAGATAATTTGTACTACTTTTTTACATTATACTATATTTTTTTGTTTTTGGGTGTCTTATTTTGTCGTTTTCGAAAAAATTTGTTGAATCATTTGTATTTCAAGGTTTAAATCAAAGCTATCATTACTATATGAATATTCACAATACAAGTGCAAAAAAGTATTTATCTAGATTACTTCCTATGAACTATGCTTGCAACGATTCGATTTATTCATTGTCATAAGGGCATCATTCCGTACAACCAAAGGATGATTATTTAACCCCATGGATTGAACGAATTTAAGTCTATGGATTAACAGTGAATTCGTTTTCTGTAATGGTTATCTCATTACCATTTTTAAAGATATCTGTTCTTATTCTAATGTTTTTATTAATTGGCATCTCTTCACTTACAACAATGAATTCAATAGTATTTTTACCTTCAAAAATAAAGTCATTTATTTCTAAGGATGTTTTATTTAAAACTTTTGATTGGTTAAAGTAAAATTTATTGTTGTCTTTTATAAACGATCTCTGACTGTCATCAAAAACTTCTACAATACTCCTTTCCATATTCTCCGAATTAATAATTATTTGGATGTTCTCTTCTGGACTTGCCTCTCTCTCGATATTCAAAGTTACAGTTGGTTTATGGATGTTATGTAGTTTAATCTCGATAGGTATATTCTGACTTTCAATAATGCTCACTTCAATTTGTTTATTTGAATTAATAGATAACATAGAGATACTAATTCCTATAGTGAAGAATAAAATTAATAAATATACTAATTGTAAAAATGGAGACACTTTTTTCTCTATTTTTTCCGTTAAATCAATAATTTTCTTTAGTTTATTTTTACCTAAATAAAAAACAATCACAATAAGCACGGTAATTATAAAACCAATTAAAAAGAATACAATTGATTTTAGTTCTAAAAATATTTGTACAAATATGTAAATACCAAATAAGGTAACTATACCCAAAAAACTATTTTTTATCGTTTTGAAAATATTAGAATAAGACAAATCTGCTTTACTTTCAGATCTTTCTCTAGAACTATTATCATTAAAGCATTGATATGTTTGTAATTCAGCATACAAATATCTAACAAAAGAAATTGTAACTGCAGAAACAGCAGTTAATATCGAGACAGCCAAGATATGTTCTAAATTAAGTATCGATTTTATGTAAGCACTTTCGGAAAATGTAGTAAACCATAACCTTATTGCACCTAATAAGATGTACCAAGTAGCACCAAATATAGTTAGTGAAACAACTAATCTTGTAGTTCTATCTATTTTATTTTTCATCTATTCACCTTGCATCCCTTTGAAAAATTTAAGTTTTTGTTTTTGTAATTAGTTTTTTCAATAGTACCTTCAAGAAGTTCAATTAGTTGTTGTAAGATAACTCCTAATAGAGCTCAATTATTTTATCAAATACACCACCAAGCGTGCGTTGATATGTATGGCACCAATTTTCATGAAAAAAATATATTGAGCAAAAACTATGGAGGTATAGCTAATTAGACTGTAGATATGTTGGCTTTTTGATAACAGCTATATGACCATTGACTTCAAACTAGTAGGCATTTTTTTCCTTGCTGTTTTTCTTTATACCCCATTTGAGATAAAGGGGAACCAATAGGCGAAGCTCATCGGGAAAAGTATATAAATTTTGATTTATTCTGTCTTTCATATATAAAAAGTTTTACTTTTTGTTCAGCTTTTTCTTGTAACTATTATCCTTGTTTTACTTTGATTTGCAAAAAGGTTCATTGTTAATAGTTTAGTTTTTTTCTTGTTTAGATCTTGCTTCAATATGGGTGGCTTCACTACAGTATCCTCATCACGAGTTATTGCTAGAGTAAGAAAAATTCAACAGGAGCCCTCTATGATGATTTCAAGATTTGAGGCAGGTACTCTTTTTTATGATGAAAAGTACTTAAGGTCGTCGAGCACTGGTTATTAAATTAATTTAATTATTGATTTATCCTTGTTTTTTGCTCCTCAATTTCCTTCAGATGAATAGGCATATCCCCATTTTCTCCACGCTAATCCACACTTATTAGATTATCTACATAGAATAGAATAAGATGAAAAACGTCATAGAAGGGAGTGAAATATCATGAGCCTGTATATCAAGCGCGGTGTAAACCCAAAGATTTATATAAATAAACGACTACAAGATCACTCAACCAATCAAAAAGAGGCGCGAAGAAATTACCTAGCAGAGTTACTGCGACAGCAAACTAAACTCCAAGAGGAGCGAGCTCAGCACCTGATTGAACTATACAAAGCACAAATCAGCCCTCTTGCCGAAATGGCAGAAAGGCTTCATCATATTGAACAAATGAATCATACATTACTGAAAAGAGTGGAACAAGATGAACACATTCAACAAGCCGTGATACATCAACTGACTCATCAGGACCAACTAACCAACAGGATTAGCAGAAAGCTAGATGAACACATGAACATTTCAGAGAATATCGTTCAGCAACAGGAAAATCAAGCCAAGCTCTATGAAGAAATCTCAAAACAACTAAGTATTCAAGACGCTTTCCACCAAACCGTTTTGGAGGAGTTGGATCAGCAAAAGTCGCTAATGCAAAGATTTGCCTCTCAACTCGATCACATCAAATCCCTCATCACGAAAAAAGTATCTCATCTAGCAGAAAAAATGATTAGCTAATCCAGCTTAAATCTGATTTTTTTCTATCGACTCTCTACACTTTTTTTCTGGGTAAGCTCATCTTAATTCCATTTTCAATCATGCTCAAATAGGATTTATCCTTTGGAGCTACCAAGGTAATGGCTAATCCCTTTTCCCCTGCTCTTCCCGTTCTGCCAATCCGATGAATATAGCTTTCTACATCTATAGGAATGTCATAATTAAAAACATGAGTTACCCCTTCTACATCAAGCCCTCTTGCAGCAACATCAGTAGCGACAAGGAATTGAAGCTGCTTCTCCCGAAAACGCTTCATCACCTCTTCACGCTTGGCTTGAGATAAATCTCCATGTAGTTCATCAGACGAGTAGCCGAACTCCTGCAAGGCTTGATTTAAGGTGTGTGCTCTGCGTTTGGTCCGACAAAAGATCATTGCCAATCTGGGACGATATTGATCGAGCAGAGTTCGTAAGTTTTTCTGTTTGGTTCGATCGGTTGTTTCGATCACTAGTTGCTTGATTTTATCAACGGTGATTTGTTTTGAATGAATCTGTATTTCAAGAGGGTCTTTCATATATTGACCCGCTATCTTTCGTATGGGCTTAGGCATCGTGGCTGAGAAGAGCAAGGTCTGACGCTTTTCAGGAAGTTGCGCTATAATCTCCTCCACCTCAGTAATAAACCCCATATGTAACATTTGATCTGCTTCATCTAAGACGAACATGTTCACATCGGCAAGCTGGATCGTTCCCCGCCTTAGATGATCTAACAAGCGTCCTGGCGTTGCTATAATCAGATGAATGGTGCTGCCAAGCTTTTTGATTTGGCTTTCTACATCTTGTCCGCCATAGACCGCTAGTACTTGGATTTCTTCTAGCTTGGAAACCAGCTTATCCACCTCTGTAGAAATCTGTAGTGCCAGCTCTCGAGTAGGAGCTAGGATGAGAGCTTGGATATGGGGGTTCTTAGGATCTAGTTTATCTAATATAGGCAAAACAAACGCTAAGGTCTTCCCCGTCCCTGTTTGAGCTTGGACGACAAGATCCATCCCATCCAGAATATGACAAATGCTTTGTTCTTGAACGGGGGTCGGCGTACAGATTCCATATCCTTCTAAAATTTGCTGTAACGTATCACTTACTCCCAAGAAATTAAAATCGCTCAAAAAGTACACCTCTCAAAATGTTAGTTATCTAATTTAAGCTTGGCTAAAGCATCAGCCAAAGCGGTATTCATTGGTTCCTCTTTCTTTTGTTTTTGCAAGAACTGGGATACATCCTTTTTCGATGCTTTACCCTCTTTTTCTTTCTTTCTCCGCTCATTGAAGGTCGTTAACTTTTCTTTATATCCACATTTACAAACAAAAACTTGACCTTCCCCTTGTCCTCTTAGCTCCAGTTTCTTCTTGCATTCTGGGCATCTGGCATTGGTTACCTTCGCTACGTTTTTCCTATGCCCACATTCTCGATCCTGACAAACGTGCAAGGTTCCTTTTTTCCCTTTTACTTCAAGCATTGGCTTACCGCACTCAGGACATTTTGCCCCAGTTAGATTATCATGCCTGAATCTGGACTCACTATATTTAATCTCTTGAACAATCGCTTTCGTGTAGCCTCTTATTTCACCGATAAAAGCCTGTTTTGTCAGTGAAGCCTTCGATATGGCTTCAAGCTTTTTTTCCCATTCTGCTGTTAACCTAGGTGACTTAAGTTCTTCTGGTACTAGATCAAGTAACTGTCTGCCCTTGGAGGTCGTATAAATATCTTTCCCTCTTTTTTCTAATAAAAAGCTATTAAATAACTTTTCAATAATATCTGCTCTGGTCGCTACTGTACCTAAACCGCCTGTTTTTTCTAAGGTTTTGATCAGTTCCTTCTGATCACTTTCCATGTATCTCATCGGGTTTTCCATCGCTGAAAGAAGCGT
Organism: Caldalkalibacillus mannanilyticus JCM 10596; assembly: GCF_000615945.1. GTDB lineage: Bacteria > Bacillota > Bacilli > Caldalkalibacillales > JCM-10596 > Bacillus_AT > Bacillus_AT mannanilyticus. Next base: position 59,102 of record NZ_BAMO01000015.1, read on the forward strand.
TCCTTCATTAAAAGGCTTAGGTGGCTGAGTTTCCCCTTGTACTAGTTGAACGGAGAGAATCTTTAGTTTCTCGCCTTTCTCAATAGTAGGTAAACGTTGTTCAGCTACATCCTCTTCCTTCTCCTCCTCTTCAAGGGAGGAATCATAAAGCTCCTTCCAGCCTAAAGAAAGAATGCGTTTGCCCTTAGCAATCAATAGTTCATTCTCCACCTTCGCTTGAATCGTTGTTTGCTCATATTCAAATGGCGGAAAAAGAACCGCTAAGAAGCGCTTCACAATAAGATCATAAATCTTTCTCTCTTTGTCATTTAATGAACTAAGCATTGCGCGTTGTTCTGTAGGAATGATGGCATGGTGATCCGACACCTTAGAGTCATCTACAAAATGCTTGCTAGCTCTTATTTTTTTCCGATCCACTTTCATCGTAAATTTTGTATAGGGTTGTACGCTACAGGCGGCAATTCGGTCAGGTAAGGTATCGACAAGATCACTGGATAAATACCTTGAATCTGTCCTTGGATAAGTAACAAGCTTATGTTGCTCATATAATCGTTGCATAATCGAAAGAGTATCTTTTGCCGAGTAGCCAAAGCGATTATGTGCCTCTCTCTGTAGCTCGGTAAGGTCATAAAGCTGAGGCGAAAACTTCTTTTTCGGTGATTTTTGCACATCTAGAACCAGAGCTTCCTTATTTCTCAGCCTTTCTGCTAGCTGCTTACTTCGCTCTTGATCAAACAATCTGATCTGTTTTGTTTTTTGATCCTGCCAGGTTAATGCCAACGCCTTTGTCTGAGCTTGTATCCTGTAAAAAGGGACAGGCTTAAATTGACGAATCTCTTCTTCTCTTTTTGCGATCATAGCTAATGTAGGTGTTTGAACTCTGCCGCAAGAAAGCTGGGCATTAAATTTGCAGGTTAAGGCTCTCGTGGCATTGATTCCGACCAGCCAATCTGCCTCTGCTCTAGCAACTGCCGATGCATATAAGGTTCAAAAGCTTTGCCATCTCTCAGCTTGGCAAACCCTTCCTTAATTGCTCTATCTGTAACTGAGGAGATCCATAAGCGTTTTAACGGCTTTCTCACACCTGCTTTTTCAATAATCCATCTTGCTACAAGCTCTCCTTCTCTTCCAGCATCCGTTGCAATGACAACTTGAGTTACATCTTTTCTTACTAGCTGATTCTTTACTATACTAAATTGCTTTCCGCTTTTCTTAATCACGGTCAGCTTTAATTGCTCAGGAAGCATGGGTAAATCTTCGATTCTCCAAGATTTATAGCGATCATCATAGGCTTCGGGATCAGCATGGGTCACTAAATGCCCTAGAGCCCAAGTCACTATGTATTTTTCTCCTTCAATAAAACCATTGTTATTTTTATGACATTGTAATACCCTAGCTAAATCTCTTCCCACGGAAGGTTTTTCTGCTAATACTAGTGTTTTGCTCATAATGATAAAATCCTCTCAATCTGTCATACATATTATTTTCTTCCATTGTACATGATTAATACAGAATAGAATAGGAAAAGGAGATCAAGAGATGAAAATCAAATTGGATGAACGGATGCAACAACGATATGATGAACTAAGAACGCAACCCACTTTTCTGTCCATCGTTAGTGGTAAAGGTGGAGTAGGAAAGTCAACTGTTGCTGTTAACTTAGCCATTTCTCTAGCTGAAAAAAATGTAAAAGTGGGGCTTATCGACGCTGATATCTATGGTTTTAGTATTCCTAGTCTGATGCAAGTTAGAGAAGAACCCATTACGATCGAGGGAACAATGTTACCTATTGAAAAATTTGGTGTAAAGCTAATGTCCTCAGGCTTCCTCCGCACAGATAATCAGCCGATTATTATGCGGGGACCCATGCTTGGCAGAGTCATCAAGACTTTTTTAGAAAATGTGCAGTGGGGAGAGCTTGATTATTTAATCTTTGATCTTCCGCCAGGCACTGGTGACATTCCGCTGGACATTCATGAGATGGTGAAAAACTGTAAAGAAATCATTGTCACCACTCCTAATGATACGGCTGCGGAGGTCGCTTTTCGGGCAGGGGCGATGACAGCAAGAACAGGGCACGATATCCTTGGTATTGTTGAAAATATGTCCTATATCCAATGTCCATGTTGTACTCAAAAAATCAATATTCATCCAGGGAAGGGCGGTCATATGCTGTCCTCCAGCTTAGAAGCCCCACTCCTTGCTCAAATTCCAATGGAAGCTACAGGTTCTACCGCTCCAGCATCTGGAGTCTACCACCACCATTCCATCCCTGGTCAGAAATATAGAGAATTAGCTGATCAAATTTTACTACTGACACGTAAAACGAAACGATTTTAATTCCCAGCTAAGAAAAACACACTGCTTCTCACACTCATCTGAATCCTTTAAATAAGGGAACTCAATATGAGAAAGGCAGTGTGGTTTGCTTTTGTATTCGTTTTTTTTTCGTTTTTTTGTTTTCTCGCTTTTTTTGTTTTCTCCGTTTTCTCTGCTTTCTTATAGAAGACTATTCTCTCGTTTCCTCCAGCTGGCGAAAATAATAGTGAGTAATTCCAGCGACCAGCAGCATGAATGCCAGTCCTATTGAGTAATATGGCAGTAATTCATAGTGACCTGCTAAATAACTTTCCACCATATATTGCACCAAGATCACGACAATCGAAAGGTAAAAGATCGATGTCCACCAAGCCATTCTCATTTTTATCAACCCCTCTTTTTAGTTCCTTACACAGTATGGCGGTGTACCCCTATAGCATAAATTCCATCACTCTTAAAATCTAATTCAATGGATGGGAGTGGTCTTGTTGGAGGACCTGCCAAAGCTGAACCATCCTCTACGGAAAAAAATCCTTGATGACAGGGACAAACCAGCTTCTCAGTAGGTTGATCCCAATAAACAGGGCATTCCAGATGAGTGCACTTGATATGGTAGGAACGATACATATCCTCCTTGACCCTGACCAAAATAGCTGGATCATTTTCTCTAGGGTAAGTAAACAGTTTACTCTCCCCTACTTGTAGTTCATTTAATTCCGTAATCTTAAAAGGCTCTGGAGCTGCTTTTGCTTTTTGGAAAACCTGTCCCACAAAAGGAAGGGTACTCAGCAAATAAATGAAGATAAGCCCTATACCAGAGAGGACAAAGCCTCTTCTGTTTAAATCAAGCTCTTTTTCTCTGCGAATGGTTAAGGATATATCTCTTAAAAATTCTTCAAATCGCTTCCACAAAGGGCATTCCTCCTAGCTTTCATGAAATCCAAAACGGTGGGTTCTCGTATCTGGAAGACCGATGACCGTTCTCGTTTCAATTTCTGTATCATAAAAATTCCATTTATATTGGACTTCTTTATTCATTTTTGTCTTTACTTCCTCTTCCTCTAGAAACAAAATCGTATCCGTTGGACAGACACTGACGCACATCGGGGGTCTTCCCTTAGAAGTCCGATCATAGCATAGATCACATTTATACATCAGATTTCGCTGTTCATCCACCTTAGGTATCCCAAAAGGACAAGCATAGGTACAATTTTTACAAGCGATGCATTTTTCATGAGAAGCAGACAGGACGGTTCCGTCTGATGTCACCTGTATTGCACCTACTGGACAGGATTCTGCACAGGCTGGTGTGACACAATGCATGCAAGGGGTGGGAGATGTAGCCACACTTTCTCCGGGATTTAACTCATCTACAAACATGCGAGATAAATGATCGTGACCACTACATTCTTCACAGCCGATCATACAGGCTCGACAACCAATACACCGTTCAAAGTCGATGTATAGAACTTTAGCCATGCTGAACCTCCTTTTGTTCCGTTTTTTCGATTTTCACAGCACAAACTTTGAATTCTGGCATTCTTGATTTCGGATCAAGAGCAGGGTTTGTTAGATGGTTAATAGCCAGTGTTTTCCCCCAATGATAAGGAACAAACAACGTGTCGGGTCGAATGATTTTAGTGATTTTAGCAGGAACAGTAATATTTCCGCGGCGACTGCTTATTTTGACATACTGCCCATTTCCGATCTCCATTTGCTTCGCAGTATCGGGATGGATTTCAACATAAGGGTCAGGACAGAACTTACGAAGAGCCTCAATTCGCCTCGTCTGGTTTCCGCTTAAATAATGATAAACAACTCTTCCAGTCGTTAATAAAAGGGGATATTCCTCATCCACATCCTCATTGGGACCTTCATGCTCAAAAGCGTGAATACGAGCTTTTCCATCTGGAAAATAAAACTTCAAATCCTCAAATAGACGGGGACTTCCTTCATGCTTTTCATCAGGACATGGCCAAAAGACTCCGTCCATCTTTTCAATCTTCTCATAGGTGATTCCATAATAATCTGCTATGCCACCACGACTTGCCTCTCTAAGTTCGTCAAAAATTTCTTTCGGCGATTGGTACTTGAAATATTTTCCCCTGCCTAATCTCTCCGCTATTTCACATATGATTTCCCAATCTCTTCTGGATTCCCCGGGCGTTCGCTCGATGCCATTAATCCTAACTACACGTCCTTCTACATTTGTTGTGGTTCCATTATCTTCAAGCCATACTGTAGAAGGAAGTACCACATCTGCCATTTCAGCAGATTCAGATAGGAAGAAGTCCATCGCGACAAAGAAATCTAAGTTTCTTAGGTATTTCTCCACATCTCCTGCACTGGGAGCCGAAACCATAGGATTACTACAGATAAGTAATAAGCCTTTGATCTCCCCTGTTCCCATCGCTTTTAACATTTCAAAGGCAGACTGTCCTGGACCGGGAATTTCTTTTTCATCCACACCCCATACCTTCGCCATATGTTCTCTAGCGGCTGGGTCAGTAATTTTTCTATAACCGGGGAGCTGATCTGCCTTCTGGCCATGCTCTCGTCCTCCCTGCCCATTCCCCTGCCCTGTAAAAGTAGCAAATCCTGAGCCTTTCCTCCCTATTTTCCCTGTCACCAAGCAGAGATTGACATAATTAGAAACGTTACTAGAGCCAGAGGCATGCTGTTCGATTCCACGAGCAAACATCACCATTCCATTCTTGGCTTGCCCAAAAATTCTGGCTGCTTGAATTATTTTTTCCTGATGTACACTTGTTATCTCAGATACATACTCAGGTGTATATTTCTCAACTATAGCCTTCAGTTCCTCAAATCCAGTAGTGTGCTGCTGGATAAAATCTGTATCGATATAATTCTCTTTGATTAAGACATGGAGGATTCCATTAGATAGAGCTAAGTCTGTACCGGGTTTTAAATCAAGGTGAATATCTGCTACTAAAGCTGTTTTTGTCTGTCTGGGATCTACACGATCAGCTTAGCCCCTCTATCTCTAGCCCCCATACATAGGGCATGGAGAGTGGATGACATTCTGCTGTATTGGAGCCTGCAACGAGCAAGGCATCAGCAAATTTGATATCACTCCAAGGGTTGGTTGCCCCTCGGTCGATACCGACACTTTGGTTAAACCCTACGGCTGCGGAGGACATACAAAAGCGCCCATTATAATCAATGTTTTTCGTTCCTAATCCGATTCTGGCAAACTTCCCTACTAGGTAACACTTTTCATTGGTCATCGATGAACCGCTATAGACTCCAAAAGCATCCTTCCCATAGGTATGCTGAACTTCTTTTATTTTGGTAACAATCAGGTCCATTGCTTCCTCCAGGTTGCTTGAGTCAGCTTCCCATTTTTGCGAATCAAAGGATGCAATAACCGTTCCTCATGATCAGCCTGGCGATACGCGGAAACCCCCTTCGGGCATAATCTCCCGCCGTTCATGGGAAAGTCATAGCGCGGTTCAACACCCACCACCTGATTTGTTTCTGTATGTACCCGAATATTCATGCCACATTGCATCCCGCAAAAACAGCAGTGAGTTGAGATTAGCTCTTCCCCTTCTCGATGAATGGCATCATACTCTCTCTGAGCATAATCAGCGTTCTGGTTGTGTAACATGCTCATTCCCTCCTTTGCTATCTAGCTTTAAGCCATTAGCTCCATTGTTTTTAATAAATAGATGACTCTGCCCAAGTCCAACCTTGGCTCCATACGCAGCAAGTCGATGCGTGACCCTGCGACATTCAGAGCAAAGATCAGACATATGAAGAGAGGTTTCTTCAATGGGTACAGATAGATTTCTATGTTTCAAAGCAATCTGTACATCCTTAATCTGTTCCTTGGTGGCATACTCTCTGCCACAACGGGCGCATTGTTGTTGTCCCTCTAGTGCATGGTAGGCTGGTATGACCAATGCCAAAAAGCGCAGGGCTACATGCCAGAATTTACTAAAAGGGAAGTAAAGCAATAACACGATGACAGAGATTTGATGGGATAGAGTAATTCCCATGTAAAAAGCCCCTTCCATCCAAGTAAAAGAAACGGTTAATAGCATGCCGGTAATCGTGACAATCATCAGGAGCAGAAGCGGAAAGATATCAAACTCCTTTCCTTGTTCAACTAGTGTTTTTTTCTCTGTGGCACGGCGAATTAATGCCATGGTACAGCCGATCAATACCATTAGCCCTGACCAATTCAAGCCATGATAGGTAATGAAAGCGAGCAATGAATCGACCGCCATATACATCGTTGGCAGTCCAAAAAAGACAACGGCATAGGTTCTAGAATCCACCAGTTCAAAATGCACCCAGCCCAATACCAGAGCAAAAGTAATGGCAAAGGATAGAATCACTCCCCAAGAGATTAGAAAATGCTGGAGTCCTCTCCACCAAGAACGCTTGTAGATGAAACGTTGTTCCACCATGTTTTTCCAAAATGTACCGAATAAAAATAGCCAGCCCTTAGGTGAACGAAACATTCTCCAGCCCTGCTGCCACAACCGGCGTGCTGGCGGACGCATACTCCATGCCGTAATACGAATGGTCATTAACAGGATAGATAGGATCGTTGCCCACAGATAGCCATATAACGCCATATCATAGTAACCCAATTGTTCTGAACCAAAATAAATAGACAAAAACACAATCACAAGGACAATAAAAGCATTTCTAGTCGCTTTTGAGGCAAAGGAGCCTCGATGATATTCTGACGATTGATAGGTTGCTTGAGACATTGCCTAATTCCTCCCATACTATTTTTTCGATGCTAGTATACCCCGCTATTCACTTGTTTATTTCCCTTGTTCATCAGCTCTATTCCCTGAGTACTATTAAAATAAAAAAAGAAGAACGGTTTTCCTTCGTTCCTCTTTCCTTACAGTATGAACTCAAACTGAATTATTCAATTGCTAATATGATGCGGGACAGATATATGATGTGGGACATTAACATGGTGCGGAACCCACACCTGTGAGTGTACGTCTATCCCAGGTAATGTAGGATTATGCCCTTGGATTTCAGGCCATGGCATAACTGGCATAAACGGAGGATACGTCATTGGATAGCCCCAATAGAAATTATAAGCATAGTTATCTCCCCAGAAGGATTCAATTCCTTGTCTGCTATGATTTTGATCTATAGAATGATAGTACGACGCATTCCAAAACGGTATCCTTACTCTCTTATTCACATAAATTCCTCCGATCCTATGACCATTCTTACTGTTCTTCTCTCTATTTTATGATTAAATTCATTATTCTGGGATGGGTATTACACCATTTTGATTTCAGTGTTTTTTTTCTTTTAGACTTTCTAAATGATACGTTTGATCAATGATCATCTGAAACAAGCTGTGTTCAGATGTAATTTGTGTATAGTGCTGTACCACCCAATCTAATCCCCACTTTGTTCTATTCTCTTGAATCTCGATAGCCTCAGGATCATTGGATGAATGAAATAAGAACGCTGCAGCAATTCCTACCGCTAGATTAGTGGGAGTAATACCCTGATGGATAGCCTGCAAAGCAGGTCCAACTAATCGATCATTGGAAGATAACTTACGAATAGGAGATCTCCCCACACGGGTCACTTGATCAGAAATAAATGGATTCGAAAATCTTTTCAGAATATTCTGAATATATTTCTCGTGTTTCTGGACATCAAGACCATATTTTGCGATTAAAAGGGAGCCATTCTCTTTTAATGCCTGATCTGTCACTTTTATAATATATGGATCGTTAATCGCTTGTTCAATTGTTTCATAGCCCAACCAGTACCCAAGATACGCTAAGATGGCATGCCCTGTATTGACGGTAAATAATTTTCTTTCTATATACGGGGCTAAATCATTTACATAGGTAATCGCCTTGACTTGCGGCATTTCCCCTACCAGCTTCGATTGATCGACAACCCATTCAAAATAAGGTTCAACCGTGACAAGTAAGCGATCTTCATGTTTTTGCAATGGTACTATACGATCTACTGCCGCATCTGGAAAACCAATGACTTGCTCTGCTTTCTCTTTCTCTTGGTGATCAAGCCGTTCGTGGACTAGTTCTTTAAGTTTCGTACTTCCACCAATCATATTCTCACACGCAATGATATTTAATGGATTTTGATTGCTTTTGATTCGTTTAGAAATCCCCTGCGCAATAACTGGAGCGATCAGAGGTAACACACTTGCTCCTACTGCTGTAGTAATAAGGGTAGCTCTAGCAATCAAATCGGACACACTCTCCATATCTTTGCCATGTAAAGCACTGACTCTCTTAACCTTGGAACTTTCTTGATCTTCATTAGCTAAGATCACGGTGTATTCCTTCTTACAATTAATCTCATCAACCAATTCCTGATCCACATCGACAAAACAAACCTCATAACCTGCTAGAAATAGTTGCTGCCCAATGAAACCTCTGCCAATGTTCCCTGCGCCAAAATGTACAGCTATCATAACTAAAGCCCACTTTCAAAGATTTCAATAATTTCTTCTTTACTTTTTGCCTGAACAAGCTTCTGGACGTTTTCTTCTTCTGCACAAACAGTGGCAATCGTTGAAAGAAGCTCTAAATGTTCGTTTTCAATGGCAGCAATTCCGATAATCAGGTAGGCTCTATTCCCTTCTCCAAAATCAACCCCTTCTGGGACCTGTAAGACTGACAGACCTGTTGAGGTAATCCATTGCTTCGATTCCGCAGTACCATGAGGAATAGCAACACCATTTCCGATATACGTAGAAAGCAGTTCCTCTCGTTCCTGCATTTTGTCTATATACTGTCGTGTAATATGCCCTTGTTGTACTAGCAGCTCCCCCGCTAAATGGATCGCTTCTACTTTATTTGCTACCTTGACATTCAATTCAATTTTTTCGACAGATAACATTTTTTCTGATTTTAGCATGTTTCATCTCTCCACTCTTATTTTTTGATAACAAAATTCTTGTAATCTTATTGAAAAGTAATCTACAATCTCTTGCTCATTTTCTGTTTCAAAACGTTTCACAGTATCTTCTTCGATTAGCAACGAACTTATTTCACTCAACACTTCCATTCCTTCACTAGAAATGCTCTGCGGACCAATCAGCAATAAGATCTTTCGAATCTCTATATCATGATTATCCATTGATTTAAGAAGGATTGGAGTACTTAAGGAATAAATGGTAAATGACGGCTTGCCCACTTCATCGGTTCGTGTATGAAAGAAAGCGAAATCGGTACCCGGAATTCCCAGTCCACCCAATCTCTCTCGATGCAAAAGCCTTCTAACAACCTCTTCTTTGTTGTTTATGAAGCCCTGTTGCGCTAACTCATCGATCATTTCTTTGACGATAACCGGAACACTTTTGCGATCATTATTAATCATTTGATAATGAAAACCATCGAGAATCTCTAAAGTATGGTTCACATACCTCTGCATTGCACGTAATTGTTCAATTGCCTTCTGTGAGAAGGAGCTCGAGTTTTTCTGTGAGTGATCCGTTCGTCTAATAGCCTTCTTTAAATTCTGAACAGAATATTTAATCTTTTGTATATCATCCTTTGGAAGTAAAGGACTCACAATTAAATATTCATTGGGCTCTATCGGGAGAGGTATAGTTGAGATAATGAGATCATATTGGCTTTTGGGGATCAGTCCTACCTCAAACAGCGATAAGTTTTGCAATTGCTCGATTTCTGGGATTTCCTTTTGAATTCGAGTTGCTAATATTTTGGAGGAGCTATTCCACTCGTGCAAACAATAAGAGCTCGATATCGTTGTTGGTGCTTTTGGTTACGCTCTATTGCCGCACCAATATGCATAACCAAGTAACCCACTTCCTCATCAGGAACATGAACCGTAGGAAAGACGGTCTTTACCACTTCTGTCATGATAGTAAAGAGCTCTGGGTAATCATGCTGGATTTGCTCTAACAAAGGATTACGAATCTTCATTTTTCCTCGAATTCGATAAAGTGCAGGTTCCATATGAGTCAATAAGCCTTGATACAAGGAAGTATCCTGTTTTAAAGGAACATTTATTTTTTCTTCACAAAGAGAAATTAAGCGTTGAGTCTGCGCCATTAGTTCGACATTTCCTGACCAGAAGGTTTCTTCCTGTGAGCTCCGTATTTTTGCCCCTCTTAAATGCATGGTCACATAGCCCACTTCAGCAACAGGAATCTCCAAACTAAAAATCTGTTGAAGCCTAGTAATAATCCGTTCCGCAATGCGATACTCCTTTTTACTCTTTAACGATTCCAAGGTCTTTTCATCAAATGTGATACGCTCACCTTTTTCAATCCTTTCAATAGCTAGTGCTAAATGAATCACAAGACCTATATAGGCACTATCCGCCAATGGATAAGGGAGCTCCTCATCTATATTTTGCAGAGCCTTCTCCACTTTCACTAATTTCTCTTTTTCAATTAAGCCTAGTAATCGCTCAGAAACCGTATCAATATGGCTCACTGATTTATTATGAATATTCTCTTTGATCATGCTAAGAAGGTCGTGCTCATCCAGATTTTCAGCGATTAAACTGCTCATCACTCTTCGTTTAGCTGATTCTGAACCTTGAATTTCCACCCCATAGCCCCTCTTGCGCAATAAGGTTAAATCATACTTTATTAACCACGTTTCAAGATCGTCTAGATCATGACTAATAGTTGCCGTCGTTACTTTTAAATCGATGGCTAAAGAGATTAATTTTAAAGGTTCAGACGTTTCCAATAGGGCACAAAGAATAATGGCTTTTCTTTCATTTGGCGTATACTCTGTTGTTGTTAGATTAAATAAGGAGTAACGCAAGGCTTCTTTGTCTTCTACATCACCTTGAATTTGTATACCTATTCCCGATTTTTTGACTAGTTCTAAGTCATATTCCTTTAACACTCCCTCAATACAGGGAAGTTCACGGTGAATCGTTCTGGTACTAACTTCAATCCGTTCTGCTATTTCTCCAATGGTGATCTCCTGTTCTTCTAATAAAAGAATTTCAAGTATCATTCGTTGTCTAATGGAAACACTCATGGCCCTGCTCCTTTAAGAAAGAATCTATCTAGTCTGCCTTGTGCTTTTTCCTTTTAGTTCAAATAGTACTCTTTAGCTCAAGCGCTGAATTAGCTCTTCATATTTTGGATTATTCAAAAAATTGTCAATGGAAACATGCTCTGCATGAGGTGCTTTTGCTTTCGCACGCTCTGTTAACGTTCGATGTGTGATGATGATATCTGCATCCTCAGGAATGTCATTGATGGCGGTATTAACCACTTCAACTTCTAGTCCAGCTTCTTTACATTTCTTACGTAATGTAGCTGCACCCATGGCACTTGATCCCATTCCTGCATCACAAGAAAAGACGATTTTATTTACCTGTGTCTTGATGATTGGACTTTGATGAGTTCCTTTTCCTTTTAGTTCCTTCATTTGGTCTGATGCTTTCTCTAAATCATCTTCATCTGTTTGTTGGCTCGTTTTTAACAGGATAGAAGCCACGACGAACGATACAATGGTCGCTATCACAACCCCTGCTAAGACGGGTAGGAGTCCTCCTCTAGGAGCCATCGCAGCAAGAGCAAAGATACTTCCAGGTGATGGTGGTGCCACCAAGCCGCTATTCAGAATGGTGTTCGTGAACACTCCAGCCATTCCTCCTGCAATGACAGCTAAAATCAGACGAGGCTTCATTAGAATATAAGGAAAATAAATTTCATGAATTCCGCCGAAGAAGTGAATGATAGCCGCGCCCGGAGCTGATTGCTTAGCCATTCCCTTTCCGATTAACCAGTATGCAAGCAAGATCCCCAAGCCAGGTCCCGGGTTTGTTTCAAGAAGGAAAAAGATCGACTTTCCTGCTTTTGCTGCTTCTTCTAATCCAATAGGACTTAATATTCCATGGTTAATGGCATTATTTAAAAATAAGACCTTCGCTGGTTCAATTAGAATGCTCGCTATCGGTAATAATCCAGCGTTTACAATGACCTGCACCCCTGATGCCAAGGCTTTATTTAAACCTAGCACGACGGGTCCGATGGAGCTAAATGCGACCAAGGTCATCGCTCCAGCAATAATCCCAGCAGAAAAGTTATTGACCAGCATTTCAAATCCTGATTTGATCTTCCCTTCTAGAGCTTTGTCCACTTTCTTCATTATCCAACCCGCTAGTGGACCCATGATCATGGCTCCTAGAAACATTGGAATATCCGAACCTACAATTACACCCATTGTAGCAACCGCTCCTACAACTCCTCCGCGAACATCATGGATCATTTTTCCGCCTGTGTAGCCAATAAGTAAAGGCAGGAGATAGATGATCATAGGTCCAACAAGTTCAGCCAAGCTTTCATTAGGCATCCAACCTGTAGGAATAAATAAAGCTGTAATCAATCCCCAAGCGATGAATGCTCCTATATTGGGCATCACCATTCCACTAAGGAATCGACCAAATTTCTGAACACGAACACGTAGATTTGCAGAAGGCTGACCTCCATCTTTGACTGTTATTCTTTCCATTTGTTTACCTCCTTCATCTTCTTTGTTGCTGACAGGTTTTAATTAAGACCTGCTTTAGTATTAATATAAAGCGTTTACATCCTATATTCAATCAAATGAAAGTAGCTTTTTGTCTTAGTATATGTTGACAAAGTTTAATTAAAGATCAAGCTTCAATGAAATAAAAATAGCTCTGTTCATTGAACAGAGCCACCTCTTGCATTTACTTCATTTTTTTAGCCTCAGCCATAATATTTTTTATTAACGTGCCCACAGTTTGACTTTTTGCAAGTCTTGGGCTCTGACCAGACCAAAGTGACATAAAATCTTGATTGTTTTGTAATGCTGACGCTTTTCTAATTGATTGGGTCAGTGTATTTTGAACTGGAAAATCCGGAAAATAATTCTCTTCATTTTGCATCTCGATAATAAATTTATTTTTCATTCCTCTTGCCCATTTCCCAGAAAAGGCACGTGTTAAAACAATTTCCTCTTCGTGAGCATTAAGAATTCCTTCTTTATGTAGCTCATGTGCCCCACTCTCAATACAGGTTAAAAAAGCTGTACCCATTTGTACACCTTTTGCCCCTAAGCAAAAAGATGCCATTAACCCTCTCCCATCCATGATACCTCCAGCAGCAATGACTGGAATGCTTACATTGTCAACAACCTGTGGGATGAGTGACATTAAACCAACCAAGCTCTCCTGATGTCCCCCCATAAAGTTTCCTCGATGTCCACCAGCCTCACTTCCTTGAACAACTACCATATCCATTCCGCTTTTTTCTACTTCAACTGCTTCTTTCACTGTTGTAGCTGTTCCGATCAACAGTATATTATTTCGCTTTAACTCATCAATTACTTCTCTAGAAGGAATACCAAATGTAAAAGAACAAACGGGAACTTTCTCTTCAATTACAATCTCAATTTGCCTATTAAATGTTTCTAAAACATCGTGAAAATATGGAATTTCAAGGTCATCCGTATGGTGTAATTTTAATTGCTCACGTACAGGCTGTAATATCTGCTTAGCTTGTTCCATTTCATCTACTGTAACATTAAAATGGTTGGGTACAAATAGATTTATACCAAAAAAATTGGATGTGAGCTTCTTTACCTCTTGAACTTGTTCACGTATCTGAATAGGGGTCATATAGCCTGCGCCAATCGTTCCCAGACCTCCAGAATTGGAAACCTCAGCCACTAATTTTGATGTTGTTACTCCGCCCGCCATAGGTGCTTGTATTATGGGATACTCAATATGCAAAATTTTTGAAATATCATTATTCAGCATAAATTACACCTCGATATTTGTATTTTTGTCCTATAGATAGTCCATTTCACTTCCCCTTTAAGTGCTTTTTACTCCATTCGCCCATACTAACAAGTATAGGTATAAAGCTCTGCCCCAAAGGTGTTAACGAGTATTCTACTTTAGGAGGAACTTCTTTATATACTTTTCTCTGAACCATTTGGTCCTCTTCCAAATCTCTCAGCTGACGTGTTAAGATCCCTTTTGAAATAGTAGGTAGCAATCTTTGAAGCTCGCTAAATCTTCTTGTCTGTTCACTTAAATGCCATAGAATAATGATTTTCCATTTCCCTGCAATGATATCTTGAGCTTGTGTAACTGGACAAACCTCGATTTGTTCCTCTGGAGGTTCACCAAACCAATTTCGTGCCATCGTAAATGCCTCCCTTTCTTAATGGTACTGTTTTTGTGACTATGTCATAAAAAAATAACTACTTCTAAAAATATCTCTAACATAATAATATTAGATTTAGTCTAGTAAGCAAACAAAAAGAATAGGAGAGATACTAAATGAAATTATTAGTAACAGGAGCAACTGGAAAACTTGGTAGCAAAGTTGTAGAAATCTTATTGAAGACGATACCAGCCAGCCAACTAGCTGTTAGTGTTCGCAATCCAGAGAAAGCAAAAGAATTAGAGGCTCGTGGCGTAGATGTCAGACACGGGGATTTTGATGATCCAGAAACATTGGATTCTGCATTTGCAGGAATTGAGCGCCTATTACTTATTTCTGCGGATGGAGACAATGAAACAAGAATTCGTCAGCATGCCAATGCTCTAGCTGCGGCAGAACGGGCAGGAGTTAAATTTATTGTCTATACTAGTGTAGCCAATGCACAGGAAAGTTCTAACTTATTCGCACCAACACATAAGGCAACTGAGGAAGCGATTAAACAAACTGGCATTTCATATTCCTTCCTACGTAACAATTGGTACTTAGAGAACGAACTTCCAAGTATTCAAGGTGTTCTAGCGGGAGCTCCTTGGGTCACTTCAGCAGGAAATGGAAAAGTAGGATGGGCATTACAACAGGATTATGCCGAAGCAGCGGCTGCTATACTATCTGGTAATGGACACGAAAATACCATTTATGAGCTTTCTGGTAAGCCTTTGACTCAAGAAGAGTTTGTTTCTATCCTAGGGAATGTATTGGGCAAAGAAGTGCCTATTCAACAAGTTGATGATGCATCCTATACCAATATCATGAAGGCTGCTGGCGTTCAGGATTTCATTATTCCTTTACTTGTTAATATTCAAAACAGCATTCGGATAGGCTCACTAGATATTGAGAGCAATGATTTCGAAAAAATTCTTGGTCGTCCAGCTACACCAATCAAGGACGCACTTACTCAAATGATATAGTAGACTTTTACCAGGTGAATTTTGTTTACAACTGTTGGTTTGAACGGTATAAAAAAATGCCTATTCATTGAACATCAATGTATTAGGCATCTTTTTGTTCATTCATGTTTGCTTAAAAAATAGAATCTGTCATTCTCCTAGACCCCTCTTTTATTTCCCCATAAGAACGTGTGCAATTGTGGCAAAACACGAACATGATTTACCTCATGATCTCTCATTGTTTTTTTTATTAACCATTCATATTTACGTAATAATTGAGCTAATAAGTGATCGTGATTAGCTGTCTGCGTATCTTCATTTCCTACTTGAAAATAGCTAGACAGCTCAGGATACTTTACTGCTATTTGCTTGGCAAATGTATAATCCTGATCGTCAAAGACAACAATCTTTAAGCTCACATGTTGGGCTCTATTACCTTCCTTTAACTTCCGCACAATGTCATCCAGGATGAGATAGTTTGTTCTCATTGTTGAACTTGGCGGTTTAGGAGAAAGGGTTAACTCATCAATTTGCAAGAACCAATCCTGCCATTTGCTACCTTGAGTCTCCAGAGCTACTTTTATATTCTTCTCTTTTAGAAGATACACCAGCTCGCCCAGATTTTTGAGCAGAGCCGGATTTCCTCCTGAGATGGTTACATGGGCAAAACAGTCCCCACCAACCTCCATTAGTTTATGCCATATCTCCTCTGCTGTCATCTGTACAATATCGTCTTTTCCTGTACCATCCCAGGTAAAGGAGGAATCACACCATGAACATGAATAATCACACCCAGCCGTCCGAACAAACATCGTTTTCTGACCTATAACCATCCCTTCTCCTTGGATCGTAGGACCGAAAATCTCTAAGACAGGTATTTTATTCAAGCTCCATCCACTCCCGTCTTGCTTCTGCATAGCTAGTAGGGGTTTCAAATAGACGGACAAATTCTACTCTTGCTCCATGATACCTTTCTCTATTCTCTTCTTTTTGTAGCGCCTCTGCCATTTTTTCATAAATCCAAACAACCATATTTTCGGCGGTTGTATTCATAGGGGGCAGCATTTCATTAAGATATCGATGATCCAAATAAATTTCAATTTCATTTTTCCAAATGTCTTTGATATCGCCAAAATCCATTAATAATCCAATCTCATCTACATAACCACTAATCCCAAATACTACAGTATATGTGTGTCCATGTAGATTTTTGCATTTTCCTTCATAGCAATGTAAGTGATGAGCAGCATCAAAGGTAAATTGCTTACTTACCAAGACTCGTTTTGAATGGTACTTCAGCTGCTCCTTGTGAATGTCTTGTTCAAACTTTTGAAGTTTCTCAACGATCTTAAATCCATACATCATGTTATTGTTCCTTTCCTTTTACATACGTATCTAACCCTTTTTTGCGCAGGATACAAGCTGGGCATTCTCCACAGCCATCGGCAATGACCCCATTGTAGCAGGTTAGAGTTTTGTTTCTAACATATTCGAAGGCATCTAGCTCATCGGCTAGCTTCCATGTTTCAGCCTTATCTAACCACATAAGGGGGGTATGAAGGACAAACTGATAATCCATAGAGAGATTCAATGTGACATTTAATGATTTAATAAATACATCTCTGCAATCTGGATATCCACTAAAATCGGTTTCACATACACCTGTTATGATATGACGTGCCCCTCTTTGCTTGGCAAGAACAGCAGCAAATGAAAGAAATAAAAGATTTCTTCCATCAACGAAGGTGCTAGGAAGCTCCCCCTCTTCTTGCTCGATCTCTATTTCATCTCTTGTTAATGCGTTGGGAGCCAACTGATGTAAGAGAGACATATCTAATAAATGATTCTTGACACCGAGTTCCTCGGAGATTTTTTGGGCAACTTCAATCTCTAGCTTATGCCGTTGATTGTAATTGAAGGTGACGGTTTCTACCTCTTTAAAATTTTTTTTTGCCCAAAATAAACAAGTTGTACTGTCTTGCCCTCCACTGAAAACCACGATGGCTTTTTCATTCTTCATTTTCTTACTCCTCTTCCTATGAAAGATATAGTCGATGTGTAAAGGATCTATCGTGAACATAGAGAAATGCTACGAAAAAAAGAAAAAAACCACATCCTAAGGAAATGGTTTATCATTTAGATCCTTAGTTTTTTATAGAGGGTTTTTGCTAGAACCTCTCCCGTTTTCACGGAATTTATGAAACTTAGCTCATTATAGCACATATCTAATCTTTATTTCTATTGACTTTTTTACAATATTTTATTTATAGAAATTTTGTGTATAATAAGGGACTCGATCCTTATCGAAGGCTACTCCAACGGTTAAGTATTTAAAGGCAGCAACAATATTTTTGCGATGCCCTACTGAGTTCATCCACGCTTCATGCACGTAAATGGCATCGAATTGACCCATGGCGATATTTTCACCCGCTAAGCTGTAGATAACCCCGTCTTTTGACATTCGATCAAAAGGCGAAGAACCATCTGGATTTGTATGATCAAAAAACTTACGATCAATCATATCTTGGCTATGAGTTCTCGTCGTCTTTATCAAAGGATCACTCCATAACAGTGGATCTAAGCCCATTCGTACACGCAGGGCATTAGTTATATCAAAGTTTTGCCACTCATAGCTCTCACGCAGCTTGTTCTCAGCCTTCCCATAATGATGTGTAAATGCTTCTTCTACCTTCGCATCAATTAATAAAACAGAAGTAAGTGTTGTATTCTGATGTACATCATAGAATAAGGTGGCATAATACCCTTCTTGCTTAAAATAATCTAATCCATCTTCACTAGATATTTTGAAGAGCATATTATTCTTCACGATTCGATCGATGGGTTTTCCTAGTATTTTTCTCGCCTGGGCTAAAGAACTTCCCACCCCAAGTCCGTTTTTCGATTTCATTGAAGCAGAGCTAGAATATAAGCCCACTACTGCTCCATTTTGAATCCCTACCATGATAAAGTTTTGATAGTTTTCATGATAGGTTTTCCATTCGAACCCATATCTACTTAGACTTGTTCTTTGGGACTGCGCTAACAAGGTATCCACCAAAATGGCTGGGTCCCCAATTTGTATTCCTTGAAAACTAAATTCTTTTACCTTGTCCTTTTGGTTATTAATAACTAAAATCATAGGGTTCTTATGCACTAATACGGTTTTTGTTGCTTGATCCCACTGCACCTTAGAGCCAAATGTTTCTGAAACAAAACGAATAGGGACAAAGGTACGACCATTTTGCACCACAGGGCTTACATCCAAGGATACTTTCTGGTTGTTAACAAGAGCGGTCTTATTTCCTACTTCCAGCGTTACAGAGGTATTTTGGTTTTTTCCTGTAATCTTTTGACTTGTTGCATTCCAGGATACTTCAGCACCATGAGTTTCGAATATCGCTCTCATCGGAACTAAGGTTCTACCATCCTTTATGATATAAGAATCAGCTATTCTCATCACTTGCTGCTCTTGAGCTGCTACTTGCTGAGAAGACACGAGAAGAAAGAGAAAAAAACAAATTCCCCAAACTAGGTGACGTCCTATATTTCTACTTACTTTCATGATCTTAACACTCCAAATCTATTATTTTATTTGTTCGCTTTTCTCGTATCTAGAATCTAGAAAATCACAAAAATGAACGAGCCATGCTTCAATCGTTTGAGGCTTTGTTGAACTCCCCCACTCTATTTTTCCATGATGAGAGCTAATATTATGCAGAACTGCCACTTGTTCCTCTAACGGCATTTGAATCTCTTCTTTTTCAAGAATTTTGTTAAACAATAGAATTCCCAGTGGGATATGACCTATTAATCCACCTAATGAGTCCATTGTAATTCCTGTGGGTTTTCTTTGTTCTAGTACGGAACGATCCGCTGTCGGAAATAAGAATTCAAATTCCTCCAAGCCCTTGCCTGCATGATCATATTCTAGCAGTTTACCGATATCATGGTAAAAAATAGAGCAAATAATCATCGAATAATCAGGTTGTCTAGTCGAGAATTCCAACATACTATAAAAGATCGAATACAAATGATCAATTGTATCCGTCCAAGTTAATTTTCTAACATCCATCGGTTTCTCCAGAGATAAGTTACTCCAAAGCTCTTCCTTATGAGCCTTTTCCACAACCTGAATGAGGCGCAAAGCTCCTTTATAATGATTATCCTGTTGAACAAGTAAATAGTGAGCGATACGCATGAGTCCAACGGTATGCTTTAACAAGCCAGATAAATAGTTATGATGGAATCCCTTCGCTGCCGGTCTAATCGAGAATTCTCGCCAAAAGCGTTCCATACCTTTAAAAGCAATTGTTTTATATGGTTCTTCTAAACCATTTACATACGAATAGAGCTCCACCACCAATGCTTCGGTATCAGCTTGAGTTGCGGAAAGCAAATCAAAAGGGTTCAGTGGATCTTGGCTTGTACATGGTTTTATTCTTGAAAGAGTGATCGATTTAAAGCCTCTAAACTCCTCAACTTTTCCTGAAATCTCAAAGACCGAATTCTCTTCTAGCAGGGGAAGAGCATATTCTACAGCTCCGTCATTATCCCAGAGCTTCGCTGCAAAAGACCCCATACTATTTTCGAATCTAAGCTTCAGATAAGGATTCCCATTGGCTGCTTTCTCTACCTTATAATCATTTAATAAGACGACAATACCATTGACGTGGTTTCCATGTTCAACGTTTTCGATGTGAAATGCAGAAGAGTCAACTGCATACATAGGAGCAGGAAATCTCTCTAAAATTGCTTTTTTCTCTTCGTCCGTATGGTGCTGATCAACAGTGATCGTACCATAGAAATAGTTTTGTGCCACTCGTTCCCCTACTTTCCTCATCCATATTTCTTGTCTACTCATACATTAAAGTATATCATGAGTCTTATCTTTTGATAAAATAAAGTAGAGTTCCACCAGATGGAGTTTATACATCGCTTGATGGTTACAATGGGATAAATAAGAAAATGTCTTTAAAGGAGAATTCGATTGAAAAAATATACTTTTACCTTGCTTCATTCAACGATCATTGGATTTAAAGAAATCGACCATATTATTCTTGCATCCTCCCTCACCGACGCAATTGAAAAATTCACCAGGAAGCACAATCTAGAAGCTCCAGCCTACTGGGACGAACCTTCATTCGATACCTTTATCGAGATGATCTTCTCTATAAGAGATGAAAAAATAACGTATCAGATTAGCTGGTAGTGATATACAAAAAAAGCTATCGAAGTTTTTCGACAGCCTGAGGGAGCCTTCGCTCCCTTTTTTCAACCTCTACAAAATGGATTCTAGATACTATTTTTTCAGATCAATCACTCCAGTGTATTTCTACTCTATTACTCTATTTTCTCAGGAGTTCCATACTCCACCCCGAATGTTTCAACTGTCACCTTTTTCATTTTTTGCTCTTCAACAGGAAGATCATTTTTTCCTCTCTCCACCAAAGCAATGTTATGAGCGGTTTCCATCCCAGAAATGACTTTTCCAAATGCTGCATATTTTCCATCGAGTGAAGGAACATCGGCTACCATAATGAAAAATTGAGAGCCCGCAGAATCCGGAACCTCTGTTCTTGCCATGGAAATCACACCTGTTTCGTGCTTGAGATTATTCTCAAAGCCATTGGAAGTAAATTCACCTTTGATGCTATACCCAGGTCCACCCCCACCAGTGCCCGTAGGATCTCCACCTTGGATCATAAAGTCGGGAATGACTCGATGAAAGATAAGACCATCATAGTAGCCCTCTTGAACAAGAGAAATAAAATTGGTTACTGTATTGGGTGCTACCTCAGGATAAAGTTCGATTTTAATTTCTTCATCATTGTCCATCACAATAGTTACAATGGGATACTGTTTATCTTCCTCTTTTACCTCTCCTTCTGCTCCAGGTGTTTCTTGATTTGGAGCTTGACCACATGCTGTAAGTGCCAAGCTAGCTACGACCAAGATAATTAACCATTGATAGATAAACCGTTTACTACTAGATCCTTGTTTCATTTTCATCTCTCCTCAATAATAGGAATTTTTAATACCATTTTTTAAAATAATCATTTCTTTTTTTCTCCACGTCGATTGCCTACTGGACGATTTCTGCATACATATGAACTAAGATTTAATGATGAAATGGAGATGTACTTGTATGCACACTCAAGATTTTTCAAGCTCTTCTGCTCCCCTAGAAAATATGGGCTGCCTTGCCTATACATTGAAAAAAGGGCTTCACTTTGACATTTGGTTATATCATCCACTTACAGGCTACAATAGACCGCTTGTTTCACAGTTAGCCACCGAAAGCTCCGTTCCTTATTGGTCCTCTAAAAATGATCAGATCGCTTTTGTGGGACATCAAAACATCGTGTACGTCGTAGAGATCTCTTCAGGGAAGATTAGGCGAATTGATCAGGTTTCTCCCTCCACTCTTTTGAGCTGGTCGCCAGATGATACGAAACTCGCCTATACGAAGCAGGACCATATCATTATCTATGATCTATTTCAGCATACTAGCCTTGCTTATCCACAGCAAGGAGCGACAGATGTGCAATGGTTTCCTGCTGGTAATAGACTTCTATTCCAAGGAATCGATGAACAAGGGAATAGCCAAGTGTATGTACTGAACCTTGAAACTCATCAAAAAGAAGCTTTGACTAACGTAACAGATATGCCTCACCATCATCTTCGTCTTTCTTCTGATGGAAGGTTCTTTCTCTTTACCTCTCCAGGGGTTAGTATTTCCATCATTTATACACAAGAAATCAATACAGGAAATCGATATGAGCTAGAAGGTGGACCTTTAGGGAAAAACTATTCTCCCGCATGGTCTCCCCATTCACAGTCCATAGCCTATAGTGCAACAGATATGACTGAACAAGGCGTCTACTATTCTCTTATTCAATCTGATACCCACCTTGGGGGAGAGAAAAGAAATCATGCCATTGCCAATTGTTTTAGTACTCAAGTTGCTTGGACGGCAGATGGCAGGATTACTTATCTCGCTGGATGTAGCCAGGATAGTTTTCCATCACAGATCTGGCTGATCGATCGAAATAAACCCATACCTACATTACTGGTCAATCAAGGACAAGTGACGGCTCATCAATGGTCTGGATCTACACAGAGAAATGTTGTAACCTATGAAAGATATAATCATCCCCAGTACAAAGTGTCCTTTGTCTACCCTTCTCATTGGAAACAAGTATCACCCGACAGATTCGAAGGGAAAGAAGTTTATTCAAGTAAGTGCCCTCTCATCCGATCAATCTATCGAAGACGTCTGTCATACAGAAGCGACTCATCACCTACAACCCTACGGCACAGATCCACTGATCATTCCTACTGAAGTAGATGATCAAGAAGCATGCTTTGTGATCCCTTCCGATGATCAACCAAAGGAAATGAACAGGCAAGCAGCACTGATTGCTAAGTACCCTATTCCGATACAAATCAATGGTGTACAATACCATTATTTTATTCTGTGGGCAGATAAATATGATATTAATACGTTAGCCAAAACGCTTCGATTTATTGTAGCTGTTTAATCTTCTTCAGCAGCCACCTGTATATGAGTGAACTTCTGTACATCAAAAAGCCCTAAATCAGTCAACTTAATATTCGGGATCACAGGGAGAGCAAGAAAAGATAAGGTTAGGAACGGATTACATTCTTTTGTTGCCTCTATGTGCTCTAACGCCTCATTGATCTCTTCAAGTTGACGATAGATGGAATCCGCACTCTCTTGCGAGATCAATCCTGCTATAGGCAATGGGAGAGAAGCGATGACTTGTTGATTTTCGATAACCACTAGTCCCCCTCCTATTTCTTCTATTTGTTGAATAGCATAGATCATATCTGAATCGTTCGTACCTGCAACAATAATATTATGCGAGTCATGGGCAATCGTCGTTGCTATGGCTCCTTTTTTTATTTGAAGTCCTTTGACAATGCCCAAGCCAATATGACCTGTCTGCTTATGCCTTTCAACGACAGCTAATTTTAGCTGATCTCGCTCTATCGAAGGAACAAATCTTCCATGCTCAGTCTGAACCTCTTCTACTAGATGCTGAGTAATGAGACTATTGGGAATAATTTGGATTACATTCGCTCGTTGATGACTGCCTAAATTCAAGTGAAGGGAATCTTCCGTCAATCCCTGAATATGAATACTATTTGTTAAGGTAGCAGATGGCTGTACCTCTTGATCTAGTTGAGCTGAAAAAGCTCCGTTTTCCGCTACTTTTTTTCCGGCAACATAAACCTGCTCGATTTCTAGTTTCTCAAGATGATTGAGAATAAGGAAATCAGCATCATAACCAGGGGCAATGGCTCCTTTTTGGGTTAAACCATAGCATTCCGCAGCACTTAATGAAGCCATTTGGATGGCGGTAATTGGGTGGACTCCATGTTGGATCGCTAGACGTACATTGTGGTCAACACTCCCTTCTAAAATCAGGTCATCGAGATGCTTATCATCTGTACAAAACGTACATCGACGGGCATTTTTCTCTGTAACAATACCGATTAAATTAACTAGATCTTTTGCTACGGAACCTTCGCGAATGATCAAGTACATTCCTCTTCTAATGCGTTCTAGAGCCTCTTCTTCACAAACTGCCTCATGATCTGTTTTAATCCCTGCGGTTGTATAGACATTCAATGAATCCCGATCCAATCCGGCTGCATGCCCATCTATTTTTGCTTGATTCCGCTTTGCACTAAGTACTTTATCCAGCATTCTCTTGTCCGCATGAAATACGGCAGGGTAATCCATGACCTCGCCCAAGCCAATCACTCGAGGATGCTGATACAATGGTTCTAGATCCTCGGCTCCCAATATCGCACCCGCATTTTCGAAGGAGGTGGAAGGCACACAGGATGGGAGCATCACATAGACCTGTAAGGGGATATTTTCGGATGCATCCAGCATGTATTGAATTCCTTCTACCCCTGCTACATTGGCAATTTCATGAGGGTCAGCAATGACCGTTGTCACTCCATGTGGCAGAACCACCTTGGCAAATTCAGAGGGAGTAGCCATTGATGACTCAATATGGACATGAGCATCAATGAAAGAAGGACAGATATACTTATTTTGAGCGTCTACTTCTTCATGCCCGTCATACTCACCTAAGCCAACAATTGCTCCATCAACGATGGCTACATCCACCTTCATAACTTCCTGATTAAAAACATCGATTACTTGTCCATTTTTGATCACTAGATCCGCCTTTTCCCGTTTCGCTGCTACCGCAATCTTTCTTTTTAGTTTCTCTGTTTCATTCCTATGATGTATCAAAAAAAATCCCCCTAATTATGTAATGATTCTATGACGTTATTGTTCGTCCTCAAACAGATTCATGCTTAAATACCTCTCGCCGGTATCTGGTGCAATACAAACCACTTTTTTACCCGCTCCTAGCCTTTCTGCTACAATGTTCGCAGCATAGACAGATGCGCCAGAGGAAGGTCCAACTAATAATCCTTCTTCTCGCGCCAGTCTTTTCATTGTTTCAATCGCTTCTTCATCTGCAATTTGAATGATTTCATTGTATATTTCTGTATTCAGATTTTGGGGAATAAATCCTGGACTTGTCCCTACCAGCTTATGCGGTCCTGGTTCCCCTCCAGATAATACTGGCGAACCTTTGGGTTCAACAACGGCTATATGTATTTCAGGTAACGAGGCACGAAGAACTTCACCCGTTCCTGTAATGGTTCCCCCTGTACCTGAGGTGGCTACAAAAGCATCAAGCTTTCCCTCCATCTGCTCTAGAATTTCAGATGCAGTGGTGACTCTATGGATATCTGGGTTTGCCTTATTTTCAAACTGCTGAGGGATAAAGCTTCTTGGTATTTGCTTTTGTAACTCCAATGCTTTTTCAATCGCCCCGGGCATACGTTTGCTGCTTGGTGTCAGTACCACTTCAGCTCCGTATGCTTTCAAAATATTAATACGTTCCTTGGACATATTGTCTGGCATGATTAATATAGCACGGTAACCTTTGGCTGCCGCCATCATAGCCAGTCCAATTCCTGTATTCCCACTGGTTGGTTCGATAATCGTATCCCCTTCTTGAATTAAGCCTCGCTTCTCGGCGTCAAGAATCAAATTATAGGCAGCACGATCTTTCACACTCCCTGAAGGATTAAATCTCTCCAGCTTAACATACACATCAGCCGATGTTTTAGGTATGATCCTTTGCAATTTCACCATAGGTGTACGACCGACAAGCTGTGAGATATCTTCATACACATTCATTTTCTTTCACCTACCTCACATTTTTCAGATTCTCATTATTCCTGCACCTTGCTCATTATTTTACAACAAAAAGCGGCTGAAAAATAGCAAGATGGACAGCAATTTCACTTCGCATAGGAATGAGAGTAAATGGAAAGAATATCTTTCTAAAAAGGAGCAAAGCATAGATGACCGATTACTCAAAAATGACAACCCAAGAACTAGAACAATTATCTTCTCAGCTCCATCAAGAGGAATATATCATCATGAAAGAACTCATCAAAAGATCCTCTGCGGTGGAACATACTGTTGAAAGCAACTCTGTACAGCCCGCGGATATGAAGCCAACAGAAGAAGATTTTTGATCCTACAATGGATGAAGAAAATGAATGAAGAAAAAGGATAGAGAGAAGTTTACCTGTTCTGCATGGTTTACTTCCCTATCCTTTTTTGTTTTTCTCACTATTAATGAACAACAATTTTTTGAGCGTAGTTTTTTAGCAAGATTGAAGCTGGTTCATCACCGCCACAATCTTAGTCATTGCATATTCAGCATCCATTCCTTCGATTTTCAAGAGGACTTCTGTTTCCCCCTGAATGGTCGCCATCAGCGAGGATAGACCTAGAATGTTTTTGCCATTCACATTGCGCTCACGCATTTGAAAATACACGGTTGATTCAAATTGTTCAGCTATATCCACCAACAAAAGAATCTCTTTTATCGTCAATCCTTTAGAAATGGTCAGCTTTTTTTCATATTTTGTAAGGGGCTGTTGATACAGTCCATTTTGTATTTCTCTAAAAACCTGATCAGTCTGTTGACCAAGGATTGAAATTAGTTGCTCCCACATTTGGTTCCTCTTTGTATCAAGCTCAATAATATCATTGGCAATTTTCATTGCTTTTCTGTCTTGAATCTCATTCACAAACCTACACCTCCTAAATTATACCACAGATTCTATTCTATTTACTCTAATGATATGGCAGAACCATCTTTTTGATATAATTTTTGTCAGGTATATTTACAGTTTTTTTTTAGTCATTAAAATGTCACAAACTAAATAGCTAGGCTCTTTACTTTCTATTCTGAAGAAGCGACGTCTATCGGTGGAAACAATTCTTTTTCCTCTGAAAGGGGTAAGGAATCTACATTTTTTAATTTGCGTTCAATAGCCCTGCTTCTTACTGCGGCAGTATCAATGTTATTACTCGCCTCTTGCAGTTTCTTTTTCGTCTTTTCTAATATATCCCCGAATTTAGTAAATTCTGTTTTCACTGCTCCAAGGATTTCCCATACTTCACTGGAGTGCTTCTGGATAGCCAATGTACGAAACCCCATATGCAGACTGTTTAAGAATGCAGATAAGGTTGTAGGTCCTGTCACGACAATCTTATATTCCTTCTGTAGGGTTTCCCATAAGCCTGTCCTTCTTAAAACCTCGGCATAAAGCCCTTCAACAGGTAAAAACATAATGGCGAAATCAGTAGTATTAGGAGGATCAATATATTTATCTCTAATGGTTCGGGCTTCTCTCTTAATCCGAGTTTCTAATTGTTTCATCGC
This sequence comes from Caldalkalibacillus mannanilyticus JCM 10596, assembly GCF_000615945.1. Taxonomy (GTDB): domain Bacteria; phylum Bacillota; class Bacilli; order Caldalkalibacillales; family JCM-10596; genus Bacillus_AT; species Bacillus_AT mannanilyticus. The sequence goes on from NZ_BAMO01000015.1 coordinate 86,350, forward strand.
TTCATTAGCACGACCTGCATCACCTTGCTCCTGAGCGTCTACAAGCTTCTGATAATCCTCTATAGGAAACTTTGAGTCTATGGGTAACCAAACCTGCTGATGTGAATGATCTCGATGAGGCAGCTTAATAGCAAATTCGATTCTTTCAGTGCTACCTTTCTTGGTCGCTATGTTTTTCTCATATTGCTCTACGGTTAGGGTTTGCTCTAACAAATTTTCTAATTGTATTTCTCCTAAAGTCCCTCTTGTCTTGACATTGGACAGCACTTTTTTTAAATCACCCACTCCCGACGCCAAATGCTGCATTTCACCCAGCCCTTTATGAACCAGCTCCAATCGTTCACTCACAAGCTGAAAAGACTCTCCTAGTCTTTTCTCAAGAGTGGCATGTAATTTCTCATCAACCGTCACTCTCATCGCTTCTAGTTTTTTATTATTATCTTCTTGCAGGTGCGATAACTTTTGTTCCACCGTTTCCCTGACCTTCTCAATCTTTTCTTCGTTCATTCTTGTCAGTTCCGTTAGTTGTTTGGCAAAACTATCTAACAGATTTTTTTGTTGATTAGCCATGCTTTCCATTGTGCTGATTAAAGATTGATTCATCTGATTCAATCCGCTTGATAGCTCTTCTCGATGAAGCTTTTGAGAGGTCGTTGCTTCCTGTCTTGAATGAATCATCTCGTCTTTTAATGATCTTTCCAGTCGGTTCACTTCTTTCTCCAGTACTTCAAAATGAGGATTGATGGCTTGAGATCTCCGTCGTTCTCTATCGTATAATTTGATTGAAACATAACATAAAAACAAAGTGACTATTAGGTTCATTCCTAATAACACCAGCATTAGAGCATTCATAAAAAAACCTCCGAAAATAGTTACTTATGTCCCATTATACATAGACAAACATATGTTTGCAACTTGATCTACACCACAGTTCCTTATGCACACTAACAAACCTTTCTCAATTGAATTGAATAGACTATAGTACAATAAATACAGCTCGGAGGTGTCTGGCATAATGAGGTATCAAAATCCAGTTGTGATTTATACTCAACGTATTGAAGAACCTAATGTGACGATTTATTATCCTAAATTAAGTCATATGACCCATCGTGAAATTGAAAACAAACTAAATCATGAAATCTACCAAAACGTCCTATCGTTGATCGAGCAACAACAAAAGTTTCAAATTGCAGGAACTCCAGAGATCACTGGACACTACGAGATCAAAACCAACGAGAGAGGAATTCTCAGCTTAACCTTGAGCAACTACACCTATACCTATCCCATGGCACATGGCTATACCCTTTTGCAATCATTAACCTTTGATCTACGGACAGGCAAACAGTATACTCTTTCCGACTTATTCAAAGCAGATTCAAATTATGTGGAAGCCTTATCCAAGTTGGTAAAACAACAGATCATGACAAGAGGAATACCTCTTCTAGATGATTTTAAAAGGATTCAACCTGAGCAACCCTTTTACCTAGCGGATAAATCAATCGTTCTCTATTTTCAGCTTTATGAAATAAGTCCCTATTATGTTGGCTTCCCCATGTTTCCTATCTCCGTTTATGACATTTTAGACTTGAGTAAAGAAGATGGACCGCTCTCCATTCTAGCGGCTGATATTGCCTGATTCTCCCCCCACTAATCAGGACAAAAAAACTCCTCGCTTAGTAGTCCGATGGTATCCTTTAACCTGTCTACTAAATGAGGAGTTTATCAAATTAATGCTTATTCTGTGATTACTAATCACCCTTCGCTTCCTGCTAGCTCTGTTACTTGACTCACAATACGGATAACATCTTCTCTCGTTAGTTTCTCTTTTCCTTCTTCAAGCACATCCAGCGTCCCTTGGGCTAGTACGAGAGGAATCTTACAGAATGTTAAAATGTCGTTCGTTTTAATCGATTGACAATATGAATCAGCAGCACGCAGATGACGTCTGGCATACGAGAACATTTCTTGTTTGCTCCAAGCCTTTGGAAAAAAATGAACGCCCCTGTCTGTATCTTCTGCCTGATTACGTATTATATTAACAGCCTGCAAACCTCGACCAAACGAAATAGCTTGTTCCCTGTCTGTTTCTGTTTTATCGTACCAATACCAAATATCTGAGAGCAAAACACCCACTAATCCAGCAACATAGTATGTATAGCTATCTAAATCCGCTTCGTTTTCTATCT
>NZ_BAMO01000014.1 GCF_000615945.1 Caldalkalibacillus mannanilyticus JCM 10596
CTTAGTTATCTATGCTGTGATAGAAACAGCGGTAAGAAGAGGTATTGATAGTTCAAAAACGAGTCAAAAGATCATAGAGTTACTAGAAAAAAATAATCGTGATGAGAAATAATAAAATCGCACAAGTTCAAAGGAGCACAGGATGAAATTACATCAAAAATGATCTTATCTCTTTTAAAACAAGCATGGTCTAGTAAGTCAAGCACAAAGTGGACGAAAGAGAATCCAGCCAAAGGGCAGTGTGGGGTTACTTCCCTTGTTGTTCATGATTATCTTGGTGGGGATATTTTGAAGACTCCTGTTAAAGATGGTTGGCATTATTATAATAAAACAAAAGATGGAGAGATTATTGACCTGACTCAATCACAATTTGATGTAGAACCCGAGTACCAACATCTACTATCAAGCAGGGAAGAAGCATATTCGGATACAAATGAGGAGCAATACGTGTACCTTAAATCCACTATGGAAGGCTTACTTAAAACATAATGTAATACTAAGGAGAATAATACAAGGGGAGATACAAATGGAATACAAGCTTCACACAATTGATGATCCTATCAGGAAACAAGTGGTAGACTTCATTACAATTCAATGGGGTTCTCCCAAAATCGTTTCACGTGGACATGTTCACTTAATGGATCAATTACCGGGAATTATTGCGATGAAAGACAAGGAGATTGTTGGGCTGCTGACTTATCATATTGTGAATGACGAATGTGAAATCGTTACCTTAGATAGTTTAGAAGAGAATAAGGGGCTAGGTAGTCAGCTAATTCATGAGATGGAAAAAATAGCGATTCAAGAGAAATGTAAGCGGTTATGGTTGATTACCACTAACGATAACACTCGTGCCATACGTTTTTATCAAAAAAGAGGCTATGACCTAAAAGCCTTACATAGACATGCAGTGGATGAAGCTAGAAAGCTAAAACCAGCTATTCCTTTTAGAGGATATGATGATATTCCTATTCAGCATGAACTAGAATTTGAAAAAAATTTAATTCAGTAAATTGGAGGTAATCATGGACAGAAAAATCAAGGTGGGTATTATTTTTGGCGGGAAGTCAGCAGAGCATGAGGTATCGTTGCAATCTGCTAAGAACATTATAGATGCCATTGATCGAGAAAAATTTGAAGTTCTGTTGATCGGTATTGATAAGTCAGGTAAGTGGCATTTAAATGAAAGCTCTACTTTTCTGTTACATGAGGAAAATCCTAAATTGATTCAACTAAACCATTCTAACCAAAGTGTTGCCTTGATTCCAGGGGAGGAAACGAACCAATTATTAAGTAGCAATAATTTTGAAAGCTTAGGACAGATCGATGTTGTTTTCCCTGTGCTACATGGTCCCCTTGGCGAGGATGGAACTATACAAGGATTATTGAGAATGGCTAATATTCCATTTGTAGGAGCCAGCGTATTAGGCTCGGCTGTTAATATGGATAAGGATGTAGCTAAGCGATTATTAAGAGATTCAGGGATACACATTGCTAATTTCATGACCCTATATAGACATACAAAGGATCAGTTCACTTTTCATGATGTGAAGGAGAAACTGGGCGTACCTTTCTTTGTTAAGCCAGCGAATCTGGGCTCTTCTGTAGGGATAAGCAAGGTGAAACATGAACAGGAATTTGCGGAAGCAATCAATCAAGCCTTTTTATATGATCATAAAGTAGTCATTGAAGAATGTATTACAGGAAGAGAAATAGAATGCTCTGTTTTGGGAAATGAAGATCCTATCGCTTCTGTTCCAGGCGAGATTCTACCTCAGCAAGAGTTCTATTCTTATGAAGCAAAATACATAGATGAAAAAGGGGCTCTATTACAAATTCCTGCTGATTTGCCGCCGGAAATAGCAAAAGAAATTCAACAGATCGCGACACGCGCTTATCAGGTTTTGTGCTGTGAGGGCATGGGAAGAGTAGATTTCTTTCTTACTGAAGAAGGTGAGATTATCTTAAATGAAATCAATACAATACCTGGATTTACTAGAATTAGTATGTATCCTAAGCTCTGGGAGGCTAGTGGGATTTCTTATTCTGATTTAATAACGAAGCTCATTCAGTTATCTTTGGACCGCCATAGACGGGATCAGCAACTAAAGGATTCTTATGTATAGTCAGTAGATTAGCAAGTAGACGAAAAGGAAGGGATCAAAACATGACAGGAAGAAAACTCTACTTAAGACCTATTCAGAGAGAGGATATGGAAAGCTTCTATCAAGCGACCCAATCTGAAGAAATTAGATATATGACAGGTACAAAAGAGGGAATTTCTAAGGAGCAAGTATACCAATATTTTGAGCGAATTAGTCAAGATGATTCACGTGTTGATTTGGCTATTTGCTTGTTAGAAGGAAATGTACTCCTAGGTGATCTATCTATTTTAGATATCGATGAAACAAATCGAAAAGCAGGTTTCAGAATCGCCTTACATCATACAGACTTTTTAAATAAGGGGTATGGAACAGAAGCTGTAGAAATAGCCCTACAATATGCTTTTGAGAAGCTTGCCTTAAACCGACTGCAACTGGAAGTATATTCTCACAATAAGCGTGGAATTAAAGCCTATGAGAAGGCAGGTTTAAAATAGAAGGAACGATCAGAGAATCCATATACCTTAATGGGCAATATTCAGATGAGATTATCATGGGAATGCTGTATAGAGAATATAAGGAGTTAATAAATGAAACATCTCTTCAAATATAATTGGGTCGTTCGTGACGAATGGATGGATCTATGTAAGCAAGTTACACATGATGAATTGGTACGGGAACGTGAGGGGGGAGTTGGCTCGATTCTTAAGACGCTTTTCCATGTCATAGATGTTGAATACAGCTGGATACGGGCAATAGAAGGAAAACAAGATTTAGAGCCTAAATACGAGAATTATATGTCATTAGAGTTGATACAAAAATTATCGAACGATTATCGCTCAGAGATCATTATTTTCTTAGATGATTGGTCTCAAGATGTAGACTTTAAAGAAATTGTCGTTCCTTGGTCAGATGAAGTTCATTATGGCGGTGAAATAATACGCCATGTGATTGCTCATGAAATTCACCATATGGGTCAGCTTTCTCTTTGGGCAAAGGAACTAGGAATTAAGCCACCTTCTGCAAATTTTATTGGTCGGGGATTAATGAAAGGGTAAAAAGAAAGGGGTGTTTACATGGTAGCTCAACTTACACAAATTAGAGACAATCAAAAAGAAAGATTTCTTAACCTGTATAATTTGTATCTATATGATTTATCTGGGTTTCTTGGTGATGATCCTAGAAGCGATGGAAAGTTTGATGCAAACCATGCGTATGTGTATATAGAAAAAAAAGAATTATATCCCTTTTTTATTGAAGCTGAAAATAAAGTGGTTGGATTTATTTTAGTTTGTGCTCATCCTTACGTACCAGAGGGAGTCGATTATACCATTCAAGAGCTATTCGTGTTAAAGAAATATCGTGGAAGAAATATAGCTACTCAAGCAGTAAAGTTGGTTTTTGATCAATTTCAAGGCAGATATAAGGTGGAACAGCTAAAAATAAATAAATTAGCCACTACTTTTTGGGATAAGGTGTATAAAGACCTTACTATTGAAACGACTAGGGGAGAAGAGAGTATAGAGATTGAGGGGATATCTGGAACTCATAAATTAGTTTCTCAGATATTTGATATACCCAGTAGCCAATAAATATATATTCAGGGTGATATAATGGAGTATTCTTATGAAATAATCATACCAAATGTCATGTTCTGGTGGTTTTTTCTGTTTGTCCTTGCTAGATTGATGCGCAAAACCACTCAGAACACCTGGGAAAAAGATCTGCTTGTTTCATTGATTCAGGGTATGATGATTATGATTCTAGTGCCAGTATTAGCGCATGTGTTGAAATAGAAACACCTAATAAGCTTGTGCAATCCAGATTGTCCATAAGTCTTTTTCAATCATTTTTCCTGTGGTATCTGGAAGCCTATCCCTTATGAAGGCTACCAGTTCACAGAGTTGCTCATCAGTTAGTTCATGGAGAATGGAACGACCTGCTCTGAGCAATAAATCTTTTTCTAGTTCTTCAAAATGAAGATATTCACACCTTGTTTCCCATAATGAAAGCTGTTTCTCTAAGCGAAATCCATTCGTTTCTAGTGCTTTTTTTACTTGACCTGAATCATACCTGCGAGAAACTTCAGTGTGGATTAGATGGGGGAATTTTTCGAAAAAATAGCCTCTAATATGGTTTTCGCTCCCAGGAACTAGACAATCTTGGGGAGTTCGGTCTTGAATGATGAGGAATCCTTTTTTCTTTAAAACGCGATATGCTTCTTTGAAACAAGCATCGATATCCTTCAAATGGTGGATTAGTGCTCTTTCCAAGACGATGTCAAGCTGATTGGCTGGAAGAGTTGTCTGATAAGCATCTCCTTGTCGGAATGTTACATTATCGATAGCATGGCAATATTCAGCAGCCCCTTTTAACATAGCCTCAGAAAAATCTACACCGGTAACATGTGCTGCTCCCATAGAGAGTAGGGCTTTGGTATAAATCCCTCCCCCGCAGCCGATATCTGCCATTTGTTTGTTTGATACATGTACATTGTTGTGGATTAATTGAATCCAAGAATCATCAGCAGTACGCGTGGTATAGGATGATTTATTTTTTTCATCATGAAAATTTATGGTCATCTGATTCCCTCCTTCTACATTTTATTTTACTATACGAAACATAGTTTCATTTTTTGTTATTCTAGATTTACCTAAAAATAGTTCTATTTAACTAAGATGTCTAATTCGATGGTCCTGATATTAACAACTTTCCAAGAGAAAATAGTCGTAAAGAATGAACTTTCTTAATATTTGAATAATATATCTTTCCATTTCAACATTTTATGGTATAGTAATATTCGAAAACGTTTTCAATAAGAGGTAGAGGGGAGGAGAGTGCTTCATATTTTTTTATCTTATTGTGCAATCGGTTGCGCATAAAAAAGAAAAAACTTAATCTAGGGGGAATGTAATATGAGTCGTGTCCGTAAAAGAATGTATGTATCTTGGTTATTAATGCTAGTGCTAGTGATTTCTTCGTTTGTTCCTTTTTTACAATTAAACGGAGCTTCAACTGTGTATGCAACAGAACAACCATCGAATTTTTCGTGGGATAATGCAACTGTGTATTTCGCTATGACTGACCGTTTTTATGATGGAAATTCGGCAAATAACAATTCATATGGTCGTCCGCAGCAAGATGCATGGGGAAAAATATTGGAACATTCCATGGAGGAGATTTGCAAGGGCTTACAAATAAATTAAACGAAGGATATTTTACTGATTTAGGTATTAATGCGATTTGGATTACAGCGCCCTATGAACAGATTCATGGCTGGGTTGGTGGTGGAAAGGATGGAGATTTTGCACATTATGCCTTTCACGGATACTATGCATTGGATTATACAACCGTAGATCAAAACATGGGTACGGTTGAAGAGATGCGAGAATTTGTTGACACAGCGCATTCCAAAGGGATTCGTGTTGTACTGGATATCGTTATGAACCATCCTGGCTACAATACATTAAAGGATATGGAGCAGTATCAGTTTGGAGATAGTCAAGTTAATTCTTCTTGGACACCTAGTCAAGGACAAACATGGCATAGTCATCATGAGTTCATTAACTATAATAATGCTCAAGCATGGTCAAATTGGTGGGGAGATTGGGTAAGAGCTGGATTAGGAGGATACCAGCCATGTGGTAATAGTGAAATTCAAATGTGTTTAGCTGGGCTACCTGACTTCCGAACGGATTTAACTCATAGTGTTGGCTTGCCTAAGCTGCTTCAAAGAAAATGGGATCAAGAAAGAAATGGTTTTGATCAGTGGATTGTTCCTGCTGCAAGGGACTTGCGCCAGGATTTAGGACTAGCTCCTGCTGATTATATTGTGAAATGGCTTTCGGCATGGGTTGAAGAGTTTGGCATTGACGGGTTCCGTGTGGATACAGCTAAGCATGTTGAAATGTACCGCTGGGATCAATTAAAACAAGCAGCCAATGAAGCTTTGTGGACATGGAGAGAAAATAATCCTCATAAGCCTGGTGCAAGCTGGGGAGATGACTTCTGGATGGTGGGAGAAGTATGGGGACATGGAGTTGGACGAAGCAATTACTTTGATAATGGCTTTGACTCTATTATTAATTTTACCTTTCAAGGTGAGCATGGAAATGGTCCCGCTTACAATATGAACAGTATGGAATCTACCTTCGCCCATTATGCTGGTAGAATTAATTCCGATCCTACTTTTAATGTTCTAAGCTATATTTCACAGCATGACACAATGCTTTTTCCACGAGAGAGATTAATAGATGGTGGAACTTATTTAATGTTACTACCAGGAGGAGTTCAGGTTTTTTATGGGGATGAAACGGCGCGTCCGTTTGGACCAACTGGATCAGACTCCCATCAAGGAACACGTTCTTCTATGAACTGGAATTCAAAAAATGAACAGGTTCTTAGTCATTGGCAGAAGATGGGGCAGTTTAGAAATAATCATATAGCGGTTGGAGCAGGTGAGCATAACCAAATTTCAAGCAGCCCATACACTTTTAGCCGGACGTATCAACAAGGACAAGTGGATGATCGTGTTGTGGTTTCCGTAGGAGCCAGTGGGGCAACAACACTAAATGTTTCCTCTGTTTTTCAAAATGGAGAAGAGGTTCAAGACTTTTATACAGGTCAAAAGTCTACCGTCGTTAACGGTCAAGTAACGTTTAACGCTCATGCAAATGGAGTCATATTAGTAGAAAGAGTAAGAAGCGCTCTTCCAATCGTTTCTGCAACACCAGATGGGGGAGAGTTTGATAGTGAAGAAATGGAAGTTATATTGTACGTAAATAATGCGGAGCAAGGTTTTTATACAATAGATGGCTCCGATCCAAGCATTGAGGGGATCGCTTATGAGAATGGAACGGCATTAACGATTGGATCAGATTTAACCGTCAATGACTCCCTTACCCTCAAGTTATATGCTGAAAATGATCTAGGTAATAAAAGTGGACAATATACTTTTACCAAAGTGCCTTCTTATGCAAGCGTTTTCGCAACCCCTCCTGGAGGGACATTTACTTCTGCAAGCATTGAAGTGACACTAGGAGCAAAGAATGTCACAGAAGCATTTTATACGTTAGACGGCAGTGATCCGCAAGAGGGGATTCCTTATTCCAATGGGGAGGTTCTTGTAATAGGAGAAAGTGCTCAGCATGGTGAACAGATTACCCTACGTTTGTATGCCGAAAATGAATTTGGCGATGTAAGTGCAGAATATACGTTTACAAAAGTAGAGGGACTAACTATTCATTTTAAGAAGCCTGCAACCTGGGGCAAACCACAGCTTTATTACTATGGAACGAACCCTAAGGTGACAGAGCCAACATGGGCAAATGCTCCAGACATGACTCATATCGGTGGCGATTGGTATTCTTACACGATTTCAGGTGTTGAAGCAGCGCATATCATCTTTAAGGACAAACAAGGGAACCAAATGCCGAATCGGAATGCGCCTGGATTCTTAAGAGATCAAGAAGGTTGGTTTGATGGTTCCTGGCACGATAAAAATCCGGATGAGCCAGTCGTACCTCAGCATCCTAGCAGTGGTCAAGTCACAAGCCTGACTGATTCTTCAGCCGTTCTAAACTGGTCTGCCGTGCAAGGAATTGTAGAGGGGTACAGAATATATGATCACTCTGGAGAATTAGTAGCTGATACGAGTAACGTAACCTTCCAATTAAGTGAACTATCCCCTGAAACAACCTATTCTTATGTGATTACTGCTTACAATTCTGTTGGTGAATCACCAGAAGGCTTAGCGATTGAGTTTACAACAAAATCAACGGGTTCAGAGGATGGAAAAGTGACGATTTACTATAATGGCTTTTCTTCTCCTTATATCCATTATAAGCCCATAGGCGGAACATGGACGACAGCACCAGGGGAAAAAATGTCCCCTTCCGATATTGCTGGCTTTTATAAAATTACAATTGATGTAGGGGATGCGGAGGGGTTAATTGCCGCCTTTAATAATGGAAGTGGACAATGGGACAATAATAATCGCAATGATTATACATTTGGACTTGGAACGTATACACTCGTTAATGGTGAAATTAAAGAAGGGGAACCAAGTCAAAACTATGTCACGATTTATTATCAAACGGGCTGGTCCAATCCTCATATTCACTATGCAATCAATGGAGGGCAATGGACGACTGCACCGGGCGTGAAAATGAGCCCTTCTTCTGAATCCAATGGTTACTCATCTGTTACAATCGATCTTGGCTATCAGCAAAAAATAGAAGCTGTATTTAATAATGGAAGTGGACAATGGGATAATAACAGAGGTAGAAACTATCAATTTGGAACGGGTGTTTATACCTTATCTTCTGGACAAATCAAACAAGGAAATCCATAAACAAAAAACTCTCTAAACTAGAGTTAAAGCCCCTTACCTTTAGTACCCAATACTAGGTAAGGGGCTTTTAGTTGCTGTTGTATTTACTACAAAGTGGAATTAATATAATATAGATGAAGAGTAGGATTATATATAGCAATATGTTAAAAAATGATAGGTAAACAAGGGCATGGAGCAAAGGGGAAATCCCCTCTGTTTTTGTTGCATGATACATCTATAGATGGGGGAAATAACATGAAGTATTTTGTTCGATTTTTTATCATTATTCTACTACTAGCAATCATTGCATTTTTCTTTTATGCTTACACTGAAACGTATGGACTGCCTTGGAAAAGAGCAGAAGTGAAAAGAGAAGCCATTATATATATGAAAGAAAAGTATAATATGGATGTCGAAGGAAAGGGTTGTTATAACTTTAAGTTCAATAAATACTTTGCAAAAGTATACAATGTTCTTGATGAGAATAAAAATGTAATCAATGTGAAGAAATATAATCGAACAGATGAAAAGGGACAGTATTTAGGAGTGGAGCTTAGTGATAACTATAGTATTGTCTATTGGGAAAATGAGATAAGAAAAGAGCTAGCAGCAAATTATCCTCGCTTGTATCAAAATGATACGATCGATAAAATTTTTATTTCTACTACATATGGAACAAGGTCTTTGGAAGAAGGAGTAAGTAATGATCAGGATGAAAATGGAGTGTTTATTCCGTTAAAACCAGATGATGACTATACCATAAGAATTCTTTTAACTAAGAATGATTTTTCAGATGATTTTTTACAGGAGCTTTTAACGGTGGTGCAAGATCCTAACCTGCATCCACTGGTTTCGGAATTATATACATCGCAGAATTCTACATATAGAGATCATAACGACAAAGAGAAGGAAAAGTATATTTTATTAACGCGCCAGCAATTTAAAGATATTCATAGTATTGAGGATTTGAAGAAGGAAATAGCGCATTGGTAGCGATAAGGGAATAGAAGGGTTTATTTATCGTTCGTACCGATTTGATCACCGTAATCAAGAAGGAAATCTAGGATTTGTTTCCTTGATCGTTGATGCTATAAAGCCGATGGAATAATCATAATGGAGGTTCTGATGGAAGAGATCCAAAAAAAAGCGAAAATACTAGCGAGTGAGGTGATTGTAGAAGCAGGACAAATAGCAAAGGAGCGTTTTGATCATTTCACCTCTTTGGAAGAGAAAGGGGATTTTGGAGATGTGGTCACAGAAGTTGATCACTTAGCAGAAGAAGTAATTTTACGGGAAATCCAACGTGTGTTTCCTGATCATCGTGTTCATAGTGAGGAAGCGGGAGATAATGGACAGGAAAGTGATTGGCTATGGCTCGTAGACCCATTAGACGGAACGAATAATTTTGCTATTGGCTTCCCTGTGTTTTCTTCTTCCATCACATTAATGTATAAACACGAACCTGTGCTTGGAGTCATTTATGAGCCGATGGTCGACCGTTTATTTGTGACAAGTAAGAATGGAGGGGCTTTCTGTAACGATAAAATAGTCACTATTAAGAAAAAAGAGAATCCTGAGCGCTTTACCATTGGGTGGATACAAGGACACATCGTTCAGAACGAAGAAAGAGCGGTACGACTTAGGCAGTACATAGATATTCATTGTAAAAGAATGATGAGACTTTGGGCACCAACTCTTCAGTGGTGTATGCTGGCTAAAGGGGATATTGACGGAATCATCCTGTATAACTCGGAGGGAGATGATTTATATTCTGGATTACTAATGGTTAAAGAGGCTGGAGGGATTGTACTAGATTTTGAAGGACACCCATTTACCGGTATGAGTAAAGAGCCTTATCTCATTGCTTGTCATCCAGATCATCAGGATCATTTTTTGAATCTCGTACATAACGGATTGCGAGGATGAACATGTATATAGAAACAGAGAGGTTATGTATTCGCCAGTTTGTAGAGGAAGATTGGAAAGATGTATTGCATTACACGTCAGATCCTATGGTAATGAAATACATCCCAGAAGGTGTGTTTTCTGTAGAAAATGCCAAGGAATTTGTTCGGAAAAATAAGGGCGAACAATCGGAAAAATTCCCTGTGGTGGTAAGGGAAGAGAACATTCTGATCGGTCATATGGTTTTTCATAGGTATTTTGGTGAACATACCTATGAGATCGGTTGGGTATTTGATCAGAACCATCATAACAAAGGGTATGCTTCAGAAGCAGCAAAAGCAGTATTGCAATATGGATTTGAGGAGAAGAAACTACACAGAATCATAGCCACATGCCAGCCGGAAAATGTCCCATCCTATCGAGTCATGGAGAAGATAGGGATGAGAAGAGAAGGATTCTTTAAGAAGTGTATCCCGATGGGCAACGAATGGTGGGATGAGTATTATTATGCGATCTTAAAAGAAGAATGGGATGTACAAAAGGGGCTTCAAATTTCATGATTCAAGGCTTGAGTGATTTTTTACATATAAGGAGATGGCTATGCATTCGAATCTAAGAGTCTTCGGCATATTTTTCATTCTTGTTATCTTAAGTTATTTACCATTTTTATTTCGGTCAGCTATTAGTTTTGTTCTATTTGCTATCTTATTTTTTGCTGTGTTTCCTTTTCTGCTTAAGCTTTCGGGATTGCAGGGATTGAAATCTATCGGGCTTCATTTACATACTAAATGGAGGGCTTTCTTACTTCTAGGGGTAGGGATTGGAGTACTTTTTAATACATTGGTCTATATGGTTATTAGGTCAATACATGAGGTTGAAATGACCCTGCCTACAATACAAGACATGATTCTTATTATCTTATTTGCTATGGCTACTGCGGGTTTTTCAGCATTTTCAGAAGAAATGATTTTCAGAGGGTATCTTATTAAACACTTATCCTCTAGAATTCCAATCTACTTGGTTACAGGTGTTGTAATTACTATGTTTACCTTATATCATCTTCCCCAATGGGGTTTACCGACTCCTTATTGGATAAGGTATGCGGTTATGGCGTTGGTCTTTACCATCCCATTAGTCATAACAAAATCACTTTGGCTTAGTGTTGGGCTTCATTGGGGAGGAAATATGGCATTCTACCTCTTATTAAGTGAACATGGTTTTCTATCTGTGGAAAAATCAATGCAAATGGTTGAAAGTATTGGTTGGGTTTCTGCATGTGCTGGATTCATCCTATTAATTGTGATGTATCCAGTATCCAAATGGATGGGAGGTAGAAGAGATGTGTAATGATGTAAAGAGTATAGGGGGATTCCGAGTGATCATAAGAGAAATCAGAGAAGAAGATGCAGAAAACTATCTTGAATTTAATAATAGATTACTAGCAGAAACCGATTTCTTGTTATATGAATCAGGTGAAAGATCCATGAGTGTAGAAGAACAAAAAGAAAGGATTAACCGCCTCTTATCGAGTGAGCGTTCAATGATTTTAATTGCTGAGGATAATGACAATATCATTGGTCATATTGGAGCGATCGGGGGTACAGCAAGACGAAATAGGCATTCTCTCTACATTATTGTTGGAATACGAAAACAGTATCACGGCAGGGGAGTGGGCACAAGACTATTTGAAGAATTAGAGAATTGGGCAAAAGAAAAGGATTTTCACCGCTTAGAATTAACAGTAATGGCTCATAATGAAGCAGCAATCTCCTTGTACAGGAAGAGGGGATTTGAAGTAGAAGGAACGAAGAAGCATTCCTTGCTGGTCAAGGGAACATATATAGATGAACTCTATATGTCCAAACTAATCTAGTACATATAACTTTTTAGGAGCATCAGCATTAGAAAGGAGGCTCTGAGAAAATGGAAAAAGTGCTGGTTTTAGGATGTTCAGGCTCAGGAAAGTCAACATTCTCGCAACAATTGGGAGAGCTGACAGGGCTGCCTGTGGTTCATTTGGATTCATTATTTTGGAAGCCGGGCTGGGTTTCTTCTGATGAGTCAGAGTGGAATGAAACGATTGAGCAGCTACTTAAGAAGGATCGCTATATCTTGGATGGGAATTATTCAAGGACACTTGAAGAACGTTTAAAGGAAGCAGATAGCGTGTTTTATTTTGATTTTCCTAGATACCTCTGTTTCTATCGTGCAATAAAGAGAAGAGTTCAAAATCATGGGGTAACAAGACCAGATATGAGAGAAGGATGTATAGAGAAAATAGATGTAGAGTTTTTATTGTGGATTTGGAATTTCAATAAAAGAAATCGCCCTACAATTATGAAGTGCTTGGAAGAGGTGCGTTCAGTTAAGCAAGTTGTCATTTTTACCTCACCAAAGGATGTAAGCAAGTATATTCAAACACTAGTACATAAGTAGATGAAAGAGTGTCATCATATTTGTTTATGAAAGGAGTTATTTACATATGGAATTGAATGTGACGTTTGAAACAGAACGCTTATTCTTCCGTCAATACTCGATGGCGGATCTTCCTTTTTTACTTACCATGACAAGAGATCCAGATGTAATGAAATTTATTGGGGAAGGGCGAGCTTTGAGTGAAAAAGAAACAGTAGAAGGTTTGGGACGATTTATTAAATCTTATGAGGATAAAGAACATACAGGCTTGCTGGTTGCTATAGAAAAGGAATCCCGAAGCCCTATTGGTCATGCAGGGTTAATAAAGCAAATGATTGAAGGGAAACAAGAAATTGAGATTGGCTACTGGTTGGCTAAAGAATATTGGGGCAAGGGATATGCCACAGAGGCAGCTGTGGGGTGCAAAGAATATGGATTGTCGAATTTGGGAAAGAAAAGGCTCGTATCCATTATTCAATTGGAAAATCATCCATCCATGAATGTTGCCCGTAAGAATGGGATGCAATTTGAAAGAACAGTGTCATTTAGGGAGAAAGAAGTTGCCCTATATTCCATAGGCTAGATAAAAACTAAACAAACCAACATACATATACGCAATCAGAGAAAAATTATTTCTAAAAAGGAGTTGCTATATGGAATTGCAGGGAATTAATCATTTATGTTTTTCAGTATCTAATTTAAACCAATCAATTGAATTCTATGAGCAAGTATTTGGAGCTAAGATCATAGTGAAGGGAAAGAAGCTAGCTTACTTTGACTTAGCAGGCTATTGGGTTGCTTTGAATGAGGAAATCGATATTCCTAGACATGAGATTCATCAGTCATATACACATATTGCATTTTCCATAACAGATGCTCATTTCGATCAGGCTGTAGAGAAATTGAAGAAACAAAAGGTGAACATCTTACCAGGCAGAGAAAGAGATGAGCGTGATTGCCGTTCTATTTACTTCACTGATCCTGATGGACATAAATTTGAGTTTCATACAGGTGGATTACAGGATCGCTTAGACTATTACCGAGCTGAGAAAGGACATATGACCTTCTACTAAATACTTGAGAGAAAATAGGGAGGGGTACGTTACAGATGGAAGTCAATCCTCAGAAATCAACAGATATAGAAATTATTACGAAGAAAAACATAGAGCTAAGAACCTTGTTAAATTGGATGGGAATCGTCATTTTTCTGGGATGCTTAGTAACCATATGGACGATGCCTCTATCTCTCAATCGTGCCTTGGAAATCACTCAAAATGAGGAAATTATCATGAGTCCAAAGAAAATAAAGGAGCTATTGCTATTTGTTTTTGGCTCAGCTATCGTTTATTTTTTTCTTGTAAACTTTTACTTTGTGGGACGAATATGGAGAAAGATATTTTTTGTGAGCCTGATTCTTTTTATTATTTTTAGCTTATGTATGGTGGTTTCTCTGTATTAAAAAGAAGTAATACATTTGATTGTAAGAGAATAAAGGTTTTTGTATTATTGTGAATTCATATGGTACATTGGATAGAAGGGTATCACTATCTGCAATGGAGGAATAACTAAATGAATTCACAAAGAAGCATCATTGATAAATTGAGCTTAAATAAATATCCAGCTAAACTTATTCTTAACAAACCGGCAGATATCGTAGATTTCGATGAATTAGAATACGATTCCGTAATAAAGCAGGAAAAATATGATTTGGTTTTTATCTTCGTATTTAGTCTTGAGGAGTTTAATCGATCTCTACAGATGGTGATTAATAACCAATTAATCTCCGAAACGGGCTACTTGTATTTTGCCTATCCTAAAAAAAATAACCCTCAATATGATGAGTTTATAGATCGTGATGTCCTTTATAACCAAATTCCAGTAGATGAGCAAGGTTACGTGCCAAATAGCCAGTTAAAGTTCTCCAGAATGGTGAGTTTAAATGAAGTCTTTACCACAGTAGGACTAAAATCTGAAAAAAAGAAAAAGACAACCAGTTCAAAAGCAAGCCAATGTGTAGATGATTATATCCATTATATTGAGGATATTAAGCAGTTTTTTAAAGCAAAACAAGATACTTTAGATCGCTACGAACAGTTAACCTTTGGATACCAAAAAGATTGGGCGAGATATGTCTTTAGTGCCAAGAAAAAAGAAACGCAAGACAAAAGACTGCTGGAAATGGAAAAAATTCTGGCAGAAGGGTATAAGTCTATAGATTTGTATAGAAGAAAACAGAAATAAAATCCTCTTTTACATCTAAAAAATGTAACGACATGAATCCTTTAGCATGTTTGTTACATTTTTTTGTGATGACTAGTCAGGATATTTCTTATTCCAACGGTGGAAGCTGAAAACTGATGATTACGAGCTTACTGGAAGGGTCTTTCTTCTATGAATCAAGTAGGCTAAGAACAAAAGACTCGCAGAGCCGATAAGAAACCCTTGATCAGGAGTTACATTTAATGCCCCTACTGTGAGAGGCCCCACGACAACACCTAGAGAAAAGAAGGCATAGAATAAGCCAAAGGCTCTTCCACGTTCTTCTGTGGTTGTTTCATCAACGACAAGTGAATTCATCGCAGGAAATAAAATAGCAAAACCAGCGCCATATAGAGTCATCGCCCCTAGTAAAAAGGGAAGACGTTGAACCTGACTTAATAGCAATAGAGCAGAGCTAATCATCAAGATCCCATAGACCATCGGTTTAATTCTTCCCAATCGATCTGAGAGTTGATTTGTAGGCAGCAAAAAGAAAACAATGGCTGCTAACCCATAGGTACTCATCAGCATCCCAGTTGAATCACTTCCCATGCCTAATTCCTTAACTTTAAGAGGAAGCGCTAAGGTCAGGATTCCGACGGAGAACATCAGCGAAAATGAACCTAAGTACGCCTTATTCAATAAACTATGTTCTTTTGGTTTAGGAAAGTAGCCTTTGATCTCTCCAGTATTACGTTTTTTATAATTTTCTGGCAAGAAAACAATGACCAGTAGAACAGTAAGAAATACAATAGCAGCAATACTGAAAAATACCCAGTTTAGTCCGAATTTCTGTGACATGATCCCAGCATAGGCAGGTCCAATAATGGCGGCAATTCCGATCGCTGCTCCAGAGTAAGCCATGGATTTACCTTGTGAACGATCTTTGATTTGATCACTGAAGTAGGTGAAGACAGCTGGTACCAGTAGTCCACCGCCCACTCCGTGCAAGAGTCGAACTAAAACAAGCTGGGTAGCTGTGTTGACGAAGGCATAGCACAGCATACTGCTCCCAGCAATCAACATCCCTAGTACAATGATTTTTTTTCTTCCTGTCTTATCAATCCATCGTCCTGCTACAATATTCCCTAGCATATTGCTAAAGGAGTAGATTCCTACGGCAAGACCAATCAGAAAGGAGCTTGCCCCTAATTCTTGAGCATAGGTAGAAATAATCGGAAGCTGTGAAAAATTATCGAAGAAGCTAATAATAATGACAAAATAAAGAAAGTAAGCCACGTGAAGTACCCCTTTACTACTACTAAGATATGTATCATACGAAGATCAATACCATCATACCATATCTTTTTTCCTGATAAGAACAAGAAACCCTCAGTTTGCACTGAGGGGATAAGCGAGTTTCGTATTATTGACAAAGTTGTTAGAGGGATCTTGTCACTTTCGTGAGCAGTCTGTACTGTGTGTGTAGAAGCTGATCGCGAATAGAGCATAGAGGAACAGATTCAAGCTGAGCGACTTTGCCAAAACTCCAAGACAAATTGACAATTTGAGTAGCTGGCTTCCTCCTTGCCTTTTGGTAGCTCTGTAGCGCCTGATCCAGATCGGAATGAGTATCTAAGGCTTTGGCAATTGCGTAACCATCTTCAATGGCTTGGCAAGCTCCTTGACCTAGATTGGGGGTTGTGGCATGAGCGGCATCTCCCAGAAGGGCTACTCTTCCCTTACTATAGTTTTGAATAGGTTTTAGATCATAGATATCATGCTGCATGATAGCATTTTCGTTTGTAGCAAGGAGTAGTTCTTGGATAGGGGAGTGATAGTGTTCAAAATTCTGAAGAAGATCTGCTTTTGTCCATTGCACATAACGCTGATCCTTAGCCATGCTATTTTTGAGAGCATACCAATAATAGCGATTGTCTTCAATAGGAGCAATGCCAAACCTTCCATTTCGACCCCAAGTTTCTATAAAGGTCTTCTGCGTGTCGAATGTCAATGGTTGAGTGACACCACGCCAGCAAGTGTACCCAGCATAACGGATAGTAGACTTAGGAAAAATAGTTTGTCGCACGGTTGAGTAAATTCCGTCACAGGCGAGAAGGAGGTCACATTGATACTCTGTACCATCTTCAAATTTGATCTGAACAGACGTTTTGTTTTGAGTAATTTTTGCACAGCTTTTGTTAAATGAAACGAGGTTGTTTGGTAAGCGAGAACGTAGAATTTCAAACAGCTTTGTCCGTGATAAGATAGCGAATGAGTGCCTATTCTTGTTTTTTTCAAAAGGCTTAATGGAAGCCAGAATAGTCCCTTTCCAGGACATTAAATAGCTATCAGTCGGGATGACACTGTGTGCTTGGATTTGTTCATATAATCCAAGCTCTTCAAAGACAAGAAGAGCATTGTTGCCTAAGACAATACCTGCTCCTAGTGGTCGATAATCGTCAGCTTTTTCAAAAAGCTGAATGGAGTAGCCTTTCTGAATAAGAGAAAGAGCGGCCGTTATTCCAGCAATACCCGCACCAATAATTCCTATTTTCATAGTCCTTCCCATAATAGATCAAGCTGCCTTTCAAAGTTTTTTTGTAAATCGTCCACAGATTGAGTGTCGTCGGAAAGCCAATGTAATAACACATTAAAATAGATGCCTATAAGAGCAAATGCTTTTTCGTCGGCGGACCATGTATCTGATGAGGAGTCACTTTCTTCTTCAATGACCTCTTTTAGACGGAAGCGAAATTGCTTTATGAGATTCATTTCATAGGGATTAATAAGAAGCTCACGTGTGATTTCGGCAAAAGCCCCCTTTAATAACTCACGATGCTCGCGTATCGGGTCCATAAATGTGAAAAAATAAGCTTCAGACGTGCTTGTAGATCTCCTTTTCCTTGACTGCTTACAATGCTATTCTCCAGTATTTCAAGCTGAGATTCACCAAGGTAGAGCAGGATATGTTCTTTTTTGGGGAAATAGAGGTAAAAGGTACCTTTGGCAATGCCACATTCACGAGTAATTTCCGTAATCGTGACATTTTCAATTCCTTTTTCTTTAAAAAGCTTTATGGATGTAGAAAAAATTTTTTCTTTCAGTTCTTTTTTTCTTTCCTCTTTAAGCATACGTTTCTTCCTTTCTTTCTCATAGTAATCAAGTAGACTTCCATTAGACGGAGTTTTTACTTCACTTGTCGGTCAGAACAGAACCGGATAAAAATGGGTTACAGAGAAATCATAAGATAGACGATACCTAGCAATACACATAATGGGTTATATAGAAAGGTATCGTTTTTAGCAAAAGTGGAACCCTTTATCTTTTTAAAAAATCCCATATAGTTAAAATCGCCTATTGCTCGCAGTAGAAAAATAATTCCAGCTATAAGACACATCCATTTAGAATAGAAGTTGGGGTGAATGAAGGAAACAGTTCCAGCTTGAATTAATAAGGTGCAGGCAATGATAAAGACTAGGGCTGCCACCGTTAATGTTTCCCAGATCTTAGGTGTGAAGGCAGGGCGTTCTCCTGTATCCGTGGTTGGAATGGCGGCACGACTTCCCCATCTTCCACCAATAGCCCAGTAGATATGAATGAAACTGATTAGAAAGAGTACTAATGCACAAAACAAAATAAGGAACTTCATCTTTCTCCTCCTCTACATATTTTCATCTAAAAACTGACCATGGTCAAAATATGACTGAGGTCATTTTAACATAGATGATAACAGGATTCAATAATAAGCTTGACATGTAACCAAAAGTTTCGTAAAATAAAAATACGAAACCTTTTGGTTACATATAAAACACTGGAGGTTGTAACATGAGTGATAACAAACCAAAAACGCCAGATATTCGAAAAAATGTGGTATTTAACGCAGACATTCAAAAGGTGTGGAATGCAGTAGCAACATCTGAAGGAATCAATTCTTGGTTTATGCCTAATGATTTTCAGCAGGAAATGGGATACGAGTTTACGATTCAATCACCATTCGGTCCAACTCCTTGTAAGGTTGTAGAATTAGATCCGCCGAATCTGCTTGCTTTTTCCTGGGGTGAAGCAGGCTGGATGGTGACGTTTGAACTAAAGGATTTGGGTGATCAAACGGAATTTACGCTTATCCATTCAGGCTGGGGAGATGCAGAAGAAATCTTACCAGGACCTGGTCCAGGACAGACAAATGCTGAAATCAGAAACCGGATGAATCAAGGATGGGAGTCTATTGTCCATGAACAACTAAGAAAAGTAGTGGAGGCGTAATGTCAGCTCTACACAAATATGATGTTTTTCAAGCCATTGCTGATCCTACACGTCGAAAAATCTTAGAATTATTGGCTGAGAAGGAGCTACCTGTAACAGTGATTAGTCAGCATTTTCCGATGAGCCGAACAGCCGTATCCAAACACTTGAAAATCCTTTCTGAATCTCGGTTAGTTAGCGTTGAAAAAGTAGGGCGAGAAAAGCGGTATATGCTTCAGCCTGAATCTTTTACAGAACTGAAACAGTGGCTGTCGTATTTCGATTTGTTTTGGGATAATAAATTGGCGATGCTCAAGCATATGGTAGAACAAGATACACCGTGAAGATAGACCGGAAGCGAGAAAAATGTAATGTAAAAAGAAAAATAGAGAGAAGAGTTAGCAGCTCTTGTCCCTATTTTTCTTTTGGTTTATAGTACCTTCCTACTGTACCAGCTAAGAAAGCAGTTAAAGGAATCGCACAGATGAGACCGATGCTTCCTGCCATCGCTCGGATGATCTCTGAGGCAATGAGATCTAAGTTCACGATTTCCCTAGGAGTCATTTTAAAAATGGAAAAGAGCAGCATGAGATGAATGGCTCCTCCGGCATAAGCAAGGATAAGTGTATTGGACATCGAGCCCATGATATCTTTTCCAATATTCATACCAGATCGAATTAAATCCTTATTTTTAATTTTGGGCTGTACTTCTTCAATTTCCCGCATGGCAGAAGCGACGGATAAGGTAACATCCATGACCGCTCCTAGAGCCCCAATGATAATTCCGGCAAACAAGAGCCCCTTAAAATCCAATTGCATGTGCTGAGGGATAAATGCAAGCATCTGAGCATCATCATTTCCGAGTCCTGTTAGGCGAGCAGTACTGCCAACCAGCAAGGAAATAGAACCGGCTACAATCACTCCTCCCACAGTACCAAGAATGGCGGTTACGGTTTTTTTGTTATACCCGCTAATAACAACAAGAGTGAGGGCTGTAATAATGATGGAGATACCTATGGAGGTAAGAATCGGGTTCCAGCCCCGTAAGACTAAAGGCAAGAAAACAAATCCAATCATAAGAGCGGTAAAAGCAAGAGTTAGAATCGACTTCACTCCAGCCATTCCACCAATGACCACAAGCAGAATCATAAATAAGGCTATAATGGCGATAATACTGTTTTCTCTAGATATTTCATATAAACGTAATGTTTCAACCTCACCTGCTTCATTTTCCGTGAGATTTAATAAAATGGTATCTCCTTTTTTAACGATTAATTTATAGGGTGAAATCATTTCTATGGTGTTTTTGATCGTAAATTCTTTTCCTTTATGTTTTCCCGAAGTAATCTTAATCTCTAAATGCTGATATCTCACATCGAGTAGTGGCTCGACATCTGGCTTATCGATCTCTGTATCATCAAAAGGGATGCCGATGACTTTGGCTTTTATGGTTTCATAATCAGGTCTCTCCATTTGCTTCTCGTAGTATTCTGTTAATTCATCTTCATACTCCGTAGAATTTGTAGCAAGAGAAGCATTGGCTGCTCCAAGCAGAACAAAAACCATAAGGACCAGAGCGAGAGCTTTTTTGAATGGTTTCACAGGAACATCCTTCTTTCACAAGAGAATAATAGAATTAGGCAAGAATATGGCGGATAACATGATAGAAAGGATCATGCTTTGTTTCTCGTAAAAGAAACAAAGCATGAGGAGAAAGGACCTGATAAGGGCGACGAACCATTATGTGGAGTGAAAACTCCATCTAATGGAAGTCTACATTATGCAGGGATTTTTATTTCTTGACCAATTGAAAGCCTATTAGGATTCTTGATCCCATTGTATTCTGCTATTTTTTGATAGGTTGTATTGTGAGCCTTGGCAATTTTATCTAAAGTATCGCCTTTTTTAACAACGTAGATTTTTTCAGACTTTTCTACAGTTGTATTTTCAGTAGCAGGGATAAGGATCTTTTGACCGATTGAGATCTTGTTAGGGTCTTTAAGATTATTATATTCTGCTAGCTTTTGATAGGTTGTGTTATGAGCTTTAGCAATTTTAGCTAGTGTATCGCCTTTTTTAACGATGTATTCTTTGTCTGCTTTCTTTTCCGGAGTTACACTTGGTTTTGCTGGTTCTACTGGTGTTGGTTTTGCTGGTTTTACGTTTTCAGTCGGTTTTTGTGGCTCTTCTGGCTTTTTCGGTTCTTGGACTGCTTCTGCTTCTGGAGCCTCAGATTTTTCTACGATGTTGGTTACAGGAGTAGGCGTTAATACTTTTTTCTCTTTAATGTATTCGACAAAAACATCTCGAATCGGGATAAAGGTTTCTACAACGTTTTTAGCATTGGAGAAGTCGTATTTATCTCCACCAGTAAACATAAAATCGTTAGTTACGACAGAGTAGAGCTTGTCCATTACTAATGGTGTTCCATCTTCAAGAGAAATCGATACAATTCGATTACCGAATTCAGCGTCTTTATCAAAGACCACCTTTAATCCAGAAAATTGTCCATCTGTTACATCAGGATTCATAATTCCATGATCAATGGCTTTTTTAATATCCTTTCCTGGAAGGTCCATTGTAACCAGGTAGTTATCAAATGGAATGATTTCATACATATCCGCAACTGTAATGTCCCCAGCTGCCAATGTACGTCTTAATCCACCACCGTTTTGAATGGCGATTTGTACTCCTGCTTTTTCTCTCATGATCTCAGTAGCTAGTTTACCTAATGGAGAAACATTTGGCTCGCTACGAACATGAGTGAAGTCTTGTGTGGCTGTTCCTAATTTTTCTTTCAAAATTGGATTTAGCTCGTTATCTAGCTTTTCTAGTACTTTTGCTGTATCTTCTTGACCGATAATATCATCTTTTCTATTAGAAAGATCATCAAGGGAAGGAAGAATTTCTTTTACTTTGCCATCTTCAGTTAGCTCAATGGAGAGCTTACCTAATAGACGTCCGTTAAATCCAGCTTGAACGATAGGTACATTATTCACTGTTCCAGATACGTTTCGATGACTATGACCTGTAATAATTCCATCTAAACCTTTTACTTCATTCGCTAATTTCACAACATTTCCTGAAATTACTTTCGTTTCTGAAGCTTGATTTGAATCAATATGAGTTAAAGCAATGATGACATCGGGTTTTCCTTCTTTTGCTTTTCCTTCTTGTAGGTAGGTTACCCATTCTTTTGCTACAGCTACAGGATCAGTAAATTCTAATCCAGCAACATGCTGTCTTTTAGTTAATGTTGCTGTGTCAGGGTGAGAAAGTCCGATAAAGGCTACTTTAAGACCACCTTTTTCCACGATCATATAAGGCTTAGCCCACTTAACAGATTCTCCAGTAGCCGTGTCAATGATATTCGCTGCTAGAAAATCGAAGCCGCCGTCCACTGCCCATTTCTCCATAAATTGGGTTCCCCAGTTAAATTCATGATTCCCAACGGAAGAAGCAACGACACCCATTGCTTTCATCATAGCAGATACAGGAGCACCATGAGTTAAATTGGATTTTGCTGTTCCTGAATAGTTATCTCCAGCAGCGACAACGATGGTATTTGGATTCTTTGCAACGGCATTTCTTGTTGCAGCAACCAATTTCACCATTCCAGTATCTCTACCTTGTCTTACATCTTCGGCTAAGGCACCGTGAAAGTCATTAAAGGAAATGATATCTACGGTTTTCTTTTGATCTACCGATGCACTAGCCACTTTTTGCTCTAGCTGTGGGCTAGCTTCGGGCGTTGTAGTGGTTGATGTAGCACCAACCGCTGAAATAGGTAAAAACAGTCCAAACATGAGGGCAAACACTAATACTAAGCTAGTAAAACTCTTAAACTTGTTAAACATATTAACCTCCTCTTGATATGTAATTGAAAGCACTTCCACTCTTATAGTTTAAAGAAGTTGGACCTCTTGCGCAACATATTTTATTATTGAATATTCAGTAAAATATATTAAAAAATAGGAGAGTATAAAAGAGGAGTAGCGACTACTTATCCCTATAAATCGAGTGTTTTGGTCGAAACATGCCATAGATAGTGATTTCCCCAAGTGTTTTGCTTTCAATAAGGTGGTAGCCAAAATGTTCATATAATTGTACATTATCCATATTTTCTGTGTCTAAGCCAATTCCAGTAGATAGAGGATCGGCATCCACAAGGTCGTGAATGTACTGAAGAAGAACTTTCCCTACCCCCTGTCCGTGATATCGGGGCTCGACTCCAATACAAACCAAATAATGATGGGGCTCCTTAGGACGTATCTTTGTTGTGTACTGCATATAAGCTTGAAGAACAGATCGAGAGCCTTTTGGTAGATGCACCATTAGTTTTAGAGCATGATAAACAAAAGCAGGCTGGAGAAGTAGACCTGCACCACGAGTACTGTTTGGCAATTCGATACTTGCAGCACCTCTAAGATCTCTATTGTCTGTGACTCCGAGAAGAAGTTCATTTAAGGATATGTTTTTCATACAGATAAAATGGAAAAATTGCTGTAATTGTTTAACACGATTTTTTTCAGGAAAGAGACTTTGAAAAAGCGGATCATGTACAAAGGCATTTGACCAAATATTAATGACCTGTGCATGGTCCTTCCGTTGAACTCGGACAATGCTGGGGGACTCCAATACGCTTTTTTTACTCATGATCTAGTACACCTTCCTGCTGGCATAATGATCAACACCAAAACTGAAGATTACTTTGAAAAGGTAGAAGAATAAAAGAAACAACAGTAGCAAAGGAAGGTCTGAATAAAAAAGAAGAAGACTAGCAAAACCAGTAGAAACGAAAACGGCTGCAATCGTTCTCTGAGCAGGATGATCAAGCAGAGCATTGACAATAGAAGTAGAAAGTATGGTGTAACCCCAGATAAGAAAGCAGAGAGCGAAGTGATTCCACAATAACAAAGCGAGAAGAAGAGGCTGGACATGAAGCAAGATAAACACGATTCTTGCTCGTGGACGAGTTCTATAGAATTGATTGGTTGAGTGTGTAAAATTGGCAATCACTCCTCCTAGGATGTCTAAGGCAAGAAGCAGAAGGAGCACCACTTTCCACCAGGCAAGCCCCTTCCACTCTGAATAAGTGAAGGCAAGCAATACCCCGCTCATGACCAAGCTAAAAGACAATGTTAAGAGGATTTCAATGACAGTGGATCTCTTTCCCAAGACTTCATGAAAAAAAGGGGGGATATTGATTGGTTTCATAACTCTCCTCCTAAATACTGTAGTATCATCTTCTTTTGCAGCTGCCAGGCTAGTTCGTATTGATCCTTATGTTCATTTAACCAGTAGTGGAGTCCCATGCCATCTAATGAAGTTAATAGAATCGTAGATATCGCTCGGAGAGTATCTTGAGCAACAGGATGAGGAACTAATTCGACAAGCTGTTTTTCAATCAGCTGAGTTGTTTGATTAGCGTAAGAGCTGAGGATTTCCTGATAATTAGAGTTAAAGATTCCTTCATGGTAGAAGGAAAGAATTGCTTTAAACAGCAGGAGATATTCTTCAGGTACTTGATGAATGGAATGTCCGAGAGCATCTAGAAATTCCTCTATATGCTGATACTCTTGTTTCAAGGGCTGACTTAAGTCTTCGAACACAATATGCACGGCGCTGCTTAGGATCTCATCGATAGACTTGAAATGATGAAAAACGTTACTTTTGCTCATACCAATGGTTTGGGCTAATTTGGCTGCCGATAACTCTTTGATTCCTTGTTCTGCAATGAGAGTGATTGCTGTATGTAGAATGCGAGCCCTCATTTGTTCGCCTTTTTCTATGCGCTTATCTTGTAGATGATGCTCCATTTTGACTCCTCCTTTTCCTTAATCATATAACTAACTGATCGATCGGTCAATTAATAAATTAAAAATATTTTTCCAAGGCAAACTATTTTGAGGAGGTGGGCGTCTATTTTTTAGAAACACAATACGATAGGCCTATCGGAGAAAAAGGAGTTAATACGGTGTCATGACAAAAGATCAAAAATTCAGAGCAGTAGAAGAGTATGTCATTCAAAATAAAGAAAAATTATATCGTATCGCATATAGCTATGTGAAGAATAAGGAAAACGCCTTGGACATTGTTCAAGAGAGTATTTATAAAGCATTAAGGCAAGTGGAGAGCCTGAAACATGTGGAATATATCAAAACATGGTTTTATCGAATCATGGTAAATACGGCGATTGATTTTTTGAGAAAGAATAAAAGGATTAGTGTTGTAGAGGATCAAGTATTAGATTCTCATGCCGAGATAAATGAAGATGATTATGCAGATCTTGATCTCCAACATGCTCTCGATTTGTTGCCACCGATATATAAAACGATTGTCATCTTAAAGTATTTTGAAGATTTAACTCTCGAAGAAATTGCTCAAGTTCTAGGTGAAAATGTGAATACGGTCAAAACAAGGCTATACTCAGGGCTTAAAAAACTTCGAGTGGAAATGCAAAAATAAGGTGATGGAGGCTCAAAATGAAAAAGATAGAAGAAGCTAAAAAAAATTATGAAAACATAGAGATACCAGAGGAATTAGATTTTATTGTACATCAAGCGATTAGGGAGAGTGAAAGAAAAATGAAGAGTCAAAACAAGGTAAAAACATGGGTGATGGGTACCGCTGCTGCGGCTGTATTGTTTGTTGGAAGTATTAATGTAAGTCCTGCGATGGCGAGTGCTTTAGCGGAGGTCCCAGTAGTCGGGCAATTTGTTAAAGTGGTGACTTTCAGAGAATATAAGGTTGATGAAGGAAATTATCAGGCAAATATTCAAATTCCAGCGTTAGAGGGTTTAGAAAATGAAGATCTACAAAAAGGATTGAATGAAAAATACCTTAATGAGAATAAACAATTATATGAGGAATTTATGAAGGAGATTGAAGAGTTAAAAACGGAGGGGATAGAGGCTCATTTAGGAGTGGA
Organism: Caldalkalibacillus mannanilyticus JCM 10596; assembly: GCF_000615945.1. Classification (GTDB taxonomy): domain Bacteria; phylum Bacillota; class Bacilli; order Caldalkalibacillales; family JCM-10596; genus Bacillus_AT; species Bacillus_AT mannanilyticus. The sequence continues at coordinate 26,129 of NZ_BAMO01000014.1, forward strand.
TAGCGGATATGAGATTAAGGCAGATAACGATAAAATCCTTTCTATAGGAAGATATGTGGTGAATACGGTTGGTTCATCCTCTACCACATTCAAATATGACACGATTGATAAGCAAAACCAAGTACTTATTACTCTGCCTAGTTTATTCCTAGATGAGCGTTATATTGAGGTCATTAGCCAAAATATCCAAGAACAGATGAAACAGCAAATGAAAGAGGACCCGGAAAAAATCTACTGGGTGACGACTGAAGATTTTGATCCATTTGAAAAAATAGCAGCGAATCAAAACTTCTATATCAATAATGAATTCCAATTAGTGATTTCTTTCGATAAATATGAAGTGGCTCCTGGCTATATGGGAGTAGTTGAATTTATCATTCCAACAGACATTCTTTCTCCTACTCTAGTGAGCACGGAATATGTAAAATAACACAAAACGAAATGAAAATAAAAGGTTTCCTTCTCTAGATCATGTATAAAACACCCTGTAAAAAATATTTAAATAAAAACAATATTCTGAATGTATCATAAATCATTGTTTTCATATAATAAATATGTACAATATGAGTAGACATTTGTTTTTATCAGGTGTACAAAAAAAGAGAAGGGGACCATTATATGAAATTAATACTTAAATTGATTATTGGAATTATTGTTGGTATTGTTTTAGGCTTAGTTGGACCTGAATATTTAATTCGGACCTTCATCACACTTAAGTTCCTTTTCGGTAGCTTCATTGGATTTATCATTCCATTTATTATTCTCTTTTTCATTGCTAGTGGAGTAGCTGGCTTAGGAAAGAGCTCTGGAAGCTTAGTTGGAAAAACAGTGGGAACTGCCTACGTTTCTACAATTATTGCTGGGTTACTAGCTATTATTATTGCTATTACATTTATTCCTTTCCTAGCAGCAGAAGCAGGCGATGTAGCAGAAGGAGCTAAACTAGAGCCGTTTTTGAAGCTTGAGATTGCTCCGATGATGGGAGTAGTAACAGCTCTTGTCACAGCCTTTGTTTTTGGTATCGGTGTAGCAAAAACAGGGGGAGAAGGGCTGAAAAAGTTTTTTGATGAAGGAAAAGTCGTGATCGAACTAGTCATCACAAAAATTATTATTCCATTCTTGCCATTATATATTGCAGGAATCTTTGCTGAAATGGCGTCTGAAGGAACGGTATTTGACACGCTGAAAGTGTTTGGTGTTGTATTAATTCTTGCCATTCTCACACATTGGGTATGGCTAGGAATTCTATACACAACGGCTGGAACGATTGCTCAGAAGAATCCGTTATCGCTGTTGAAAAATATGCTTCCTGCGTATTTTACAGCGATCGGAACAATGAGTAGTGCAGCTACTATTCCAGTGACCTTAAGATCTGTGAAAAATAATAAGGTAAAAGAGGATATTGCTAATTTTGGAGTTCCTCTATGTGCAACGATTCATTTATCAGGGAGTATTATTACCATAGTCATGTGCGCGATTGCTGTCATGACTCTCTCACCGGAATTAAGTCAACCTTCATTCGTAGATATGATTCCCGTTGTCTTTATGCTTGGAATTATTATGATTGCAGCACCAGGAGTTCCAGGTGGAGCTATTATGGCAGCGCTTGGTGTTCTTACTACCATGTTGGGCTTTAATGAGGCAGCAATTGGGTTAATGGTAGCTCTTTATATGGCACAAGATAGCTTCGGTACAGCAACAAATGTAACTGGAGATGGAGCGATTAATGTTATTGTAGATAAATGGTCTAAATAACCATAGGAGAAAGCCGTTCGTTACGAGATGGAGAAACGAACGGCTTTTTTTGTGTGTGAAAAATGCTTTCCTTAGATATTGCCCTAGTCCTAGAATGAGCCAAGGCTATTTGTTCACTCCAGCAGCTACTCTAACTTGGTTTTGCATTGATTCCTGAATCAATCCATCATTATGCCTTGTGCTATTTAAAAAATGAATACAAAAGTGACCATTGTAATTGTTAGTGGTTATTGCTTGATCAGAGTGAGGAAAAGAATGCATCGCAGCAGCTAGTTTTCTTCCTTCGAGGGTTAGAATAATCGCCCTCGGTGTCCACGAGTATTGTCCACCCCATATTTCCCTCATGATTTGAGCATCTTGAGCCGTAAGTGGCTCTGCATCTGCATGATTTCCACCCATGGTATGGCGGATTCGAAAGGTTCTACCTGATTGAAAATCGGTCACGGTGGCTTCTTTACCAATGGAAAAGATATATCTGGCTTCTGTCCACCAATCTAATAATTCTCCATGACGCTGACTAGTGGTCGGTTTTACAGGAACATTGTAGATGGGAATTCGTAATTTCTGTCCAATAGATAGACTGCTGTTCATCGATAAGTTGTTTTCTTTTAACAATTGAAGCATAGGAATCCCATAACGTAAGCTTAGGTTCCATGGATTTTCACCCGCTTGAACGGTATGAGTGATATAGCTAATCGTTACACCGTTGTTGCTACTGGCAGGATTGTTGTTCGTTTGATCGTCAGGATTAGGTGGCTTATTTTCATTAGGAGAATTTGTGTTATTCGCAGGTGATGAATGAGGAGTTGTGTCAATTGTGACTGTTCGTGTTGCCCCATCCCATCCCACTCTATAGCCAAAGGTTTCCGAAATAAATCGAATTGGGACAAACGTAGATCCATTGACGATTTTAGATGTGGGAATATTCACCTGTCTTCCATTTACCCTTGCTTGTGAAGCGCCGACGACAAAGGCGATCTGTGTGTTTCCCTGATTGATTCCTACGGTTCTTGTAGCCCCATTCCACCAAACCCCAGCACCAAAATGGGTAGAAACCGCTCGTAAAGGCAGGAGTGTCGTGTTATCCTCAATGAAAGGCATGGGTTGGACTTGCAGACGGGCTCCATCCACCATTATGCTGATTTCTCCAGTTGATAATAAGCTGGGCCCATTCTTTCCTAACTCATTTTCTAATAGGGCAAAGAAGTCTTCATTAGCATCTATCTCTTCTTGACCCTCCATTGTTCTAGACTGCTGATCAAATTGTGGTGTACAAGCAACGATAAGTAACATAACTAGAATCAAAAGGAATGTTCGGTGTCGTTTCACTTTATTCTCCCCACTGAAAGCTTAATGTATTGATATTGATAGTGCTTCCTGCCTACTACTTACTACTAATAATGTACACATCTAGATAAAAAGTATCCTCCCAAAAGTTGTACATTAGACAGATAATTCAGTGTAAAAAGAGGAAGATGTATGATTTTGTCGAATTAGAATGAAGGAGAAGTGAAAGAGTAAAGAATGTCACTGTGGAATTCTTCTAAGTCCTTTTAGAGTCTTCAAACATAGAACGGGGGTGCAACATTGAACAGAAATCCTATTATCCTTGATGAAGAGCAAATATTTGACATGTTTAAAAACCTTGTTGATATTATTTTTCTTATGAAATATGAAGAGCCTCGCTCTTTCCGTTATGTCAAATATTCCGAGGATGCTATGTTCTTAGCCTCTTTAAAGCATACAGATCTGAATAAACGAATTGAAGATGTCTATGATGAAACAGTGGCAAAAGAATTAAATACACGGTATATGAAAGTGATTGAAACGGGTTCCCCCGTATCCTATGTGGATCGGATGAATATTGCCGATAGAAGTAAGCAATACGCGGAATCTGTCCTTATTCCTATTTATACACCAGAACACACCTATATCATTGGGCTTACTAAAAACATCACAAAATATTACAATTTGGAACACTATCAGAGCACGACAGGAATGCTGCGCTTTTCCCGTTTTAAGCAGTTGCTGGAAGAAATGCGACAGGGGAATTCTGGGGATGATACGCTTGTCCTCTACACTGTTCAAATTAATGAATTTAAGGACATCAAGGCAATTACAGGAGATTCGTTCCATCAGGTGCTTCTCACTTTTGTGTCTAGATTTCAGATGATTGTGAACGAAAATGATCTTATTACTCGCAATGATGGAGATGAATTTGTGATTGCGCGGTGGACAAAAAAGGATAAGGTGCTGGCATATGCGCAAAAAATCATCGAAACATTATCTACTCCCATCGATATCGACATGCATCGGATCACTACGATTGGAATTTCTGTAGGTATAGCCATAGATCAAAATGAAGAAAAGAAAAGTGAATTAATCCATCAATCATACAAAGCGATGTTATCCTCCAAGCAAAAGGGAATGAATAGTATTGAGATTTATGATGAAGCCGTTTCGGAGCTTTTTTCTAACAAAATGAGTTTTGAGTTTGAAGTGAGAAAGGCAATAAAAGAAGGGGAATTTGAGCTTCATTATCAGCCTAAAATAAATCTGCATAATCACTCCGTACATTTAGAAGCATTAATTCGCTGGAACCATCCTGTAATGGGATTTTTACCACCCATGAGATTTATTCCTCTAGCAGAGAGCTCATCCTTAATTATAGACATCGGAAATTGGGTCGTGCAGGAAGTATGTAAGAAAAGTAAAGAAATAAAGCAATTAGGCTTTGATTCCATATCCATTAATATCTCTCCACAGCATCTTAAAGAGAGCGGAGCGGTTGATGTCCTTGCCAATATTATAAAACAGCATGGAGTCGACCCTGGATTTATCGATGTTGAAATAACCGAGCAGGTCTTTGTTAATTTCAAGGAAAATCCGATCTCTTTCAAGCAAATTAAAGATTGTGGATTTTCCTTAACTTTGGATGATTTTGGAGTTCATTACTCTTCTTTGGGTTATATCAAAAATCTGCCGATCGACCGAATTAAAATTGATCGATCTTTCATTACACGGATTTTAGATGATCGAAAAGAACAAGAAATCGTCAAAATGATTATATCCTTAGCGAACGTACTGGATCTAAAGGTCACGGCTGAAGGGGTTGAAACAGAAGCACAACTAAACGTTTTGCAACAATTAGGGTGTCAGGAATTTCAGGGGTTTTACTTTAGTAAACCCAAACCTTTAGCCTTGCTTGAAAAAGCGAGTCAATATCTAGACAAATTTGCACTATAAGAAGTAATAGCTGTCGAGAATGATCTCGGCAGCTATTTATGTTGTTCATAGATTCCTGCTGATCAGGGAGTTTTGATTGAGCAAGGAATGGTGTTTGCCTCGTAGCGTAACTGAGTTACGTCAAATTGTGGAACGAGCTCTTCCTTCATCGCTCTACTAAGTAGTGCGGTGATAGCAGCATATCCGCTTTCTCCTAAATCTGCGCTATACTTGTTCACATATAGATCAATATGTGCTTGGGCAACCTCTGGCGAAAGCTCTTGAGCATGTTGCATAATATAGGCTTGTGATACTTCAGGGTGCTTCCAAGCATACTCTACTGAGGAACGAATCCAACCTGTAATAGCCTGTAGGTCTAAGGATCTCTTTGCTATAATGCTCCTAAGGGAATAGGGAGGCCGGTATCCTTTTCCCACCAGTTGCCCAAATCCTCCACAAGTGCCAGACCATAGGCTGGGTAGGTAAAGCGTGCCTCATGGATCACGAGCCCTGCATCGACTTGACCATCTCGAATAGCAGGCATAATCTGCTGAAATGGCATTACAATAATCTCTCCTATGCCCTCAGGTACTTGGCTTGCAGCCCATAGACGAAACAGCAGATAGGCAGTGGAGCGTTCACTAGGTACGGCAACTCTCTTTCCAGCAATCGCTTTTGTTCCAAGAGTTTCGCCTGTGGATGAAGGCTTACTTAATACAAGCGGACCACAGCCTCTTCCAAGAGCACCTCCACAGGGAAGCAAGGCGTATTGAGAAAGAACCCAAGGGATGGCGGCATAGGATATTTTTAAGATATCTGGTCCATTGGCTTGTACAGCTAATTTGTTGGTAACATCAATATCGGCATACGTAACATCAAGCTGAGGGGCTCCTGGTACTAAGCCATGCACCAAAGCATGAAAAATAAACGTGTCATTGGGACACGGGGAAAAGACAATCTTCATTCTATTACCTCCATTAATGCTGAGCTAGCGCTTTCTAAGATGTCTAGCGCTTCCTTGATTCGCCACGCAGAACGATCTCGAGGTCCTACGGGATTAGAGATGGCTCTTATTTCTACAATGGGTACGCCTTGTTCATGAGCAGCAAGTGCTACACCATAACCCTCCATCGCTTCCGCAGCGGCTCCGGGAATACGAATACTCATTTCCTCGGCAGTAGAGGCTGTTCCGGTGACCGTAGATACGGTAAGGATAGGTCCTTTATGAACAGAGATTCCTTTAGATTCTATTGAAGTTGTGATTCTTGAAGCGAGAGCCTCATCTACAGAGAGTTGAGTAGAGCCAAAGCCTAGCTGATCTAAGCTAGTGAAGCCTTCTGCTGTTTGAGCACCTAAATCAGCCGCAATAATCTTCGTAGCTACGACAATAGAACCTACCTCTGCACAATTCGAAAAGCCTCCACCTATCCCAGCGCTGATCACTAAATCATATTTAGCAGCCTGATTCAAGAGCATCGCTGTACGTACCGCAGCTGCAACAGGCCCTACTCCTGCAACTCTGACATCAAATCGATCATCTCCCTGCAATCCTCGTAATACAGCCTCTTGCTCGATTGAAACAGCAGTCATGATCAGAATTCTTTTTTTTGATTCCATCACCTATAATCTCCTTACCTGACGTTCTATAAGCACTTATATCAAAAATAACGTGAACTTACAAATGTGTAAAGGAATTTGTCTACTAGAGGATCATGGGATTTTTAGGCGCTGTACTTGCTTGTAAGACAAATGATAAAATTGGGAGCGAGAGTCATATCTCCGTTAGTCCTACACAATAGAGAGAGTGAATGAGCCATGAAAAAATTTAAGAAGTTTTATATTGAAATCACAAGTGTCTGTAATTTGGCTTGCCATTTTTGTCCCCCTACTGAAAGAAAGGCAAGCTTTATTAAAGTAGAAGAATTTACGAACATCTTAGAGCAAATTAAACCACATACGGATTATATTTATTTTCACCTTAAGGGTGAACCCTTACTTCATACCAAAATCGATCAGCTATTAGACATTAGCCATGAAAAAGGGTTTAAAGTGAACATCACAACGAATGGGACGTTGATCAACAAGGTGAAGGAGAAACTTTGGCTTAAACCAGCCATTAGACAGTTTAATTTTTCTCTGCACAGCTTTGATGGTCACCAAGGTTCAAGCGATAGAGAAGGATATATCACAAGTATTCTCTCCTTTGCGAAAGAGGCAGTGGCTCAGTCTGATGTGATTATCTCTTTACGATTATGGAATCTAGATCGAGATAATGCGACGAATCTTGAACGAAAAAGAAATCGAGAAGCTCTCTCGATTATCGAAAGGGAATTTAACTTAGATTATCTGATTGAAGATAAAGTCGTTCGAGGAAAAGGTGTGAAAATAGCGGATCGAATTTACTTAAATCACGATTATGAATTTGTCTGGCCAGCTCTTAAGGAAGAAGAGGATGAAGGACGCGGGTTCTGCCATGCCCTTCGAAACCAAGCCGGTATTTTGGTAGATGGAACGGTGGTTCCATGTTGTTTAGATGGGGAGGGCGTCATTAACTTAGGAAATATTAATGAAACCCCATTTTCTGAAATCATCGAAGGAGAAAGAGCAAATCGTCTATATGATGGTTTTTCAAGACGAGAAGTTGTCGAAGAACTATGTAAGAAATGTGATTATAGAAGAAGATTTGGCACATAAACATGAAGGTGCTTTTTGCTTCAGCTACCTATTTTTGAAGAGAATTGGACAATCACCGTTACTATATTTTTTTTTGTTCATAGAATAATCCAAACGATGAAGGAGGTTTTACATTGTTTGGATATTCTATGATACAAATGGTAAGAACAAATGCTCATAAGCTAGATCGCCCCTTAAGAGAGAAAGTCATTAATCTTTATAAACCGTTCAAATGGATGCCCTGCTTTCTGCACAAAACACTGGAGAGTGTGATCAGAAAGAGAACAAAGCTTTCTGTCATTATTCAGTTTAAGCAACAGTGCTTTGAAGAGGGTTGTAAAGAGGTTAAGCATGTAGTAAACGATCATGTAGGCTGCAAAATGAAGAAGGAGTTTTCATCCGTTTCTTGCTGTAGTGCAGATGTTACTCCGTCTGTTGTTGAAGGCTTGCTCAAGAACTGTCATGCGATCCAAAAAATCTATCTTAATCGAGAGGTTCATGCCTTATTAGATGTAGCAGTCCCTTCTGCCAGTGCTAAAAATATCGTGCGAAATGGGACAAAGCTGACAGGCAGAGGCGTAACGGTTGCAGTACTCGATACAGGTATTTATCCGCATAGAGATTTGGCAGGAAGGATCATTGATTTTGTCGATTTTATTAATAATAGAACAGAGCCTTATGATGATAATGGACATGGAACCCATTGTGCAGGAGATGCGGCTGGAGATGGAAGTACCTCATCGGGGAGATATGTGGGACCTGCGCCAGAAGCGAATGTCATTGGAGTCAAAGTGCTTGATAAGCGAGGAGCTGGATCATTAGCACTGTGATGCAAGGGGTAGAATGGTGTATACAGTACAATGAGCAAAACCCATCGAAGAAAATTAATGTCATGAATCTCTCTCTAGGAGCTACAGCTCAAGCATTTGAAAATGAAGAAGATGACCCAATGGTACAAATTGTGAATCAAGCTTGGGAGAGTGGAATTGTCGTTTGTGTCGCTGCGGGTAATTCAGGACCTGAATATGGAACCATTGCTAGTCCAGGAGTGAGTCAAAAGGTGATTACAGTTGGAGCCCTTGATGACAGAGGAACTGCCAGAACAAGAGAGGATGATGGTGTGGCTGAATTCTCAAGTAGAGGACCCACGATCTATGGCAAGGTGAAACCCGATATCCTAGCGCCAGGGGTCCAAATTGTCTCTTTGCGAGCTCCTAATTCCTACCTAGATAAGTTGCAAAAAGAAGCAAGAGTAGGGGAACATTACTTTTCTTTATCTGGTACTTCGATGGCGACTCCTATCTGCGCTGGCATTGTAGCGTTACTCTTAGAGCACCATCCTGGAGCGACACCAGACGAGGTGAAGGAAAGGTTGCGAAACGGAACTGATTTATGGAAGGATAGAGAACCGAACATTTACGGTTCTGGTTATATAAATGCTGACAACTCGATTCCAAGAGAGTAACCTAGGGGTCACCATGACATAGTTAGTAGGGAAGAAGGATCTTTCTCGCATCCTTCTTTCTCTCATGCTCAGCACAAGGTACCAAATGAAATTGGTACTGTGGCATGACCTAAGCAGTAGCTATAATAGACCTATCGAATATGTTGAAAAGAAGGTCGGTTATATGATGCAAGGAATACTTGAGCTTTTGCTGGGGATCCTCCTCTTATTTATCATTATCAAAGCCATAGTAGCTGTTGAGCATTTTTCTATAGATTCAGAAGCGAAAGAAATGGGGCAGTATTTTTTGATTGTTTTATTAGGAATTGGACTGATCAGCATGATGCTCTTCATCCCCTATAAAGTATGGGATCTGTTAGGAAGATGGGAGCATCTCGGTGTATTGTGGCTTTTTGGAGCTGTGGGTCTTGCCACCGTCGCCTTAACGTTCGGTTACTATGGGATGATAAAGCTGCGTTTTTCTCGTCACGCTAAATAAAGTAGACTTCCATCAGATGGAGCTTTTTTCTCCACCTTCCAGTTAGAATGGGATAAACTATTCATTAATTCAAAAAACTATTAATTATAAAAAAAATGCCCTTTATAGGGGCTTTTTTTTATAAGAAATGGTAGAATGTAGATATCTAGTAAATGTTTTGGAAGGTGTGTGTTGAATGGAGGATAGCAAGAAAAACAAACGGACGCAATGGCAGGGCTTTTTAGCATTACTAAGGCAAGGAAAGCCTTCCAAATGGTTAATAGGTTTAGCTATGCTGTTAAGTTTAGTAGAAACAGTTTCTGGTTTGATGATCCCGTTGCTGACTAAGAATATGGTGGATCAAATTTCAATGCTTGGTATTGAGCTTGGTCTGGTGCTGTTGATCTTGGCTGTTTTTATTCTTCAAATTGTAGCGGGGGGCTTTTCTTTTTATTTATTGGCGAAAATCGGAGAATTGATTGTAGCGAAAATAAGAGAAAGGCTATGGAATTGGATTATTGATCTCCCTATTCCGTATTTTGATCAGCATCAATCAGGAGAAACAATGAGTCGCATTACGCAGGATACAAACCAGATCAAAGACCTAGTGACTAATCATCTAGTTACCTTTGTGTCTGGGCTGATCTCGATTATTGGCTCCGTCGTGATTCTAATAATTATTGATTGGAAGATGACTCTAATCATGTTGGTTGCCATCCCTACGTCAATGCTGATCATGCTTCCATTAGGTCGAATTATGAACAAAATAGCCAGACAAACACAAGATGAGATGGCAAGCTTTAGTGGGAATTTAGGTCGAGTATTAAGTGAAATAAGACTTGTAAAATCATATAATGGACAAACAGTTGAACGTGGAAAAGGAAAAGAAGGGATTCAGAACTTATTTACATATGGTTTAAGAGAGGCAAAGGTTCATGCGATGATCTCTCCACTCATGACCACCGTTATGATGCTGATTCTAGTCGTAATTATAGGGTATGGAGGCGTGAGAGTTGCTTCTGGTGATCTTTCTGCGGGAGCTTTAGTTGCTATTATTATTTATATGTTCCAAATCATTGTTCCGTTTAGTCAAATGGCTATGTTTTTCACAGCGTTTCAAAAAGCCATGGGAGCAACAGAGAGAATTCAAGAGTTGTTTTCCTTAAAACAGGAAGAGGAGCAGGAAGGGTTACCGATTGAAACGGTAGATTCTTTACGCTTTGAGAATGTTTCTTTTGGCTATGAAACAAGAAAAGAGATCTTAAAAGGCGTGAGTTTCGATATTCAATCTGGACAAACCGTTGCTCTAGTAGGTCCGAGTGGAAGTGGAAAAACAACGGTCTTTTCTTTGATTGAACGTTTTTACAAACCACTGGAAGGCGGCATCAATGTAGGTCATGTGGATATTGATCAATTTTCTCTTGCTGAGTGGAGACATATGATAGGCTATGTATCACAAGAAAGTCCTATTATGTCAGGAACCATTAGAGAAAATATTTGCTACGGCATGAAACGAGAGGTATCGCTTGAAGAGGTGATCAAAGCGGCAGAGCAAGCTAATGCCAGAGAATTTATTGAACAATTACCGATGGGCTTCGATACAGAGGTAGGAGAAAGAGGAATTAAGTTATCTGGAGGGCAGCGTCAACGTATTGCTGTGGCAAGGGCGCTTATCCGTAACCCACAAATCCTCTTGCTAGATGAAGCAACGTCTAATTTAGACAGTGAATCAGAACACCTTGTACAAATCGCTCTCAAGAATCTTATGCAGGGGCGTACAACATTGATTATAGCCCACCGTCTATCGACAGTTGTGGATGCAGATCATATCCTTGTTTTAGAGCAAGGTGAGATTACCGGTCAAGGAACCCATCATCAATTGATGCAAACTCACGAATTGTATCAAAAACTAGTGAAACAACAAATGACAGCTATGTTAACAAATTAAAGATCATGTCGGATCTCCTTTTCACCTGACAAATTTCCCGAGAAATAATTCAAATTTTGCCATACAGAATTCAGGTTGTCGAATCACATCGGCATCCTTTTTTTTGATGAAAAAATAAGATTAACACAAAAGGATCCTTTTTAATTGAAGGGAAGGAATGAAGGACAAAGAATGAAATAGATATCCTCTACGACTGTTACAAGCTTAAAATTGTAACAGTCTTTTTACAAAAGCTTATCAAATGGGTAAGGACTTTATGATAGAATAGGAGGGTAAAAGAATATACTCACAGGAGAAGAGGAAGAGGAGGATCAGACAAGATGAAAAAAGCATTATCGATGTTTTTAGCAACAGTACTTACATTCTCTGTAGTATTCCAATTTGGAGCTCCGCTGGCTGACGCACAAAATGCGGATGTGACGAGAGGAGAATTTATCACTGAGCTTATGCACACTATGGGGGTGGATGTTGCTTCATATCAAGGAAATGATACAGACAGCTTTTCCGATGTAACTGAAGAGTTGGCTCCCTATGTTGAAGCAGCAGAGCGTTTAGAGATTACAACAGGAATGAGAGAAGGATTTTTTGGAGCCAATGAGAAGGTGACTCGTGAACAAGCGTATGTCTTTTTAATTCGTGCTCTCAATCTATCAAAAACGTATGATCAGAAACTTTTAGATACATATAAAGACAAAGGTGCTGTTTGGGGCAAACAAGAGTTGGCTGCTGCCATTCAATTAGGTCTATTAAAAGGCTTTGAGGACAAAACACTTCGTCCTAAGCAGCCGTTAAAAAAGGATCAGATGAAACAAATCCTTGAACGCTATCATAGCAATTTTGAGCGGATCACATTTGTTCATTCGAATGATCTCCATGGAAGAATCCTTCATAATGAGCAAAATGGCGAGTTAGGACTCGCGAAAATTGCTCATATTGCAAACGAAACAAGAAAACAGTATGCCAATACGTTTGTCTTGGATATGGGAGATACTTTCCATGGGACAAACTATGCAAACTTTTCTCAGGGTGAATCTGCTGCACAAGCCATGAATCTAATAGGCTATGATGCAATGGTAGCAGGGAACCATGATTTTAATTTTGGTTATAAAAGATTAGTAGAGTTAGATCAGATGACAGATTTCCCTATTTTAAGCGCTAACGTGGTTTTTGAAGCCGATGGAGAACTATTGCTCTACACTCATATGGTTCAAGAAAAGCTTGGGAAAAAAATTGCTTTTGTTGGATTAACAGCGATCGATACAGTAGTGAAGACTCACCCTAATAATATCGAAGGGCTCGTCTTTATTGATGAGGTTGAAGTGATAAAGGAAATGGTAGCGGGCTTGAAAAATGAAGTAGATCACATTGTTGTCTTATCTCATTCAGGCTATGATGTCGATCTTGAAATTGCGAAGGCTGTGACTGACCTTGACTTGATTCTTGGTGGACATAGTCATACAACGATTGAAAAACCAGAATTGGTCAACGGAACCTATATCACTCAAGCATGGGAGCATGGAAAAGCATTAGGAATTACTCATATGCTATTTTACAAGGGTGAGTTAGTAGGAATCAATGGACACCTAACTCGTGACTATAAGGAATTACCGGCTGATCCAAAAGTGAAAGCATTATTAGATCAATATGTTGCTGAAGTAGATAAAGAATTGAATAAAGTAATAGGCAGTGTCAATGTTAAACTAGATGGTGCTCGTGAATTAGTTCGTACACAAGAAACGAATCTAGGGAACCTTGTCACAGATGCGATGAGAGAATTGACAGGTGCAGATATTGCTATGACCAATGGAGGCGGGATTCGTGCTGATATTGAACCGGGTGAGGTAACCATGAATCATGTGATTTCTGCCTTCCCTTTCACCAACACCGTTGTTTTAGTAGAATTGAATGGACAACAAATTCTTAGCACATTAGAGCATTCGGTTCGATTGTACCCTGAACAAAATGGAGGATTTATGCATGTTTCAGGTCTAACCTTTGAGTTTGATCCATCCAAAGCAGCAGGAGATAGAGTGAGTAATGTCAAGGTCGATGGCAAACCCTTAGATCTTAATAAAAAGTATACCGTAGCGACGAATGACTTTACGGCTGCAGGTGGAGACGGATATAGCTGGTTAGCCGAAGGTGAACTATTATCTTATACAGGTGAACTGTTAAATACAGTTGTAAGTGATTATATCCAAGATAAAAAAGCCATTCCAGCTGTAGAAGGACGTATCAAAGTAAAAGAATAGTGAGCAGTCAAGAACTGTCCGAATAATGTAAGTCCATTCGACAGTTCTTTTTATTAAGAGGATTACCTTTACTGGAGGAAAATAAAAGGATGAAGAAAATAGGGAGATGATCTTGTTTTAGTTCAAGATCATCTCCCACATTTATTTAACGACCACTTTTTAACTCTGTCCAAAAGCGGTCATATTCTTCTAGTGATTCTCCTACTTCAACGATCCATTCAGCTCTGTCTAGCTCTTCAGGGCTTAAAAAGATCATATGGTTATTTCTATATTCTGCGCTGTGCAGAGGATAGGCTTTTTCATTGGGATTGCTATACATGATCGATTCGTAGTTCTTGACACTTACTTCAGGCTCTAGCAGATAATTAATAAATTTTTCAGCAAGCTCTTTGTTTTTTGCTCCCTTAGGAATGGCTAACGTATCAGCCCAAATCGTTCCGCCTTCTTTCGGAACAACATATTCAATATGCTCGTTTTGCTCACGAATCAGTGCGGCATCTCCAGACCATACCGTGCCGATCCATGCTTCTTCTGTAATGAAGTTTTGTTTAATTGTATTGGTATCAAAAGCCATCACGTTAGGTAATAGCTTCTTTAGATCCAAGACGGCTAGTGCTAGCTCATTCATATCGGTGGTGCTATTGGAAAAGCCATTCTTAATTAAGCCCATTCCAATGACCTCACGAGGGTCATCTAGTAAGATCAGACGTCCTTTATATTGTTCATCCCATAAGCTCTCCCAGCTCTCAATAGGATCTGTCACGTATTTTGTATTATAGGCAATTCCTGTAATTCCCCAAGTGTAGACTAGAGAATAACGATTCTCTGGATCATAAGGAGGAGTCTGGAAGGTTGATACGATATTCTGGACATTAGGAATAGTAGCTTTATTTAGCTCCTCTAACAGCCCCAATTCGATTAAGGTCGAAACCATATAATCGGAGGGTTGAATTAAGTCATACTGAGAGCCTCCACTTGCTTGTAGCTTCGCTAAAAGCTCTTCATTGCTTGAGTAAAAATTCTGATTCACTTTTACATCATATCTCTCTTCAAAATCTTCTAACACCTGCTGATCAAAATTATCTACCCAAGTATAAATATTAAGCACGTCTTTTTTAGGTCCGCATCCTAAGCTAGAAACAACAAGAATGGAGATCATGATGGCAGTAAGTACATTTTTTAATCCTTTCATAACAGCCTCCTTAAAAATAAATATTAGAATCCTTATCCCCTTTTCGACGAATCATCTCAGCTAAGAAAACAAGAATAAAGGTAGCCATAATCAGTAGAGAGGCAATAGCATTTACTTCCGGAGTAATGCCTCGTTTGATCATCCCGTAAATATAGATAGGGAGGGTAGTAGCTCCAGGTCCTGCAACAAAAAAGCTTATCATAAAATCATCTAAAGATAAAGAAAAGGTGAGTAATAGACTAGCGACAATAGCAGGAGTCAGCATAGGAAGCGTCACATTCCAAAAGGTTTCAAAAGGGGTGGCTCCTAAATCCTGCGCAGCTTCTTCGAGATCTCTTCCCAGCCCTGCTAGACGTGTAGACAGGATGATGAAGACAAAGGGAATACAGAAAGTAATGTGTGTAATAATAATGGTTCCTTTGCCTAAGGGAATGGAGAGAAATGAAAACAGAAGAAGCAATGAGATTCCCATAATTAAATCAGGAACTAAAATCGTGAAAAAGAAAAGGCTGCTCCAGCCCTTTTTCCACTTAAAAGCATGCCGCTCAAAAGCAAGAGCAGCAAAGGTTCCAATAATTGTTGAAACAACCGCGGTAATACTAGCAATAGCCAAGCTGTTAAATAAAGCTTCAAGCACTTGTCTATTATCAAAAATAGAAATATACCATTCCAACGTAAAGCCTGTCCACGCGGCGTTAATTCTCGATTCATTGAAAGAGTATCCTATTATAATCAAAATAGGTAGATATAAAAAGATCATCATCAGAATAGAAAAGGGGAATAACCACTTTGGAATGCTTTTCATCATGACCTCCCCTCTGGAATATCATTGACCTTCATTGCTTTATAGAACAAGGCAATAAGAAGGAGCGATAGTCCCATCAACATAATGGAAGAGGCTGAGCCAAATGGCCAATCTCTAGCGGAAAGAAATTGATTTTGAATCAAATTCCCAAGTAAGACATTTTTCGCTCCACCCAATACATCAGGCACAACAAACATGCCAAAGGAGGAAACGAATACAAGAACACATCCATTAAGGATTCCTGGCTTCGTCAGTGGCAGCGTAATATTCCAAAAGGCTTTTCCTTCCGAAGCTCCAAGATCGGCTGCTGCATCTAAATGCTGCTGCTCTACTCGTTCAAAAGCAACATATAAAGGTAAAACCATAAAAGGAAGAAGGGTATAGACCATTCCTAGTAAAACAGCTCCCTGATGATAGAGCAGGTTCAGTGGAGTATCAATCCACCCAATAGATAATAGAAAGGTGTTGACGATCCCCTGAGAGCGTAAAATGATGATCCAAGCATAGGAACGAATCAAGAAGTTAATCCAAAACGGGAGCATCACTAAAATCAGCCAGATTGTTTTCTTCCCTTTTGGTAGACCTGAGATGTAATAAGAGAGAGGATAGGCTACGATTAGGGTAATCACAGTGGTCAGAATCGAGATGCTCAATGTTTCTAGAACAATGGAGAGATATAATGGTTCAAAGAAACGAATATAATTTTTTAGAGTAAATTCATAGACGATTTGTCCGTGAGCTCCTCTGGAGAGGAACGAAAACAGAACGATCACCATCATAGGAAGAAAGGCAAAGATAATCAACCATAATAGTGCGGGAGAAGCAAGTAATTTTCCCTTTTGTTTCAATGCAGTCTCACCTCATCCTTGGGCTCCCATGTCAAAATCACTTGATCTCCGGTCTTTAGGTTTTGATGGGGATGTTGAATACTGCTATAAGCAATAATAGGCTTCTCTTGGGCAGAAAAATCAACAAACAGCTTGAGCTGGTTGCCTGTAAAGATAATATCTTGCAGCTTCCCTTCTTTTTTAGGGGAAGCCGGTACAGCTCCATTGGTTACAATCCTGATATGTTCTGGGCGCACAGAAAAAATCTCGCTTCCTCTTTTGAGGATGTTGTTTTCTCCAATAAAGTGAGCGACAAATAAACTATTAGGTTGAAGATAAACTTCCTGCGGCGTTCCTATCTGTTCAATTCTTCCTTGATTAAGAATCACAATTCGGTCAGACATCGTCATCGCTTCTTCCTGATCATGGGTGACGTAGACAAACGTGATGCCCAGCCTTTTTTGCAGATTCTTCAGCTCTATCTGCAAATTTTTTCTTAACTGGTTATCTAAAGCAGTAAGAGGCTCATCAAGGAGGAGGACCTTAGGTTCGTTAATGATGGCTCTAGCTATCGCTACGCGCTGCTGTTGTCCCCCAGAGAGCTGCTTAGGAAACCTTTTGCGAAATTCTGATAACTCCGTATAGTCCAGAATTTCCTCAAGACGTTTCATTTGTTCCTTTTTAGAAATTTTCTTCATGCGCAATCCAAATAAAATGTTATCTTCCACATTCATATGGGGAAAGAGAGCATACTGCTGAAACACCATGTTCATATCCCTTTTGTAGGGAGGAAATGATGTGATTGGTTTATTAGCTAGGAGAATATCTCCTTGTGAAGGCTGCTCAAATCCAGCAATCATTCTTAATAAAGTAGTTTTTCCACAACCGCTGGGACCTAATAGGGTGATAAACTCCCCTTCTTCTATGGAAAGAGTGAGGGGATGAATCACCGTTTGTTCGTCATATTCTTTTGTTATATCTTTTAATTGTATAATTGGTGTCATTCG
This sequence comes from Caldalkalibacillus mannanilyticus JCM 10596, assembly GCF_000615945.1. Classification (GTDB taxonomy): domain Bacteria; phylum Bacillota; class Bacilli; order Caldalkalibacillales; family JCM-10596; genus Bacillus_AT; species Bacillus_AT mannanilyticus. Next base: position 43,735 of record NZ_BAMO01000014.1, read on the forward strand.
CTTTTCCCTTACTTCTGTTCATAATTTTTAGTGGTTCGTAAGACCAAACTTTTCAAACCAAAAATGTTTCTAGGGATACTATACTTGTTAGCGCCCCCTTTGTAAACATTATATTATACTAAATCTTGAGGAAAAGGTTCTAAGAGAGTTTGTTCTGCTAAATTCGCTTGGTTATAGCGAGTAATATAGGAGCGTAAAAGTGTGAGAGGAGTATGAAGAGGAACGATCCCCTGACGGTATTTTTCCCAGCATAGTAGAACCGCATCTTTCTCTTGTCTGTTTAACTCCTGTAAGTTTTTATCTATCAGATCCGTTATGGTTTGAATGAGATTGGAGAAGGAAGGGAGCTTCTGTAGGGAAAGAAACAACCATTTTTCAACTAATAAAATGAGCTGATCAAAAGAAGTATTTTGTGATGAAGCAAGGATTTGCTGCATCTCTTCTGTCTTGTTTCGATCATAGATTTGGAGCAGGTATATATTGTTTTTTAGGAATTGATTCAGCTGCTTCAGATCTTGTGTATGTTTTACCAGACGAAAAGAAGCTAGTAGATATAGTTTCGTTAAGAAATGATCTCGAATATGCTGTTGTTTGAGTCGTTGCTCATCTTCGACAGCGACATAAGGAAAAGAGCTAAGGACGGCTTGGGCATACAAACCATTCCCATAGCCAATAGGGGTTTGTTCATTTTGTTCTGAATATAATTTTACATCACCAATCCCACAGGAAGGTGAACGGCTTTTTAGAATAAAACCGTCTACTTCCATGAGAGAGTTCAGGTGCTTGAAAGCGAATTGATTCATCTCTTCTGTAAGATCTCGTCCAGTAGAAGGCTGAATTAACGTATATTGTTCCTTCATTTGTAAAACGCGTATAGGGTCTCTTGGAATACCAAGGCCAATTTCATACTCAGGGCATATAGGGATGAAATGAACGTGTTTTTGTAAGTTGCGAACAAAATCATCGTGAATCATTTGACCGTTATATCGACAAGCATCAAATTCTAAGCATTTGCTGACGACAATGATCGGGGTAACAAATTTGGGCATCACATTAAGGCTCCTTTTTCATGAAAGCATAGAAGGTACAAAACTAAGCTATTCTTATTTTATCCAATATGATGCCCCTATTTCAAATCTTTCCATGTGGGAGAGGTTCTTAAAATCCTCTGTTTTTTCGTAAACGTTTTTGAAAATAAACAAGAAGCACAAGAGAAGCACATCCTAATAAAAGAGGGATAGGGATGGCGAGGTAGGGATAGGGAGCACCTTCAAGCTTTAAGGTATCTGCTCTGTATTCCAACCGTTTTGCTGCGTATTCTGCTGTAAGCACATCGGTTTGCTGTGCCAAATCTTCTAAAGGAGCTTCTAAAACATAACGATCCGGCTCATGTGCATGTACATAGCTAAATTCAACAGAAGGATACTCGTTTTTCCAGAGTGAGATTGTTTCGTTAGTTAGCACATTTGCTTTTGTTCCAGAAAGCAGCATTCGCTCAATAGGCGGTGCATTCTCCAGTGTGTACCGAGGAAGCAATGTAAGACCGTTCTTGGTTTGGATGGGCGAAAGCTTCTCGGCAATGGTTAAGGTTTCCATCGTTCCTGATGCAGAATACGTATCGAAGATGGTGGCTAGAGCGAACTCATCCATCTGATTGTAGAGCAAGACGCCAACCTTTTGCTTGTTCCATCTATAGGCATTGTTAAGGAGATAGATGGTATCCTTCCACTGGAGCTTGAAAGGTTCCATGGAGGGATCTGTAACATAGTGCTGGTTAGGATAGTTGATGGATTGGGCTGTATGTTGTGCTATTTCTTCACCGGCTAATTGAGAAATAACATAGAGTGTCGCATCAACTCCAGAAGATAATCCGGCGGAAGAAACGATGGAGCTTCAACAACATAACGTTGATCACGGACCCAATGAACCTCGGGATATTTCTTCTCGAAGAGGATGACATCTCCCCAGTGTGAAGTGGCTTTCTTGTCATACAGTAGTCCTGTTTCTGCTAAGTTACCTGCACCTGCACAAATAGACAGGAGGATTGTCTGATCGCTTGAATGTTTCTGAATATAGTCAGAGATGGCTTGGTAATTTTCATGCTCCATGTTGAAAATAGCAGGAATGACAATCACTTCAGAACTACTTGCTAGAAGGGTATCCAACTCAGCAAATGTAAAGTGAGGCATCAGGTCTAATCCACCTGTTAACGTGGCAGCCCTCTTTTCTGGGGCTACTGCAAACACATTAAATTTCTGAGTGGAAGCAAATAATTCATAGGGAGCAAGAAAATCAATCACTTCTGTGGGCACATCATTTCCTACTAATATAGCCACAGTTGGCTTAGCGGGATCATAATGTGGGGGGCAATTTGATCAATAAGAGTATAGGTTGGCTGCCCTTGAGAGGACATGGCTAGATTCATTGATGAAATGATGCCAATAACACCTGCAAGGATCGGAAGAAAGAAAAAGGCAACGATATATATCAAACTACGAAACAATGATTTCAAGAAAATCTCCTCCATTTGAAATGTACTTTATTTTGAGTCTACTTTTTTTTCTGCTATGGATCATGTATCGAAGGTTGGTTTTTCCCCTATGTCTTTAGACGTAATGCAAGCACTAAAAAAGGTGACTTTTTGGGTCACCTTCTTTTCTATAAAAATATTGATGAAAAGTAGAAGTTATGTATCTAAGCGGCGTAATATTTCTTGTTGAAGGGCAACATATTTTTTAGCTAATTCTGGCGAAAGGGTAATGGCCGTTTTTTGCTTAGATTTTAAAACATCCATCAATACATCATGATATGTTTGCAGCAAATCATGCCCTTTCCAATCCACGTATTGTTGTCTTAGCCCTTCAACCTCTTTTTGAATCGTTTGTTCCATTGTGAAACCTCCTATAAATCATCTCTGTTTTTCTATGACCATTCATGTATATGTCGATGTTGTTAAAAATAGACCCCCTTTTGTTGTTTTGTGATCTACTGCACTATATAATGCCGAATAAGTATGCTAAGATAAAAACTAAAAAATGTGATACGAGTAGAGGAGTGGATCCAGTGCTGTATACTAAAATCGTAAAGCCCTACATGTTTAGAAAAGATCCTGAAGAGGCTCATCATCTGACAATCGGTTTGATGAAGCAGTTAGGGCGAAATCCAGTAGGACGAGCTATCTTGCATAATTTATATGGAGTACCTGAACATCCACCATTAGTTCAAGATTTATGGGGGGTTACGTTTCCAAATCCAGTTGGTCTGGCTGCTGGATTAGATAAAAATGGAGAAGCCATTCCTGGCTTATCTCAAATCGGGTTTGGCTATATCGAGATTGGTACATTAACTCCAAAGCCGCAGGAAGGCAACGAGCTTCCTCGCTTATTTCGACTTATTCCTGATCAAGCTCTGATTAACCGGATGGGATTTAATAACAAGGGAGTTGAAAAAGCAGCCGAAGAGCTCTCTCAGGTGAAGGTGAAGCCAATTCCTATAGGAGTTAATATAGGAAAGAACAAACTGACACCTAATGAACAGGCTGTGGAGGATTATCAAGCCTGTATTCGGGGCTTGTATCCATATGGAGATTATTTTGTGATTAATATAAGCTCTCCTAATACTCCTGGTCTGCGTAACCTACAGCATGGGGAAGAGCTAAAACAATTAATTACTGGAGTATTAGATGAAGTCAATGTGCAGGTCAAAGAGAAGAAGGTAAGCAAAAAACCTGTACTAGTGAAGCTAGCACCAGATCTGACACAGGAAGAATTGAAACAAATGGTGGAAAGCATTCTTGAAACAGAGATAGCCGGAATTATAGCAACCAATACGACTCTAAGCAGATCAGGGCTCCTTGATGTGAAGCGTGATGAAGCTGGCGGATTGAGTGGGCGACCTCTCACTCAGCGTTCAACAGAGGTAATAGCAGAAATTTACCGCTTAACTAAAGGGAAGCTTCCGATCATTGGAGTTGGAGGGATTTTTACTGGAGAGGATGCCTATGAAAAAATCTGTGCAGGAGCATCACTGGTTCAGATCTACTCTGGTTTAATCTATAAAGGACCTGAGGTGTTGAAGGAGATAAATCGTGACTTGTTAAAATGTTTAGAGGCAGATGGTCACACTCATATTCAAACTGCCATAGGTTCAAAAGTGAAATAGTTGGATGAAAAAGAAACGATTCTTACTGCCTAAACAGTATCCTATAGAGTAGACATTAAAAAAAGTCTACTTATAGGGTACTTTTTTTTCATTGACAATATATTTTGAATCAGTGCATTATTTAAGTAATACACTAAAACATTAATGCTTAGATCGTAGAGGAGGAACAGGATGTCAGTGTTTAATAATGCCCAACCCATCTATATGCAAATTATTGAACAATTTTATTATCAGATCTGTAGTAGTGAGATATTACCTGGAGAAAAGCTACCCTCAGTTCGTGAAACGGCGGTTCAATTTGGAGTGAACCCTAATACGGTTCAACGAGCTTATATGGAAATGGAGAGAAATGGGGTTATAGAAGCGAAAAGAGGGCAAGGGTCTTTTGTGACTGAAGACCTTACCTTGTTGAGGCAGCTGCGAGCCAATATGGCAGAGGAGCGGATGAATCAATTCGTGAACAATATGTATGAGTTGGGTTTTTCAGCAGAGGAAGTACTAAAACAGGTGACAGCCATATTGAACAATAGGAGCGGGGAGGATAGCTGGAATGAATGAGCATATTATCCAAATCCAAAATGTATCGAAAAAATATGGATTTAAAGAAGCACTGCTCCCCTTCGATTTAATGGTTCCCAAGGGGGGCATTGTTGGGCTCATAGGACCGAATGGAAGCGGAAAATCGACTTTACTAAAGATGATTGCTGGCTTAGTGCACCCAAGCACAGGCGAAATTATAGTAGATGGAACGCGTGTGAGAGATCGCTTAATTAATAGAAAAGTCGTTTATCTCTCAGAGGTTGATCATCTTTATCCCTTCTATAACGTAAAAGAAACGTTAGAATTTGCAAACATCGTCTTTCCAGATTTTGATGTGAAGAAAGCATTAGAAATCCAAAAGATGTTAAACCTTGACTCGTATACAAAGGTAAAGAGTTTATCCAAAGGAAACAAGGCACGCCTTAAGATCATTCTAGCCATGGCTAGGAAGGTGCCTGTCGTTCTGCTGGATGAACCTCTCTCTGGTTTAGATCCTCTAGTACGTGAGGACATCATTAAATTGATCGCTTCGTATGGCGGAACGACTGAGCAAACCATGATTATTTCCACGCACGAGGTGAGTGAGATTGAACCGATGCTAGATTATGTCATTCTGTTGAAATATAGCAAAATGGCTTACTTTGATAAGGTTGAAACATTACGAGAAGAGTATGGACAGAGTGTGCTCGATAAGCTTAAGGAGGTACTAGCATGAGAGCATGGTGGGGTTTAGTCGTGAAGGAGCTAAGAGATAATAGTAGCTTCACATGGATTGGAGTAGGATTTTTACTTCTTTATATCGTGGTTGGAATTATGCTAGCTCCGAAGGGAGGAGTATTATTTGTCGGTAGTGTGCTTATTTTTCTATTGCATCTTCTACTCATGGCAATGATCGTTATGATCTCGTTTTTAAAGGAGTGGAGAACGGGAAGTTCGCACTTTTGGTTAACGATTCCTATGAGAGGATTTTCTTTACTTACATCTAAATTCGTCGCTAGCTTTCTGCAAATTCTGCTGACGATGGCAATATCCCTAGTCGTCATGATCCTTATGTATCAGTTAGATGTACTCGCTAGCTATACTAGCATCGACCAATTCCATCAGGTGTTTCATACCAACTTTATGGAGCTGGTGCGTGAGTTTGGTTGGATTGTCCTTCTAGCGATTTTATTGACGACAATTTATCTGGCAAGTCTTTTCTTATTTGTAGCGGTGTGCTCCAAAGCAATGAGGAGAGGAGGATGGATCGTAGGGATTTTGGTATTGTTTTTTAAGTTCTATCTTCTAACTCTTTTTTCAGGTACGGCGGCTTATGCAACGCTTGCTCAGTGGGGACCTATCTTGAGTGAACAGCAAATTCAAGATTTATCTGATAAGTTTCACATAGAGCTTTCTAATCTGGAACAGAACAACTCGATTGATACTGGAGAAGGAGAGTGGAGTGTTGATTCAGGGGCGATGAGCCAGTTCTTTTAAGAGGTGGAGCAATGATGTTTTGGGGCGAGTGGATATGGAACTTTAGCTTAATCATTTTGATCCTTTATGCCTCAGGAGTCTTGTTGGATCGCCGTGTGGGAGTATGATAGCGATGCTCCTCTCTTGCTTTTAATCGTAATTATTATGAATTACTATTTGACTAATGAATAATAATCATTTAAAATCATTTACAAATAGTAATAATTATTATTTAAATAAGGCAAGAGGTGGATATATTGAATCAAAAGAAAATACCAGTGACAGTGCTAAGCGGATATTTGGGTTCAGGAAAAACAACGATTTTAAATCATGTCTTACAGAACCGAGAAGGACTCAGAGTAGCCGTCATTGTTAACGATCTAAGTGAGGTGAATATTGATGCAAACCTGATCAAAGATCAGGGAGCGTTATCCCGCACGGAAGAGAAGCTTGTGGAAATGTCTAACGGCTGTATTTGCTGTACTTTGCGCGAGGATTTATTAAGAGAGGTAGAACGTTTAGCAGGAGAAGGAAAATTTGACTACATCCTAATTGAGTCAACGGGAGTGGGAGAACCTGTCCCAGTCGCCCAAACCTTCTCTTACATTGATGAAGAACATGGCATTGACTTATCTTCACTTTGCCAGTTAGACTGTATGGTGACCGTAGTGGATGCCTATCGTTTTTGGCATGATTTCTCATCTGGAGAAAGTCTACTTGACCGTCAGGAAGCGGTTGGAGAAGAGGATACTCGGGATGTAGTAGACTTGCTCATTGATCAGATCGAGTTCTGTGATGTTCTGATTCTGAATAAAACCGATTTAGTTGAGGAGCAAGATTTGTATTACCTAGAAGGTGTTTTAAGGAAACTACAGCCAAGAGCCAAGCTTATTCGTGCGGCACAAGGCAAGTAGATCCAAGAGAAATTCTGAATACAGGATTATTTGATTTTGATCAAGCAAGCCAGTCAGCAGGGTGGTTGAAGGAACTGCAAAAAGAAGTTCATACTCCTGAAACGGACGAATATGGTATTTCTTCTTTTGTCTATCGTCAAAGACGTCCTTTTCATCCTGAGCGTTTGCAGCAGTGGCTGGAAGAGTGGCCGGAAGAGGTAGTAAGAGCAAAGGGAATTGTCTGGATTGCTTCTCGTAACCATATTGCCGGGAATATTAGTCAAGCAGGTCCTTCTATTCAGTTTGGTCCAGCTGGTTATTGGATTGATACATTGCCAGAAGCAGAAAAAAGAATGATGATTGATGAAAATCCAGAGGTCAAGAAGGATTGGGACGAACAATGGGGAGACCGCATAACAGAGGTTGTTTTCATTGGAATAGAGCTAGTGCCTGAGGAAATCATCTCTTCTTTAGACCTATGTCTTCTGACAGAGGAAGAAATGCAAGGCGATTGGAGTAAGCTTAAAGATCCGCTTCCTAAGTGGATCGAAACCGTTTCGGCATGATGAAAGATACTTGATGAAAAACAAATGAAAGACAAATGAAAACTATAAAAAAATGAAAATACACAGGAGGAAGAATCATGAGAGTAAACATTACCTTAGCATGTACAGAATCGGGAGACCGCAATTATATTACAACGAAAAATAAACGAACCAATCCAGAGCGTCTAGAGTTAAAAAAATATAGTCCGCGACTAAAAAAATATACGATTCATCGTGAAACGAAGTAAGGATGGGAGAGCTTTCTCGTCACAGCTCTGAGCGATGGAAAAGAAGGATGGAAGAAAGAAATAGCTGGCTTGAGGTGCCAAAGGTGAGCAAAAAGGCGAAGGTCGTCGTTAAGATGGGGGATACACTTGTCGATCAAGAGTTGTACCCTGCTTTGCTTATTTTGAATCAAATGGGGATTCAGACTGAATATTCTTGTGCAGGAGTAAGTGTATTAGATGAACCAGAAGATCATTCCCTGTATGCTTATGTGACGATCTTCGACTCTCCTCAGGCGCAAAGCTTTATCAGCTATATTCAAGAGAAAATGAGTCATCGTGTGCTGATTTCATTTGAACAAGAAAGAAACCGTTATGATCTTTCTTCATTTTTTATTCAGCATAATCGAAGCTTCTGCCATGCTCTTTATTTAATCGCTTCTCAGTTTCAAAAACAATATTTCCAAGAGAGAGTTCTCAATGCTTGAGTTGAGAGCCCTCTCTTTCTTTTTTCCTCCTATTCCAAGGATGAACGACTTATTGTACAATTTATGAGTATAAATAGAAGAGAGGGAGAGAGGAATGAGCCAAGTGAAGAAACCATTTACGGTATCAGAGAACTCACCCTCATGGATGAGTGAAATAGAGTCAGAGCTGTTCTCATTACGAGAGAAGGAATTACAACGAAGCCTAATAGTGACTGAGCAGGCTGCCGAAACGTGGATTGAACGAGAGGGAAAGAAGCTGTTAAACCTAGCCTCTAACAATTATTTGGGCTTAGCCAACAGGGAAGAACTAAAGCAGGGAGCGATTCAAGCCGTCGAATGGTATGGTGCAGGTTCAACCGCTTCTCGGCTCATTATAGGGAATCATCCTTTATATCAACAGGCAGAAGAGGCGCTGGTACAATGGAAGCAAGCCGAAGCAGGGCTGATTCTTAACTCAGGATATACAGCGAATATAGGCATTATTTCTGCCTTAATGGACAGAGAGGGTGTCGTGTTTAGTGATAAGATTAATCACGCCAGCATTGTGGACGGAATGATTCTAAGTCGTGCGGAAATAAAGAGGTATCGCCATAAGGATTTGGCTCAGTTAGAACAAATGTTAAGCAAAACGCCCATAACAAAACGTAAATTGATCGTGACCGATTCTGTATTTAGCATGGATGGGGACCTAGCTCCTTTAGCTGATCTTGTGCGCCTCAAAGAAAAATATAACGCCATTCTGATGGTAGACGAAGCCCATAGCAGTGGGATTTATGGCAGCAGAGGAGAAGGATTGACCCATCACTTGCAATTGCACAGGCAGATCGATATACAGATGGGGACATTCAGTAAGGCGATGGGGAGCTTTGGAGCTTATGTTGTAGGCTCCTCACGACTGATTGAGTACCTCGTAAATAAAATGAGAAGCTTTATTTTTACCACGGCACTTCCTCCTGCTGTACTTGGTTCAATTCTAGCCTCTATTTCTGTGGTACAGGAAGCGTCAATGGAACGTGAACAACTTCAAAAAAAGGCGCGTTATTTTCGTCAAGCACTTGAAAAGCTTGGATTCGCCCTTTGTGGCAGTGAAACACAGATCATACCGATTCTAGTGGGCTCCAATGATCGAACGATGGAATTTAGTCGTTTGCTTCAGACAGAAGCTTAGCCGCCATTGCTGTTCGTCCACCTACCGTTCCGGTCAATCAAGCCCGAATTCGGTTTACCGTGATGGCGACTCATCGCCAAGAAGAATTAGAGTCCGCTGTTGCTAAGATAGAAAAAATAGGTAGGAAGCTAGGGGTGATCTCCTGATGAAAAAGAAGCAAATGGTCCTTTTACCTGGCTGGGGAATGGAGCGCTCAATTTGGACTCCTGTCACTGAGCCTCTTAGGACTTCATACGACTGCTATATGGTAGATTGGAGAGGAATCTCTTCCACACAGGAGTTGCAAGAAAGAATCAAGCAAACCATTGAGTCGAATCAACTAGATACCTTCATCTTCTATGGCTGGTCTCTTGGCTCAATGCTGGCATTAGAAGCAACCAAAAACAAGTATCAGGAGAGAGTGGAGGCACTGATATTAGTAGGAGGGACGAGCTGTTTTGTGGCTGATGAACAAGGAGAGTATCTTTGGGGTTGGAGAAAGAGAGTCGTTGATCGAATGAAAAGAAGCCTGGATCGAAATCAAGAAGAAACATTACACAACTTTTACCAAGCTATGTTTTCTTCTGCTGAACGGAATGAGGGACATCTAGATGCTTTTAGAACTATGGTTCATGAATCTTTTCAGGGGGATCAGCCTGCTTCTCTGCAATATGGTTTAGATTATTTGAGTACGGTAGATTTGCGTAATGATCTTCAATATATAAAGACCCCTACGCTGCTTATTCATGGTGCAGAGGATACGATTTGTCCTTTAGGAGCGGCAGAATATATGAAACAATCTCTAGCTGGCGTTTGTGACTTGCATGTGTATCCACAGACAGGTCATGTCCCTTTCCTTACTCATACGCCAGATTTTATAGCGAAAGTAAAGAAATTTGTGGAGGTTTATGGTGATTAATAAACAGCTTGTGCAGAAGAGATTTAGTAAAAGTGCTGCAACCTATGATCAATATGCGCAGGTACAAAAGAAGATGGCGGATGATTTATTGAGGGAGTATGTCTTCAAGTCAATCAATCCTCTTACTGCAAAGAAAGAACTGACCATTTTGGAAATAGGCTGTGGAACAGGGTATTTAACAGAGAAATTAGGGCAAGCTTTTCCTCTCGCTCACATTACGGCTGTAGATCTTGCCCCTGGAATGATTGAAGTGGCTCGAACAAAATTGTCTAGCCCGAGGGTTCATTTTATCTGCGGTGATATTGAAGAAATGGAACTAGTAGCTTCATATGATTTAATTATTTCAAATGCTACATTCCAATGGTTTAATGATTTAGAGAATACGCTGCACAAACTCTACTCTCATCTATCAGAGGAAGGTAGTTTATGTTTTAGTACTTTTGGTGAGAGAACATTTCTAGAACTCCATACCTCATATCAGAAAGCAAAAGGGGAGCTAGGCATCTCGTCTTCTTCAGAACTTGGACAACGCTTTTGTTGTATACAGGAGCTTTATGCGTTTTTTTCGGATAAAGAAGAGAACATCCTTACACATGAAGGAGAGGAATATGAATATTTTCCTAGTGTGATTGATTTTTTTCACTCTGTCAAAAAGGTAGGGGCGAACAATAGTAACCAAGATGGGAGTATGTTAAACCGAAGACTTTTGCAAAAAATAATACAGTACTATGAACAGGAATACTCGTGTGCCAAAGGGATACGAGCCACCTACCATAGCCTTTTTTTCTGTATCAGAAAATGAGACAAAGAAATCGTAAGGGAAACATAAATACTACTAAAAAACCCGCTCTATCAAGTGGAGGAGAGAGTGATTTGCTCCTTCCTCACATGGAAAGCGGGTTTTCTAGTCTATTGTGGATCTTATTGCATTTCTACAGCGTTTTTAATTACGTCTTCAGGTACAACAATTTCAGCTACTTTGTTGTAGTTGTGTATTTTACCTTTGAGGGATTGTTTCATTTCCATTGTTTCTCCCTCAATTGTCATTGTCATGTCCATATCCATTTCTAGTTCTTTTTGATAGAATGTTTTGCTATCTAGAACGATTTTGTAATGGATTTTATTGATTTGCATTTGCTCAAGTGCATCACCCATCATACCACCAGCAAAGCTACCATCTAATTGATCATTTAATAGAGCTTTAAACTTTTCATCAGTAGAAGTAAGGGTAAGGATATAATTATCTCCTTCTTTAGTGAACGTAAAGTCATCAGCAAATTGTTGTAATTGCTCTAATTGTTTTGCTGGATCTTGTTGAGCAGCATTGGTCATTTGTAGAAGGTACTCCGACATTTCCTCAGGGAACTTCGTCCATTGCTGAGATTGAGCATCATAGAAATAGATTCCTTCTTCAGTAAAGTACATTTCCACTGGAGTTGTTTGTCCAGTCGTTAGGTCTTTCATTTCCATCTTTTGATACATTTTTAGAGGTTCGATAAACATATCTGCCTCACTTTTTGTTTCCATTTCCATGGTCATTTCCCCTGCGCTGAAGACAGAGTGCATATCCATTTCCATTGAGAAGCTTTTCACATCACTCATTGCTTCAATTGATTTTTCAAGAACTTCCTTGGCTTCAAGCTGTTCCTGGTACATCCTGTTAACAATACGGCGGTACAAAGTAAGACTAACATTAGAATTTTTTTCATAATTCTCCTCCTTTTCACACTGTAATATACGAGGGCCAGAAAAATTAGTTTCACTTTTTTCAAAAAAAGTGTATCCTTTTTATGAATATGACATAATTTCAGGTGATAATGTGAAGAGATATAGTGAAATGACACAGGAAGAATTGTTTAGAGAAATGCAGCATTTATTAGGTGAAAGTCGAAAAAAGCATCAGGCTGGTTTCATCTCTGAGGGAAATATTTTAGAACAAAAGTTTTTTATGGCTAAATCGTATACATTAGATCCACAATTCATTGAAATAGGAAAAGAATATACGGTAATAGGGGAAGATGAGGAAGTTTTTACCGTTTTATATCTGAACGGAGTGTTTGCCTGGGGGCGTTTTCCGGGCTCAACAGAAGACGTTGCCTTTCCTATTGGACGATTAGAGAAAAAAGAACACTAGGGAGCCTAATTGGCTTCTATGTGTTCTTTTTCTTGGCTTAGGGGGAGCAGTACTTCGAAGGTGGTTCCTTTTCCTACTTCACTTTGAATCCTTATACTTCCTCCATGACTTTCGATGATTTTATAGCTCACCATTAATCCTAGGCCTGTTCCCCTTTCTTTGGTCGTATAGAAGGGTTCACCAATTTTTTGAATTAAATCTGCTGAGATTCCTTTCCCATGATCAATAAAACGAATCATCATAAACTCTTTTTCCTTCACCGTTTCAATGAGGAACAATCCACCGTTGGTCATGGACTCAATTCCATTCTTCATCATATTAATAAAGACCTGTTTAATTTGATGTTCATCACAATAGCAAGGTAACGGAGTATCGGCAAAAAGGGTTTGGATCAGAACATTATTTAATAACGCCTGACTTTCAAGAAGTGTCACGACTTGCAATAAAATAGTCCGAATATCCTTCTCTTGAAACAGTGTGGCTTGAGGCTTGGCAAGCATCAAAAGCTCACTAAGAATTAACTCAATTCGATCCAATTCATCTCTCATGATTTGAAAATATTCTTCTTTACTCTCGCCAGAGCGATTCATTAATTGTAGGAAGCCTTTAAGAGAAGTAAGGGGATTACGAATTTCATGAGCAATCCCAGCGGCTAGCTGTCCAGCGATAGAAAGCTTTTCTGATTTAACCATATATTCTTCAGCCTGCTTTTGGTTCGTAATGTCTTTGGCAATCCAATAGACTCCTACAATGCGAGAGTTCACAATAATAGGCACATTGGTTACTTCAATATCTATTAAGCTCGTATTCTTATGATAAATCTTCAATTGATAGTGCTGGGGAAAACCCTGATTTACCTTGTGCAAGTAATAGGAAGCGCTTTCAATTGTATCTATAGAAATAAAGGAAAAAACAGATTGGTGGGCAACTTCTAAATAGGTAAAACCCGTGAGCTGCTCAAAGCTTTTATTAATACTAATAATGGTACCATCTGTAGTGGAGGAGAAGGTAGCACTAGGGTGGTATTCAAATAATGATCGATAACGCTGATCACTCTCTGCCCACTTCTTTTTCCAGCGTTGGGCGGTGAAAAAGATAATCACGACAATCATGAGTGAGCCTATGAGGCTACTTGCTAGTACAATATCTAGCAAATATTCAGATGAAGTGGTCAATTCTCCCTTGGCGATGACGGCAGCAAGCTTAAAGCCTGTGGTTTCTGAGGTGCGTAGGAAAATGAGCGATTGTTCACCGTTGATCATCATTTCGAATTGTCCTGTCGTATGACTTAGTAGTTTAGTTGCAGGAAGTGGATCATGATGATTTGATTCTATGTTTTTAAGATCAAGCTGAGAAATATGCCTTAGTGAGATTTCTCTCTCTGGATGAGCGATGAGAGCTCCATTAGAGTCAAATAGAAAGAGATATCCACGGTCTCCAATGACAATTGTTTCAAGAAAATCAGAAAGCTGAGTAGTGCTTCGATCGATTCCCATAACTCCAATCAATTCTCCTTGAGAGTTGTAAACTGTCTTGGCAATTGTGATCAGAGCTTCTAACCCCTTGGGAGAGTAATAGAGATAGGGTGAGGTGCGAATAATTTGATGAGGATGGTCAATCGCTTGTTGATACCAAATTCGTTTTCTCGGATCATATCCAGAATAGATCATTTCATTAGGCCATAGGATAAAGCTCCATGGATTGTCCCGAGGTAAACATACGCATTTTCAGGATGTGTATAAGCATAACGTTCAATTTCAGCATAGATGGTTCCTTCAAGTCCCATGTGATGGGATTGATTCAAATCAATCCACGTTCCTACTTCATTATAAAAGGTACTAATCGAATCATCAGCTTGCCTTATATTTGGGTTTAACGTGAGAAGATTCAAATCACGATCTAGATCTTTGAACATGGTATCAATGTATAATTGTGCTTGTAGAATCTCTTTTTCGATTGCTTCCTCTTTCAACTGAGAAATATGTTGGTAGGAATAGTATTGAAAGATGGCAAATAGAATCATTGGAATGATTCCAACGATAAAGATGGCAAGGAGGATTTTACTATTCTTAATCCTTCGCATCTATTCAACTCCTTCTCCAGATTTCCAGACCTCATTTGTATTATTGTTTATAATAAGCAAGAACAGGATAAAGTAGACTTCCATAGATGGAGTCTTATCGTCGGTTAGAACGGAATAAACGATTAACAGACAGGTGTTATTGGTTTTTTGTTCTGTAGGACTGCGATAATGTTCTCCGCAGCTAATAAAGCCATCTCAGTTCTGGTTTTGATACTTGCACTACCTATATGAGGGAGAGTAACCACATTGGGTAGTTGAAGGAGTGGATGCTCTGTGGATACAGGCTCTTGTTGAAACACATCTAAACCTGCTCCCCATATTTCTTTTTCTAGTAGAGCTTGGTACAGAGCTTCTTCATCAACAACGGCTCCACGGGAAGTATTGATGAAGATTGCATTTTTCTTCATAGCTTTGAATTGATTGGTGCTAATCAATCCTTTCGTTTCAGAAGTAAGAGGAGTTAACACAACTACAAAATCAGCTTCCTTTAACAGGGAGTCAAGTTCACAATATTCCACTCCAAGCCTTTCTTCTGCGTGCTTTTTACGTGTCCGATTGTAGTAGAGGACTCGCATATCAAAGCCCTTAGCTCTTCTGGCAACTCCTTCACCAATTCTTCCCATACCTATGATTCCTAGAGTGGCATCATAGACATCTTGCCCAGCTAATAGAAGAGGACTCCAGCTTGTCCACTCTCCATTTCGTAGGAAGCTAGAGGCTTCGACAATTCGTCTTGCCGTTGTCAGCATCAAGGCAAAGGTGAGGTCAGCTGTTGCCTCGGACAATACCTCAGGAGTATTGGTTACGACGATTCCTTTTTCCGCGGCATAGGGGATTGCAATGTTATCATAGCCTACAGCCATATTCGCTACAATTTTCAAATGAGTTCCGTTATCCAAAATTTGTTGATCTATGGAGTCAGTAAGCATGCAAAGAAGAGCATCTGCTTTTTGAACTTCATCCAATAGGCGTTGTCTAGATACGGGTGAGTCACCTTCCCAAACAGAAACGTGAGCAACTTCAGACAGCTTTTCTATTGCCTCATCGGGGATTTTCATGGTAATAAATACATAAGGCTTTGACATAGTGACTCCTTCCCATTGATATATAATAGTTATAAAAAGAGATTTATACATAAAGAGTATCAGAAACATTTGGAAAAAAAAAGAGTGAAAGGAGGTATTATTCAAATGAAAGTAGCGATTTTAGGAGGTACAGGTTTTATAGGAAAATATGTAGCGGAGGTATTGCAAGAGCGTGGACATCAGGTGGTGCTTTGGTCACGGCAAACAACTAAAATATCTTCGCTTTCCTCTCGATTTACCATTCAGCAGTGGCCTTTGGCTAAGGAGGAAGCTGTAGATGATATTGATGCCGTGATTAATCTTGCTGGGGAATCCATTAATCAGAGATGGACACAGCAAGCGAAAGAGAAGATTAGAAAGAGTCGAATCGAAACGACAAGACAGCTTGTCCGTTATGTTCAAGATGGAGTTCTTCAGCCCAAGGTGTTGATCAATGCTTCTGCGGTAGGATATTATGGTTTTTCAGAAGACCTTATCTTTACTGAAGATACTCCAGGTGCAGGAGATTTTCTTGCCTCTGTCACAAAAGAGTGGGAGCAAGAGGCTGATCAAGTGAGTAAGCACGGCATTCGTGTGGTCAAAGCTCGACTGGGTGTGGTCTTAGGCAGGGATGAAGGAGCTTTAGTAGAGATGCTTCGACCTTACCGCTTGTTTGTGGGTGGAACAGTGGGAAAAGGGACGCAATGGGTATCATGGATTCATATTCAAGATGTAGCCGGTTTGCTGGTGTTTGCTTTAGAACATGATCACATTTCAGGTCCCCTTAATGTCACCTCCCCTGGATTTATTCAAATGAAACAATTTGGAGAATTGATTGGTAAAACGATAGGCAAGCCTCATTGGTTCCCTGTCCCTTCCATTGTCTTGAAGGTCATGTTAGGTGAGGTTTCCCAGTTGGTTTTGGAAGGGCAACGAGTGATGCCAACAAAAGCACTTCAAGCAGGCTATCGCTTTATATATAAAGATTTGGAATCTGCTCTGTCTGACTTGCTTAAACGAAGGATAAGTTGATATACTGAAACATATCTTATTTTCAACAATAAGACGGGGGGAATCGTCATGGACATTATGTTCAGTAGCCCTGGTTTTATCTCTATGCTTGTTATGGGGATTATTCTCTTGGGGACACTCGTAGGTCGATTGGTTGGGCAATTTATCATATTGCAAGTGGAAAATTTCATGAAGAGTATGAGATTGCAACGGTCGTTCAACAGAAAGAAAAGTAAATTCAATTTGGAGCGTAAAATGAAAGAGACCAGACAGGATAAAATGTCCTTAGCAAAGGGTACATTTTGGAATGTCAGGTCTCTTTTCTATACTTTCTGGTAGCATGAAAAGCTTCCTCTAAAGAAGGACTAGACGACATCTTCGAAAGGGCTTCGGTAGAAGCTTTTCTTATAGCTTAAATTTCGTGATTTCTTTCTTTAGCTCCTTGGCAGATACTGAGAGATGCTCAGCAGAAGTAAGAATCTCTTCTACAGCAGAAAGCTGTTTGTCTGAAGACTCGGCTACCTCTTTTGTTTTTCGTGATGAATCTTCTGCAATGCCAGACATGTGTTCGAAGGAAGCGGTCACTTGTTCTGCTCCAGCCGACATTTCTTGGGAAGCAGCTGAAACCTCTTCGATTTGAGTAGCGACATGTTGGATAGATTGTAAGATCTTGATAAAATTCTCACCCGTTAATTGAGCTAATTCTGTACCGGAATCCACTTCTTTCTTTCCTTGCTCCATCGCCTCCACGGCTTTTTGTGTTTCGGCTTGGATTTCACGAATCATCACTGAAATTTGATCTGCAGATCTCTTGGATTCTTCAGCAAGCTTTCGTACTTCATCAGCAACGACGGCGAAGCCGCGACCATTTTCTCCAGCTCTAGCTGCTTCAATCGCAGCGTTGAGTGCTAGTAAGTTTGTTTGTTCAGAGATACCTGTGATTACTTCTAGAATTTGTCCAATTTCACTTGAACGTGTGCCAAGGACAGAAACAATCTCGAATGTTTGTCCTACTGAGGAGTGGATGGTGTTCATCTGGTCCATCACTTTAGAGATGTTCTGATTTCCTTCCTCCGCTAATTGAGAGGTATCCGTCGAAGCTTCTGAAACGACAGAGGAGCTCTCAGCAATTCGTTGAATGCCTAAAGCCATTTCTTCCATGGCTCTCGCTGATTCTTGAGAAGTATGGACTTGGGACTCGGAACCTTCTGCTACTTCTTGAATCGCTCTATTTACTTCTAATGTTGCCTCATTGGTTTGATTCGCCACATCTTTTAGAACCTCAGCTGAGGAGCTTAATTGATCAGACGTTTGATTTAGATTAAGCAGGATCGAACGAATAGATTGACTCATTTTGTTGAAGCTTTGCCCTAGCTCTCCTAGTTCATCCTGAGATTTGATTTCAACTCTTTCTGTTAAGTCCCCTTCACTAATTTTCTCTGCTGAGGCTACAAGCTGTCTAAGTGACTGAATGATGGGCTTAATAATCGGGTACACAATAATCGTACAGACAATAGCTGTAATAAGGATGACGACCATAGTCACTAGGAGAATTGGCTTTGCTTGTTCAGTGACTTCAGCCGTGTCCAACGCTCCTCCGATTTTCCAACCTGTAAGGTCATTTGTTCTAAAGGCCATTTCCTTGTCTACGCCGTTAAATACATAGTGAAAATAACCTGTCAGATCAGCGTACATGAGATCAACGAAATCTCCTTCTAATGGCTCACCAACCTCTAAAGTAGGGTGAACAACAATTCCTCTATTTTTGTCCAGAATGAAGGGGTATCCGCGTTCACCAATCTTCACTTCTTGAACGATTTGGGAGATGACACTAATATCAATATCCACTCCGACAACTCCTGCTCCCCCATTTAAGGATTTCGCAACGGTGATAATTAAATCACCTGTGGAGGCATCTTCGTATGGAGCAGTGGTAATAATGTCTCCAGGATTAGCTATCGCCTCTTGGTACCATGGACGGATTCTTGGATCATAGTCTGCGGGAAGGTCTGCCTCTGGAGAGATGAGCATGTCACCATCTTTTGTCCCTAGATAGGCATACTTTGTATCCATGTATGACAGAGTGACCTCATCAAGTCTGTTTTGAACAAGGGTTTCCCAGTCTTCTTCGGAGAGAAGAGGTTGCAGAATCCTTGTGAGATATTCTACTTCTTGTTGTTTTGGAAGAAAGAAGGTATTGATTAGGTGATTCAATAAACTAGCATTCTCATCGGCGCTTTGAGTCATATTCTGATGAATATGTTCTTTAGATGTGTAATACGAAATGGAACCGATAATAAGCCCAGGTACTAATAAAATAAAAGCAATCGTCATAAGGAGTTTAGATTTAATGCTAAATTTTTTCTTCATGGTTGTCATTGTCCTTTCTACATTAGATTGATGTCTAGCATTGAACGAGGCTCTAGTTTTTTCATATTTTTCACCTGCATCGTTGATATGTTTTATATCGGATGCATGGTTATGATTTTTGAGTTCTTTGACAAAAGGAATTTAAAAATTAAAAAAATTCAAAGAGGAACACAAAAAAGATGCCCTTACTAATAAGGCATCTTCGTAGAGAAGCAATATGAAGCAATATAATGAAATAAATTAATTAGAATAGAACAGCTTATTTCTCTTCAGCTGTAACCAAATTCCCGAACAAAAATAGGATAAGGCCTAAGGCGGCTCCATATGGAACTGCGGAAGCGAATGTAAATTCAAATCCCTTGATACTTGCTACTACAAAACCAACAGCCATGCTTAGTACAACTCCAAATATAACAGACATCACTAATGCCATTACCTTATTCATTAGAACACCTCAGAATCATTTATTTATGTAACCATACGTTTTCCTTCACTTATACATTTTAAAGAATTGGGAGCTAAAATACAAGCGGTATTATTCACAATTCATGATATAATACCTAATAGTGATGAAAGGGGGAGAGAATCTATGCCAACACTCTTTATTGAATATAAGATTCATGATGAGTTAAAACCAATGTTTTTACAGGAACGGGCCTTCGTAGCATCTCAAATCAGAGAATTAGGTATTCATCAATATCAGGTTCTTGAAGCGGTGGATCAGCCTTTTCTATATGTTGAATCATTAGAACTGCCCTCTCTTGAACTATATCACCAGTGGAAAAAAGAGCTGGAAGAAGAGGACCCAGCCTTACCTTGGAATCCGATCCTAAGATATGTTGTGGGTGGTCGTAAAAAGTTTCATATGTGGGCGTTCTCTCCACTGCCGCTATCGATCTGACTATAAGAGCATGCTGGGGGAGAAAGAAGTGAAGTATCTTAAAGATTTTCCAAAACAATCCTTTCAAGAGGAATTATTATATTGGTTTGAAAGAAATATGAGAGATTTACCGTGGCGCAAGGATAAAGATCCTTATAAAGTATGGGTATCAGAAATCATGCTTCAACAAACAAGAGTCGATACGGTGATCCCGTATTTTCAACGTTTTATTGCCCGTTTTCCAACGATTGAAGCCTTAGCAGAAGCTCCTGAAGAAGAGGTGTTGAAGAATTGGGAGGGGTTAGGTTATTATTCACGTGCTAGAAACCTGCAAAGTGCGGTAAAAGAAGTAAAGGAAACTTACGGTGGAGTCGTCCCTGATGAGCCAGAGCAAATCTCTACATTAAGAGGGGTAGGACCTTATACTGCTGGAGCCATCTTAAGCATTGCTTATGGCAAAAGGGAACCGGCTGTTGACGGTAATGTCATGCGTGTCTTTTCACGTCTATTTGCCATTGAAGAGGATATTCAAAAGGTGAAAACCAGGAAACTGTTTGAAGAGCTAGTGAGGGAATTGATACCAGAAGGACATGCTTCCTATTTTAATCAAGGAATCATGGAATTAGGGGCTTTGATTTGCTCCCCTCAGTCACCTAAATGTGAGTCGTGTCCTGTCCAACAGTTTTGTCAGGGTTATCATCAAGGAATTCACCACGAACTCCCGATCAAAACAAAGAAAAAGAAACCGAAACCTTTACAGATGGTGGCGGGAATATTAATTGAAAAAGAGCAGGTGCTGATTAGACAAAGAGAGGAATCTGGGCTTTTAGCTAAATTATTTGAGTTTCCCAATGTAGAATGGTCCACTACTCCAGAAGAAGCGATTAGCTCTCACTATGATACGATCTATGGTATTAAAGTAGAAACTAAAAGAGAAATGAATCGTGTTCAGCATACATTTTCTCACTTAATCTGGGATATTACCGTTTTTGAGTTGGAAAGAATGGAGGAACCGGAACACCTCAAAGCCCTTCCCGAAAGAAGTCGCTGGGTGAAGCTAGATCAACTAGATGAATTAGCCTTTCCTGTGTCTCATCAGAAAATTAAGAAACAGATTTACACGAAGGGTCTAGATTAGTACAGATAGAATAGTACAGGGGATAAGGAAAGAAATACGTGTGCGGTTGAGTGATTCCACAGAAAAAACCATAGGTTGTGTAGGAGTACACAACCTATGGATTAGAAGAACAAAGGTTCGAAATAATGTAGTTAAGTAAAACTTGGCAAGTAATGAAATTTATTCTTAAGTTAATTATATAGTAATTCATACATACTGTAAAGATTTTCTTTTATAAATTCCCCGAAGCAGGAGCGTGTATAGATGATGGAAAAGAAAGTAGCTTTAATTACTGGAGGCAGTAGAGGTATTGGTAAGGAAATTGCTAAGTTGTTAGCGGATAAAGGATATCGCCTTGTTATCAATTTTGCCAGAAATCGCAAGGCAGCAGAAGAGACAGCTTCTGAGCTAAGAGAGAAAGGAGCAGAAGTATTACTAGTCAAAAGTAACGTCGGTGATCCAGAAAAAATTAAACAGATGTTCACCGAGATAGATGAGCATTTCGGTCGCTTAGATGTATTAGTCAATAATGCACCTCTGGCGTTTTAAGACCATTAATGGAGCTTGAAGAAAATCATTGGGATTGGACGATGAACATTAATACTAAAGCTCTCCTATTTACTGCTCAAGAAGCAGCAAAAAGAATGGAAAAAGTAGGTGGAGGAAAAATAGTAAGTCTTAGTAGTATAGGCTCAATAAGAGTATTAGAGAACTATACAACAGTAGGAGTTTCTAAAGCAGCTTTAGAAGCTTTAACTCGATATTTAAGTGTAGAACTTGCCTCCAAAAATATAGTCGTTAACGCCGTGTCAGGGGGAGCAGTGGATACGGATGCACTAAAGCATTTCCCCAATCGTGAAGAAATATTAGAAGAAGCGGCAAGGAGGACTCCGGCGGGTCGAATTGTTCAACCTATCGATTTAGCACAGGCTGTTTTATTTCTAATCTCGGAAGAAGCTTCGATGATTCGAGGTCAAACCATCATTGTTGATGGTGGGATTTCATTATTAGTTTAGTCATTTTATGAATAATTTGTTATTCCTTTGCTCACATTATGGATGTGGAGGTGATAACAATGGCTAAAAGAAACAAAACTCAAGCTGGAACGGATATTCAGCAAGTAAAACAGCAAAACCAAGCAGCGGCTCAAGGGCAAGATGCGGAATTTGCTAATGAAACAAATGCAGCTGAGGTTCGCCGTCAAAATCAGCAATCTCAAAAAAAATAATTAATTTTTTGTCATCGAACATACCTATATACTTAGAAAAGAGGCCTATCCAGTCATGGATGGGCTTTTTTTCATCTCGAAATTCACTTTCGACAGGATGTAGACAAAGGTTCTAAGAATTAGACAAAACTAGCTAAAGGAGCCAAAAGTTGTATAGCGAATGTGTATAAAGAGAAATGAGCTGAATGGAAGGTGAAGGTAAATATGATTCAGGAATTCGATGAGTTATTATGCTGGCAAGCAGAAATAGCTGATTCAATTGTCCAATTACAAACAGAGATTCTTAAGTATGAGGATTTAGAAAATCAGTTGCTGAAGCGAAGAGAACAAGCGATGATTCACCATGCTTTAGGCTTAAAAAATGAATTGAAGGAAATTGAATACGGGCTACATTACGTTCAGACACAAATGAATCAGAAAAAGAAGCAGCTACAATCCTTACAGGAAGACTTTCAGCAAAAGGTTGATGATATCATCAAGTATTATAAAAATTATAAAATGACTCTCACGTAGAGAGTTTTTTCTTTTGTGTAGACTATAAAAAATGACTTTTCTACATAATGATAAAGAGAATATTAGAAGTTTGGGAAGAGAAAGAGTATAATAGAAGATAAACACGTCGTTCAAGTAAGTAAACACATCGTTCGAGTAAATGGAAGGAGAAAACAATGATTTATCCCTATCCTGGACAACAAATTCAAATCAAAAGCTTTAAACATGATGAATCGTTACACCGAGTATGGGATAGTTCAACTGTTCTCCAGACAGGTTCAACTAGTTGGATTGTAGGAAATGATCGGATCCTTGTTAAAGAATCTAATGGGAGTGAATGGAGAACAAGAGAACCAGCGATTTGTACGTTTGGTAAAGGGCAATGGTTCAATACGATTGGCATGCTTCGTGAGGATGGAGTTCATTACTATTGCAATATCGGTTCCCCTTATCGCTGGCACAAACAAGCTTTGCAGTATATTGATTATGATTTAGATGTGAAGGTATTTCCAGATATGACCTATGTTATCTTAGATCAGGATGAATATGAAGAGCACCGCAAGTTGATGAATTATCCAGAAACCATCATGTTTGAAATTAAGCGAGGAATGGACGAGCTCTTATCCTTAATTCACCAAAGAAAAGGCCCTTTTGAAGCTGATTACGTAGAAAGATGGTACGAAAGATATTTATATTATAAATGAAACAAGAGGAATATACATGAACAAAGGAATGGATGAAGATGTAAAAAGTTTATTTACAGCCGATCCATTCTTTTGTGTTTGTCTGATGGAAAGAAATCAAACCTGAGGTAGAGGAGAAGACACTTGGAGAGCATCAAACATTACTTACAGTTTGTCAGACCTTATTGGAAAATGATTTTAGGCACATTAGTCATTGGGATTATCAAGTTTGGGATCCCGCTCGTCCTTCCTTTATTACTGAAATATGTGATCGATGATTTGATTATTGCAGAAACCCTGAGTAAAGAAGAGAAAATCTCTCAATTAATCTGGATCATGGCAGGAGCTTTTATTCTATTTACCATTGTTCGGGGGCCAATTGAGTATTATCGTCAATTTTTCGCTCAATGGATAGGAAACAAAGTGCTTTATGATATACGAGAGCGCTTGTTTTCTCATTTGCAAAAGCTGTCGTTGCGTTATTACAATAATAATAAGGCTGGGGAAATTATCTCTAGAGTGATAAATGATGTTGAGCAGACGAAGAATTTTGTCATGACGGGCTTAATGAATCTCTGGCTAGATTTTGTCACCCTAGTCATTGCGATTGGATTGATGATGTTTTACTTGGACTTTTCCTTGACGTTAGTTGCTATTGCCGTTTTCCCGCTATATGCCTTCTCCGTCAAGTATTTCTATCAACGCTTACGGTTTTTAACTAGAAAAAGGTCTCAGGCTTTAGCAGAGATGCAGGGACATCTTCACGAAAGGGTCCAAGGAATGAGTGTAGTACGTAGCTTTGCTCTTGAGGAGCATGAGCAGAAGCATTTCTCTAAACAAAATAATCAATTTTTGCAGAAGGCGCTAGACCATACCAAGTGGAATGCCAAAACCTATACGGTGGTGAACACGATCACCGACATTGCCCCTCTGCTGGTGATAAGTTATGGGGGATATCAAGCGATTTTAGGGAATATCACGCCAGGTGACTTAGCGGCATTTTTATTCTATGTAGAACGAATCTATGGTCCCCTGCGACGCTTAGTGAACTCATCGACAACATTAACCCAAGCAGTGGCTTCAATGGACCGGGTGTACGAGTTGTTTCAAGAGAAATATGATATCCAAGAACACCCTGGGGCTAAGAAAGTATCGCGTGTGAAGGGAGAGATTCTCTTTCACAATGTTACTTTTTCCTACGACCAAGATCGAGAAGCGGTGCTAAAGAATATTCAGCTTGAGATTAAAAGCGGTGAAACCATCGCTCTAGTTGGCATGAGTGGAGGAGGGAAATCCTCCTTAATCAGCCTTATTCCGCGTTTTTATGATGTAACAGCAGGATCGATCCTGTTAGATGGTATGGATATTAAAGAATATAACATTCACTCTCTAAGGGATCAGATTGGAATGGTGTTACAAGATAATATTCTATTTAGTGACTCTGTAAAAGAGAATATTCTCATGGGAAATCCGCAGGCTACGGATGAAGAAGTGATCGCCGCAGCACAAGCGGCGAATGCACATGAATTTATTATGGAGCTGTCCAGTGGCTATGATACTCCTATTGGAGAAAGAGGTGTTAAGCTATCTGGTGGACAAAAGCAAAGAGTGGCAATTGCCCGTGTATTTCTGAAAAATCCAGCCATTCTTATATTAGATGAAGCGACCTCTGCCCTTGATCTGGAATCAGAAAAAATGATTCAAGAGTCAATAGAGCGACTTGCTCAAAATCGAACAACCATTATTGTCGCTCATCGCTTGTCGACCATTACCCATGCGGACCGAATCATTGTCATCGAAAATGGTCAAATTGTAGAAGAAGGGTCGCACCTAGAGCTATTGGAGCAACAAGGCTCTTATGCACGATTGTATGAGATTCAATGGAAAGAATAATAATTCTCAACAAGCTTATCTAGATGATCTAAGTCCTCAGAGTAATCGATCACTCTAGACAAGACGGGAAATAGATGGAGCCATTGGCTTCGTCTAGCTTCGTTTTCGTCATCATATAACAAGACAAAGCTATGCAGCAGTCCTTCTCTTCCTTGAATGATATCATTTGAAGGTTGGTGTGGATGCTGTGTTTTTATTTTTCCTTCATATTTCAAGAGGATTTTCTCGTGGTAATTCGTTAGCATTTCAATCTCACGGTGCAAGAGCTCTCGTAAATCCTCGGATAAGGTTTGCAGGTCGTTTTGCTGTCGTTCAGAACGTTCTAATAGGTAGAAGGCTTTTTTAGAGCTTTTAATCATCTGACGGTAGAGGACCAATTTACGTGCTTTAGAGTATTGAACCTTACGGAAATACGTTCGTTCTTCTTTATACAAGCAATACAGGTCATCTAATTGTTCGAACTGTTGATTCATCAGCTTAAGGTCCTCTCGATACTTCTTATCTTCCAGCTCATTCATTGTACTTGAGCGCAGATATTCAAGAATCATTCGATTGGTTCCGAGTATTTTTTGATATAGTTTTTCCTCATATTTTGGGGGCAGGAAAATGACATTGACTAACAGAGCAGCACCTATACCCGTTAGAATTAAGAGAAAGCGATCTGCTGCAAAAAGAAGGAAGCTCCCTGTCGTGCTTTCCATAATGGCAATGACCGTAATAATGGACAAGGGAATGGCTTTCTCAAACTTTAATTGCAGATTAATCGCGATCACTAACATGACCACAATTCCTACAATAAAAGGTTCGTTTCCAAGCAGATAAGTAAAGGAAATCGCCACTAGAGCGCCAATAATATTAGCTTGAATTTGATCTAAAATATGCTGCCAAGAGCGGTATAAAGAGGGCTGAATAGAGAGCGCAGCGGCTAAGGCAGCGAAAATGACAGGATCAAGTCCAAAGAATGTAGCAAGATATAAGGCTATGGTAAGTGCTATTCCTGTTTTTAGAATTCGAGCACCAAATTTCATATAGGATGATTCCTTTCTAGTGTTCAATTGTAAAATAATACATCAAATTCTCCTTCGTTTCAATAAGAAAGTATAGGCAGGAAGTGAAAAATGATCAACAAAAAGAGCTATCACCACCTAAGAGATGATAGCTCTTTGACTTTGTTATACTGCTATATTCTACTTTATTCTGTTGAAACAGCAGGGTCTGCTTGTTCCTTCATTGGTACGATTTGAACAAAATGATCTTCGCAAGAATTTTTCAAATCAAGTACTTGATTTGCTTTTTCATGCTGACCACTTGCCAGTAGTTCTTCAATATAAGCAGCAAGTAATTCATGAAGATCATTCTTTCCTTTTTCGGAAAGTGGTTGGATGCTAATTTTTGCTGCTTTAGCGATACGACGTTGGATCGCTGCTTGATCTAATCCAAGCTCAGGAACCATACGTTGGTAGATTACTCCACCTGTCATCCCTGAACAGATCCAAGGACCTGGATCTCCCATAACAACAGCTCTGCCGTTTGTCATGTATTCGAAAGCAAAGCCTTTGATATTGGCTCTTGCTCCGTAACCGCCTAAGTGATCTTGGAGTGGAGAAGTGACTTCGCCGCCAATGATAACATCAGCACCAGATAGACGGATACCTGCTCTGGAATCTGCATTTCCTTGGACGATAAAGAGTCCTTTTTGTGCCCCATAACAGAATCCTTTACCAACAGATCCATTGATATATTGATTTACTTTATTTTTGGTTTTTAAGATGCTTGTCACACCACCAAAGGATGTTTTCCCTACACCATCTTGAGCTCCACCATGGACACGAATATGGATGCCGTCTACGTTGAAGGCAGCTAAACCATTACCAGGTACGGAACCTTGATCAAACGTCAGGTTAACTTTAGGCAGCTTATTGTAGCTACCATCTAATCTGTTCTTCACGCGCTCACCAGCAAATCGGCTTCCTAGCACTCGTTGCTCACAAGTGATGGCATTAAATGTTCGATTTAGAGGGGCATCATAGGATACATACGGATTAGAATCCACATGTCCTTCAGCACCCACCGCCATGGCTAGAGGAGCAGCTACTTGTGTTTTGCTTTCTACCTTTTGCACAACTGCCTGTGCTGCCTCTTGAGCTGGAGCAATTAGGTTACTTAGATCCATTGTCTCTAGGGCGCGCGTCTGAATCAATAAATCAGATCGACCGACTAGATCTTGAGCATTTTGAAAGCCAAGCTCTCCAGTTAAGCGTTGAAGTTCTTTCCCAATAGAAGAGAACAATTCTTTTAATCCTTGAATAGCATGAGAACCAACGCGAGGAACAAAACGCTTTAATCCTTTTTCATGAGCTTCTTCCATCGAATCAATCTGTGTAGCAATACCAACATGACAAGTATCTAAGTGACAACCACGACAAGTTGTACAACCCACAGCAATCATAGATAAGGTTCCAAATCCGATACGGTTAGCTCCGAGTAACATCATTTTTAGAGCATCTAATCCGCTTTTGACTCCACCGTCACCCCATACTTCAACATGCTGACGAAGCCCTGCTTCAATAAGCGCATTATGTGCTAATTTTACCCCAATTTCTGCTGGTAAACCTACATATTGTAGAGCATGTATACGAGCAGCTCCAGTTCCTCCGTCGAATCCACTGATGTTAATGATATCAGCGCCTGCTTTGGCAATACCAACGGCAATGGTACCGATATTAGGAACAACAGGAACTTTGACAATCACTTTCGCTTCATGATTTGCTGTTTTAAGCTCTGTAATCATTTGTGCCAAATCTTCAATCGAATAGATATCATGGTTATTTGAAGGAGAGATCAGGTCAGAACCGATTGTTGCATTACGAGCTGCTGCAATTTTTGCTGTTACTTTTGAACCTGGTAAGTGTCCACCTTCACCCGGTTTTGCCCCTTGACCAATTTTAATCTCAAGGTATTTAGTAGAGTTTGCAAGCTCAACATTCACACCGAATCGACCTGAAGCGATTTGCATTCCTCTTGTGTTATAGTATTTGCCTAACATGTCTTTGATTTCTCCACCTTCACCATTTAAACTGATCATGTTTAATTGGTGAGCAGCCTCAGCGTAAGCACGGAAGGCTGTTTCATTTTGAGAGCCAAAGGACATGGAACTGATAACAAATGGCAGATGATGATCAGCGACGCCAACGCTCACTTGCTCAGCAGGAACATCACTCGCATTTTCCGTTCTTGCTTTCTCTATATTTAGATCCGCAACATGTCGAATAGAAATAGGATTTTCTCTTTCCTGTTCTTCTAGTTTATCTGCATATTCTCTATATTCTAATGTTCCTGCGGCTACTTGCCCGATTGGCTTCCATAGACGTGGGAATAGACGGAACGTTTTCGATGCTTTGGCTTTTTCACCAGCAAAGTCCTCTGCACGCTTTTTGCTGTCTTCTTCCATCTGAGCAAAGCCCAGACCGATATTTTCTGAACCGAAGAAATTCACGATGCCTAAGGCTTCTGCAACTGCGGTCTGTAAACCAATACTAGAGAAGATACGGTTATATCCACGTAATTCATGAATTCCATTTGTAGATGTTACTTTTTCCAAGCCTTTTGATAGGGCAGAGAATAGATTGATAGCACCCTGTGTATTTTCTGAATTGGAAACCGTCGCAAATAAGAGGTACGGATTAATCGCATCGGCTCCTAAACCACAGGCTACAGCGATATCATGTAAGGAGCGAATGGAACCAGAACGTAAGATAAGGCTTGTTTTTCTGCGGATGGCGCTTCCAGCCTCGTCCATCGTAGCAGCTAAACGCTGATCAACGCTTGCCACAACCAAATGTGGGTCAATCCAATACTTACCCTCTGTATGTGAAAGCTGATCATCAAGTACGATCACCTTTGCTTGCTGTTCCTGTGCCGCTTTGACTGCCTCTGTAGCGATTCTGTCTAGAGCTTGTGGAATCGTTTCTCCCTCAGCAAAATAGACATGGATCGTCTTGCTTTGTTCACCAAAGTACGCCAATACTTGTTCATAGGATAAGGTATCTAATTGAGCACTTACTTGTGCGCCTACTTCACTTTCAAGTAAAAGCGGAGAAACAAGCTCTAGACGAGGATATACATCCTTTTGTTCAAAGCTACTTGTTCCTTTGGCTAAGGAAGAACGTCCGCCAAGAATCACACGCGTGGAGAAATGCTCCATTTCTCGTTCACGGTCAATTGCAGGGTTCGTTACAACCGCTACGCTTTCTTTCAAGTAGTCAGCAATATTTTGACGTTCAGTAGTAAGGGCTGCCAAAGGTCCATCATGCCCTAATGATCTTACAGCTCTGCACCATTAGACGCCATTTGCTCTGCGAGTTGAATATTTTCACGATCCCAACCGAAGGCACTATAATATTGATCCGTTGGTTTTAACTCTTCTTGAACCTCTGTAGTAGATGGAAGGGAAGGAGTGCTCAACATAGCATGAGCCCCGCTGATTTCTTTGCGCAGAGAATAACGCTCTAATACAACATCTTGCAGCTCATGATGATAATATACTTCTACCATTCCACTGCGCAGGACGATACCAACCTTTTCTCCTGGAGCTAATGATTTTGGTTCATCAAGCATTTCGCTAACAGGGATGAGTCCTTGTTCAGAGGAGAAATACAGATGGTCTTCAGATTCCACCATCCATACAGGACGAAGACCTAATGAATCGACACTAAAGATACATTCATCAGCGTGACGAGAAACAATTCCAGCAGGTCCTTGTGCAAAATGTCCCCAAGATTGGCGAATGTCTACATATAAATCCTGAAGATCAGAACGTAGATTCTTCATCTCATTAATGATAGGAGGGAAGACCATTTCCATAGCTTCAAATAGACTAAACCCATAACGATGGATTAGCGTTTCAACTGTTCTGTTAAGATCTTGAGAATCACTACCTCCGTCAACAAGGGGTACGCCGATCATGCTTGCTTCTTGACGAAGCTGAGAAATCGTATTAATTTCTCCGTTATGTCCTAGCAAGCTAAAAGGTTGCACGCGAAAAAAGCTGGATAGCGTATTCGTCGAATAACGATTATGTCCAATTGTCATACCAGATTGAAATAATGGATTACCCAAATCTTCAAAATATTTAGGTAAAATATTAGCAGCACCCATCACCTTGTAAACACAGGAATGGCTACTTAATGAAGCAACATGCACAGGAAATTTTTCTTCTATAATAATTTGTAAATCAAATAAAATTTGTCCGATCGTTGATGTGGATTGTTCATCTTTCCAAGTACCTGTTACTTGCCAAAAAAGTGGTTCATCATTGATTCCGTTAGGTCCTAAGTGTTCTGAATACACTTGATCCTCTACTTCAAGTAAAATCTCAGCTTTCGTATCTGTGAAAAGTGTTCGAATTTCACGCTGGATGGCCGTCACATCGGAGGTTTTAGGGATAAATAGATGACCTACGAAGAAATCATCGCTATAGACCAGATTAGCTGGCAAGTCGGCTTGTTTGTAACGTTCTTCCCAAAGGGCACGAGGAATGTCCGTTAACAACCCACACCCGTCACCTTCGCCGTCGATAAAGCCTGACCGATGTTCCATTTTGATCAAGGCATCAACCGAATTCAAAATGTTTTTATGGGTGGGTTCCCCATTTTTATTTACGATAGCCACAATTCCGCAACTATCATGCTCAGTATTGTGGAAATTTTTAAAACTGCTTGGGCTCCACTTCATTTTCATACAACTGGTCAGCTAGTCTGACCTTCACCTCCTGTTAGATTTTTTATCAAAGGAACTTGACAAGTAAGACAATAATATCATGAATTTTCTGACCCAACAAGACATCAATGCGTGAATATTCAAATGTAAGCGTTTTTATTCAAAAAAATTTTATATTTAGGCAAAAAACGAAGAAGGGATTGCATAATCATGCAAAATGTAAACGCTTTAAATGGAAAAAGCATGTCCCGAATTATCTTCGGGACATGCCTTGGAAAACAGAATCTACAGCAGTGAGTGTTTCTTTAATATCCTGTTCAGTATGTCGGATGGTGACAAACCAAGCCTCATATTTAGAAGGAGCAAGATTGACTCCATGTTGAAGCATTCCTTTAAAGAAAGTAGCAAAGGCTTCGCCATCACTCTGTTCTGCTTCAACGTAATTGTGTACTTCTTGGACTCCAAAATAGATACTTAGCGCCCCGCCTAGGCGATTGAGCGATAAGGCAATCCTATGTTTCTTCGCTAGAGCAAGGATTCCTTCTTCTAGCATAGCACCTAGACGGTCAAGGTGTTCGTAAGTTCCTTTCTCTTTTAGCACCTCCAAGCAAGCAATACCAGCTGAGATCGAGGCTGGATTTCCAGCCATTGTTCCAGCTTGATAGGCAGGTCCTAGTGGAGCCACCTGTTCCATAATTTCTTGGCGTCCGCCGTAAGCACCTATAGGGAGTCCGCCACCAATAATTTTTCCAAGAGCGGTCATATCTGGCTCTACTTTAAGTAGATTTTGTGCTCCGCCATACATGAATCGAAAAGCTGTAATCACTTCATCATAGATGACAAGAGCACCCGCTTCATGAGTAAGTCGATTTACTTCTTCTAAGAATCCTTTATGAGGCATGACAATTCCAAAGTTTCCAACGATGGGCTCAACTAGAACAGCAGCAACTTGGGACCCCCATGTACGGAGAGCTTCCTCATATGCTTCAAGATTATTAAAAGGAACCGTAATAACCTCTTGGGCGATGCTTTGTGGAATACCCGCACTATCTGGAATACCTAAGGTAGAAGGTCCAGAGCCAGCAGCAACGAGGACGAGGTCTGAGTGACCATGATAGCATCCCGCAAATTTAATAATTTTATCTCTTTTGGTATACGCACGTGCAACCCGAATAGTGGTCATGACCGCTTCCGTACCCGAGTTGACAAATCTTATTTTTTCTAATGAAGGAATGGCTTCTCGAAGCATTTTGGCAAAGGTAACCTCTAAGGCTGTAGGCGTACCGTATAGGGTTCCATTAGCAGCTGCTTTGGAGATGGCTTCAGTAATATGGGGATGGGCATGTCCCGTAATAATGGGACCATAGGCAGCAAGATAGTCGATATAGCGGTTCCCATCTACATCCCAAAAATAGGCGCCTTCTGCCCGCTCCATAAAGACGGGTGCACCTCCACCAACTGCCTTGTAAGAACGTGAAGGACTATTAACTCCTCCAACAATATATTGTAAAGCTTCATTAAAGAGTAGATTTGATTTCTCATGATTCATAATATGTAGATTCCTCCTTGTCTACCTCTCATTGTATCATTAGTGAAATAGGTTATACTAGAAATAAAAGGAATCCATGAATTTCGATGAATACGTTGAGGCTAAGTCCGTTTTGGAGAAAAGAAAGGATGAATAAGATGTTAAAAAATAAAGTAGCGATTGTAACTGGCGCATCACGCGGTATAGGCTATTCCATTGCCTTTAAACTAGTGGAGCAAGGAGCTCAAGTTGTGCTGATAGGAAGCTCTAAGCAGGTTCATGATACAGCAGACTCCTTAAAAAAACTGGGGCATACGGTCTTATCTATTCAAGCGGATATTTCAAAGGCTGCTGATGTAGAAGAAGTGATTTCTCAAACTATTCAACAGTTTGGAAAGATTGATATCTTAGTCAATAATGCAGGAATTGGTTTGTTTAAGCCTGTTGAGGAAACAACACTAGAAGAATGGCAAAGACTATTTGAAGTCAATGTCCAAGGAGTATTCCTGTGCTCTCGAGCTGTACTCCCTTATATGAAAGAAAGAGGTCAAGGGACAATCATTACTATTTCCTCTGATGTTGGAAGACGCACAATTCCCAATGGATCTGTATATACAGCAACTAAATATGCTGTCCAAGGCTTTTCCGGTTCATTGGCACAGGAGGTAAGAAAAGTAGGAATTCGAGTGGGGACGATCAATCCAGGGATGGTCGATACATACTTTAACAATACGGAACAAGGAGCTCCAGAGAAGAAGGAATGGTTAAAAGGAGAGGATATCGCTCAGGCGGTGATCTATATGGCAAGTGCTCCTAAACATATGGTCATTGACGAAGTTTTACTCCATCCTTTAATTCAAGAATATCCTTCTGTATAAACTTTTCTTTTCCCTCATATCTATAGTAATGAGGGGGCAAGCTGTATGAAATACCTTATTTTTATGCTCATTGTTGTTTCCTGTTTTTTTATTATGATAGGCAGTGTTTTTCATTTGTTCAGAATAAAAGGGACGGATTGCCCTGTTTTCTCTTGGCAGCATTTTTTTATTCTGGTTCAGGTGTATTTTGTAGTTATTTTTGGTTTTGGGGTTATTTATCTAGGGTTAGATGCCATTGGATTGCCGAGTATTACATATCAGGATAAAGCCCATATAGATCGTCACAATCTCTATTTTATAGGAAATATCATTTATTTTAGTGCGATGACTGTTTTTACTGTAGGTTATGGAGATATTACTCCTGTGGGAGTAGCCAAAGCATTTGTTATTGTCCAAACCTTCTTAGGCTACCTTCTTCCTGCTGCGTTTGTTGTTTCAGGATTTGCCAATCGTAGAGAACATGGGGACATCTGCTGAATTTTTACTCCAGTGGTGTAAAGTCTAATCCTACTTCGTAAATAAACATATTATAAATGTAGGGATGACGATTACCTCCTCCATATGCTTAGATGTGCTTATAAAAGCGCATCTTTTTTTTGTGCTAAAACAAAGCCTTGATTTTAGATCAATGCCTCATTGGTTTGACCATCGTTTATCACGACTTTCCTTCCAATTCTCGCTTAGCTCTAATAAAAGCAATAAATTGCTGTATTTCTTCCCCAGAAAGTGAGATTCCATCTACAGCAAGGTCCATATTTGGCAGATCTCTTGATTCTATGAATTGAACTGATTTTGTGATATCGATTTCAATTGGAAAATCTGGATGATCCACTCTACCTAGAATGTAATCAGTTGATGTATGAAATAAATCAGCTATTAATGTAAGTGCTTCCAATGAAGGACGGCGGTGCCCCGACTCATAACCTGCATAAGTGCTTTTAGCAATTCCGAGTCGATCAGCCGTATATTGTAAGGACCAACCTTTGTCCTTTCTTAATCTAGTTAATCTATTTAGAATCATTTTTTACTCTCCTTTAACTACAATTTATTATATCATAAATTAAGACAAAATGTACGCGATACGAATATTTTTTTCTTGATTTATACAAAATACGTGACTATAATACAAATATATTATTCGAAACGCGTACGAATAATGCATTTCTTCTCTTGTAAAGCTTATCGTAAATCTAATGCTGTAAACAGAGAAAATTTTACAGGGGGTATTATTTTGAAGAATTTGATGTTACTTACTACCGGTGGGACCATTGCTTCCTTAGAAGGGGAAAATGGACTAGCTCCAGGGATGGATCCCAACGAAATTTTAAATCACTTACCTGGATTACATTCACAATGTAAGATTGATGGTAAGCCATTGATGAATATTGATAGTACCAATATACAACCAGAGCATTGGGTTGAAATAGCAAACGCTATCTACAAACATTACCATGACTACGACGGCTTTATTATCACTCATGGGACGGATACAATGGCTTATACTTCAGCCGCGCTCTCCTATATGCTACAAGATGTCGACAAACCAATCGTAATTACAGGCTCTCAAATTCCAATTGCTTTTAAGAAAACAGATGCCAAGAGAAATTTTTCTGACGCGGTTCGATTTGCTTGTGAAGACATAGGTGGAGTATATATCGTATTTGATGGTAGGGTGATACAGGGAACAAGAGCTATTAAACTTAGAACAAAAAGCTATGACTCGTTCGAAAGTATTAATTACCCTTATGTTGCTTCTATACATGGAAATGGTATTGAGTATAATAAGCCTGTTCATTCAGCAAAAAATAAAAAAATAAAGTTAGATACTTCCCTATGTACTGATGTTTCTCTCGTTAAGTTATATCCAGGGATTAAGCCAGAGTTCTTTGATTTTCTAAAAGATCAATGTAAGGGGATTGTCATAGAAAGTTATGGAAGCGGTGGCATTCCATTTCAAGGAAGAAACATTTTAGAGAAATTGAATGAATTGATCGAGTGTGGAATATCCGTTGTCATTACTACACAATGTTTAGAGGAAGGGGAGGACATGGATATTTATGAAGTGGGGCGTAAAGTAAATCATGATGCGATCATTCGTTCCAGAAATATGAATACAGAAGCAATCGTCCCTAAATTGATGTGGGTATTAGGTAAGACTCAGGTTCCACAAAAAGTGAAAGAAATGATGGAAACCCCCATTGCAGATGACATTACATTCTAAAACTTTTAAAGGAGTAAGGGAAATGGTGAAAAACGAGAAAGTATTCCGTATGGAGAAGGATTTTTTAGGTGAGAAAGAAATTCCAGCAGACGTTTATTATGGGATTCAGACAGTAAGGGCAGCAGATAATTTTCCGATAACTGGATACAAAATTCATCCAGAAATGATTAGAGCACTAGCCATTGTGAAAAAAGCAGCAGCACTTGCAAATATGGATATCAAGCGCTTATATGAAGGAATTGGTGAAGCTATCGTTCAGTCCGCAGATGAAATTCTAGAAGGAAAATGGCACGAGTATTTTATTGTCGACCCGATCCAAGGGGGAGCCGGTACATCGATGAATATGAATGCAAATGAAGTGATTGCCAATCGTGCACTTGAACTGCTCGGTTTAAAAAAAGGTGAGTATGAGAAGCTAAGCCCAAACACTCATGTAAACATGTCGCAATCAACAAACGACGTGTTTCCGACAGCTATCCATATCGCAACTCTGCATCTTCTTGAAAAGCTACTGGATACTATGAATGACATGTTGGGTGTTTTCAAGAAGAAAGCTCAGCAATTTGATCATGTCATCAAAATGGGACGCACTCATCTTCAAGATGCCGTACCCATCCGTCTTGGGCAAGAATTTGAAGCATATAGCCGTGTTTTGGAACGCGACATTAAACGGATTGGACAAACGCGCCAGCATCTTTATGAAGTGAATATGGGAGCAACGGCAGTAGGGACAGGATTAAATGCTGACCCTGAGTATATCAAAAATGTTGTAAAGCACCTTGCGGATATTAGTGGATTACCGCTTGTTGGGACAGAGTGCCTTGTTGATGCAACACAAAATACGGATGCTTACACAGAAGTGTCCGCTGCACTGAAAGTCTGCATGATTAATATGTCCAAAATAGCCAACGACTTACGATTGATGGCATCTGGACCGCGTACGGGATTTGGTGAAATTATCTTACCGGCACGCCAACCTGGTTCTTCCATTATGCCTGGGAAAGTCAATCCAGTCATGCCAGAGCTCATTAACCAAGTCGCCTTTCAGGTCATTGGAAACGACCATACGATTTGCTTGGCTTCTGAAGCGGGACAACTTGAATTGAACGTAATGGAACCCGTGTTAGTCTTTAACTTGCTCCAATCAATCAGCATCATGAATAATGCGTTCCGAAGCTTTACAGACTTTTGTCTTGTAGATATCGAGGCAAATGAAGACAGGATGAAAGAGTATGTTGAAAAAAGTGTGGGAATCATTACAGCCGTAAATCCGCACATAGGGTATGAAATTGCATCACGAATTGCACGAGAAGCTATATTAAGTGGAATGTCCGTTCGTGAACTTTGCATGAAATATAACGTTATGACAGAAGAGGAACTCGATTTGATTTTAAACCCGTATGAAATGACAAAACCAGGTATAGCGGGTGGAGCACTATTAGATCGAGTATAGAATCTATAAACCTATAGATCATTTTAAAGTGTAATAAAAAATAACGAACGATTAAAAGTGAAATTTTGAAAGCGTTTCATATTTGAAAGTGAATTCCGAAAAGAATAACTTTCAAGAGGGGGGAGTAGGGATGAGGAACAAACGGCTACCATCTATACCAGAAATTATTTTTACGTTGGGGTTGTTTTTAGCAATTGTCTTTTCGTTTACCACGATGTTTGATTTGCCGATACAACTAGCACTATTTATATCATGGTTCATTTTTATTCTACTTGGATTGCGTTTGGGTTTCCAATATCAGGAGCTTCAAGAAGGTATAAAAAAAGGGATTTCGAATGGTCTTGAGGCTATTTTAATTCTACTTGTAGTCGGTGCTCTTATAGGGACTTGGATTGCAGGTGGCGTCGTACCAACTTATTTATTACGGTTTAGAGTTTATCCATCCTAGCATTTTCTTATTAGCTACCCTCGTCATTTGCTCAATCACATCTTTGGCTACGGGTACATCGTGGGGAACTGTCGGAACTGCTGGAATCGCAATGATGGCAATTGGAGAGGGGATGGGCATCCCTCTGCCGATTGTAGCAGGTGCTGTTCTTTCGGGTGCATACTTCGGAGATAAGCTTTCTCCATTATCTGATAGCACCGTACTGGCAGCCACGATGTCAAAAGTGGATGTCATTGCACACGTGCGAGCCTTGTTGTATCTAGATATCCCTGCATACGCCATTACCGCTCTTCTTTTTACTATAGTAGGTTTTATATATGGAGGAAAAAATGTAGATTTAGAACGAGTAGAATTTCTTAAGACAGCCTTGCTTGAAAATTTTAATATTCAAATTTGGATGCTCCTTCCTGCGATATTTGTCATTGTAATGCTAGCACTGAAACAACCTTCTGTGCCGACAATTGCTGCAGGTGCTCTCTTAGGAACCATTTGGGCTACCCTCTTCCAAGGGATTGATTTTTATGTGGCTATAGATACGGCATACAATGGCTTTTCAATAAATACAGGCATTGAATTTTTGGATGTTCTTCTGAACCGTGGAGGAATTCAGGGAATGCTTGGCGCAATCGTCGTTATTATTTTCGGCTTAGGGTTCGGTGGTTTATTGGAGCATTTAGGTGTACTAAAAGTAATAGTATCTAAATTCCAGAACCAGTTAACTTCAGCGGGTAATGTAACCCTTTCAACATTAATTGTTGCCTTTTTAGCAAATGTATTTGGTTGTGCTATGTATGTTTCCTTAATATTAACACCAAAAATTATGGAAGAAAGCTATGATAAATTACATATCGATCGCAGGGTTTTGTCTCGAAATTCTGAGGTTGGAGGTACGCTCACTTCAGGGATGATTCCTTGGTCTGATAACGGGATTTTTATGGCAGCGATTCTTGGCATATCTACTTTTTCTTATCTACCATTTATGTGGTTAAGCTTTGTTTCCATTGCACTAGCGATCATTTATGGTTATACAGGTAAATACATTTGGTACACCAAAAATAACATAGAAGTACCATTGGAGCAGAAGGCGGCTCATTAGTGCTATCTAACAAGATTGTCAAAAAGATGTAATTGTACTCGGAGGTACTTTGTTATGAATAGTAAAAATAATTTAATTCGAACCTTGAGGATCGAAACTCCTTCTTTTCCCGGCAACCTTGGGAAAGTTACGACTGTAATTGGTATGGCGGGAGGAGATATAGGTGATATTGAAACGGTACAAGTTGGACCTAACTACACAATGCGTAACATTACTGTTCAGGTTGAAAATGAGAACCAGCTATCAGATTTGCTGGAGGTTATTCGTAAGCTAGGAGGTGGAATCCGCCTTCATACAGTTTCTGATGAAGTACTTCGTGCTCATGAGGGAGGTAAAATACAAATAAAAAGAAAAATGGAGATTACGTCTCTTGCCGACTTGAGACGTGTATACACACCGGGAGTGGCTAGTGTCTGCCAGGCGATCAAAGAAGAACCTGAAAAAGCGAGAATTTACACCAGTATTGGCAATACAGTAGCTATTGTTACTGATGGATCTGCTATTCTCGGACTTGGAGATATCGGTCCAGTTGCAGGGATGCCAGTAATGGAGGGAAAAGCGGCTCTCTTTGATCAATTAGCCGGAATCAATGGAATTCCTATCCTGTTGAATACGAAAGATCCTGATGAGATTGTACGTACAGTGAAAAGTATTTCTCCTGGATTCAGTGGAATCTTACTGGAGGATATTGGGTCCCCTCATTGCTTTGAAGTGGAAGAACGACTTAAAAAGGATTTGGATATTCCAGTGATGCATGATGACCAACATGGTACTGCCGTAGTTACTTTGGCTGCTGCTATTTCTGCTTGTAAAAGCGCTGGAGTTGACTTGAAGGAAGCACAGGTGGGACAAATCGGATTGGGAGCAGCAGGATTAGCCATTTGCCGAATGTTCATGGCTTATGGTGTTAAACATGTTATGGGGGCAGATAAGTCTGTAGAGGCAAAAGCACGTCTAGAAACTTATGGAGGTCAAGTGGTTGATTCCATTGAAGAACTGATGGAGCGCTGTGACATTGTCATTGCTACTACCGGCGTCCCTGGACTCATTCAAGAAAAATGGGTGAAACAAGGACAAGTCATTCTTGCCTTGTCTAATCCGAAGCCAGAGATTGAACCAGAAGCCGCTCTGAGAGCTGGAGCTGCCTATGCAGCAGATGGTCGATCGGTAAACAATGTTCTTGGATTTCCTGGAATTTTCCGAGGGGCGTTGAATGCACAATCTAGGCAAATTACTCACGAAATGCTTGTGGCTGCAGCCAAAACGATTGCAGCAAATACTCAACCAGGTGACTTGGTGCCGCATCCATTAGATCAAGAAGTCCATAATAGGGTCGCTGAGGAAGTGTCTAAGGTATCTTATTTGTCCGCTAAACTAGGAGTGGCAAGATAGAGAAAATAACTTCTGAATGATTACAAAATGTCTACAATGACGATTCAAATTGAATGTTAGATAGGGTCCAGCAAATGAGTTCAAGGCTGGGCTCTTTTTCGCGTCATTACCCTTTGGATGGAGCGACAATTGCAAGAATTCTACATATAATAGTACAATGAAGTAAAAAAACGGATAATGCCTGAAAAATGCCAAGATGGTGGAGGGACGTACATGAAACTAATGGTGTGTATTGTTGATAATAAATATGGATCTAGATTAGTTCATTCGTTAAGTGATAAGGGGTATAGAGTAACGAAGCTGGCTAGTACAGGAGGTTTTCTGAAAAAGGGGAACGATACATTATTGATAGGAGTTCGTAATGATGGGATAGAACATTTGCAGCAGGAGCTAAAAGAAATCATTCAGCATATTGAGAAAGAAAAGAAGTGGGTGGCAAATCAGAATAGATATACTTCTTTTGTGGTTAATTCACCTGGTTTTTTAAGCAAACTTGGGAATAATGAAGGTACGTTGTAGCTGGTGATTGACAATTTAACGAACTCATAATAAACTTATTTATAACAATTATAATCTGATAATTAGTATTTTGATGAAAGGGTGGTATGCAGTGGCGGAAAAACTTGGAGCAGCTTTAGAAAAACTTAAAAGCACTGGAGTCAGAATGACACCGCAACGTCATGCCATATTAGCTTATTTATTAGAAACGATGTGTCACCCAACAGCTGATGAAATCTATAAGGCTTTGGCAGATCGTTTTCCTAGTATGAGTGTAGCAACCGTATACAATAATCTAAGGCTGTTCAAGGAAGCCGGTTTGGTTCGCGAACTGACCTATGGTGATTCTTCCAGTAAATTTGATGCCAATATATCTAAGCATTATCATGTTATTTGTCGTGAGTGTAATCGAATCGTGGATTTTGAATGCGATTTATTGGGTGAAGTAGAGAATGCGGCATCTAAGGAAACGGGATTTGTAGTTGATAATCATCGACTAGAGGTATATGGAGTATGTGCGGATTGTCAGAAGAAGCATAGTAAGCAACTTAACTAGCCTAACAGTACAATAGAACTGGAGAAAAACACTTTAAGAAACGAGATAAGGGCGACTCAACATCAGCAGGAGTAAAAAACCGCATCTGATGGAAGTCTACTTTATTCATCTTAAAGTGTTTTTTTCTTATCCTCTCTGTATATATTCTGTTAAAATGGAAATATGGGAGGGGACAGAATGGAAATCGAATATACACAGAAACGGAGAAAGGGAGCGAAAAGAACGATACGCAGAATCGGACTATACGCTATTCTTATCTCCTTTATCATGACAAGCCTAATCATCGGACTACTATATTTTTTAGAGAATCGAGAGAACACAGAAAAGGGAAGTCCTTTTCCAGAAGTTGAGCAATTAGAGCAAGGCAGCTTGTACCCGTTAATGGTAGGTGGCAATCTCCTCGACGGAAAACTATGGGTGCAAGATGGACAGCATACTTTTCTACCTTTCCATCTCTTCCAAAGCGAAATCGATCCTACTGCGGCACTTGACCAAGAATCAGAAGCTGTGATTATCACGACTGAAGATAAGGTCATTAAATTAAACACGAAGCAGATCATTGAGGAAGTAAAAGGAGAGGTCGTGGAGCTTGAGTTTCCATTAGTCAAAATTAACGAAACCTTATATATCCCCTACGATCTGATCCAAAAGCTTTATCCAATCAATGTTCATTTATATGAAACAAGTGGAGTTGCAGAGATCGAACATCGGCATACGGCAGTATTAAATGGAACTATTATAATAGAAGGAAAAAAGAAAACGGAACTAGCGATGCGTATGGAACCAAGTATTAAGAGCTATATCGTCACAACACTTACAGCAGATGAAGAAGTGAAAATATACCATGAGGAAAACGATTGGTACTATGTTCAATCTCAGGATGGATTCATTGGTTATGTTCCGAAAAAGAATCTTATTATAGGGCAAGTCCACTTAACTAAGGCAGAAGAGTCAGAGGATTCTTATGTTGCTTGGAAACCATTTGGGCAAAAAATTAATTTGACGTGGGAGCATGTCGTCAGCAGAACTCCTAATCCAGATCAGATAGAGCCGCCAAAAGGAGTTAATGTCGTTTCGCCTACGTGGTTTCATATTAAAGATGAAGAGGGAGGTATAAAAAATATTGCGGATAAAAGATATGTAGACTGGGCTCATAAAAATGGGTATCAGGTGTGGGGGCTTGTGACCAATGATTTTAATCCAGACTTAACGCATACGATTTTATCCTCTTATGAAAAAAGGCGTAAGGTAATCCTTCAGCTGATTTATTTTGCTGAATTGTATAATCTTGACGGAATCAATATTGATTTTGAAAATGTCTATCTAAAAGATAAAGAAAACCTCGTTCAATTTATGCGCGAACTAAGACCTTTTATGAGAGAACAAGGGTTGGTGTTATCAATTGATGTGACCATCAAATCAACAAGTGAGCAGTGGTCGCTGTTCTTAGATCGCCCTGCTTTAGGTGAAATCGTAGATTATATGATGGTGATGACTTATGATGAGCACTGGGGTTCTAGCCCGGTTTCAGGCTCTGTAGCATCCCTTCCTTGGGTCGAAAAAGGGTTACAGGGTATCTTAGAGGAGGTTTCTAATGAAAAAGTTCTTCTTGGAGTGCCTTTTTATACAAGGCTGTGGAAAGAAGTGACCGAAGACGGGAAAACGAAAGTGAGTTCAAAAGCCTATTCAATGGATGGGATAGAGAAGTGGATGGCAGAAAGAGAAGTTCAAAAAGTTTTTGATGAACAGTCTGGTCAACACTATGCCGAGTACTATGATCAAGAAGAGGAAGCACTCTATAGAATTTGGTTAGAGGATGAAACCTCTATCGCTAAAAGGGTTGAACTCGTGCATAAATATAACTTGGCAGGCGTAGCTTCATGGCGTCGAGGATTTGAGAAGGCATCTATTTGGCAAGTGATCGCTGATGGATTAGATCGGTAAAAAAAAAGAATCTCTGCTCTTAACCAATAGTTGAGGGCAGAGATTTATTTATCTGGTTCTAACCGTTCATGTA
Source organism: Caldalkalibacillus mannanilyticus JCM 10596 (assembly GCF_000615945.1). Taxonomy (GTDB): domain Bacteria; phylum Bacillota; class Bacilli; order Caldalkalibacillales; family JCM-10596; genus Bacillus_AT; species Bacillus_AT mannanilyticus. Next base: position 86,867 of record NZ_BAMO01000014.1, read on the forward strand.
ACAGTTCCTAAGGTTTGTTTGTTGGCTCGATATCTGTGGCTAGTTGAGCATCTAGCGTTATTTTTTGTTTGCAATACATACATTCATCTAATTTGCCAAGCATTTTTGTGGATTTTTGACACGTGGGGCAAGTAACGTACGTTGCTTGGGTAGATAAAAAACCGATCCAAAAGTAGACAACGGTACTTGCTAACACCATGAGTAGCCCCAAAAGCATAAATAAAGACATAGCCCAAGTGGATTCTACTAAAAAAGATCCATAAGTGACAATGATTCCGCCGAACACCAATCCAAGGGCGAAAGTACGAACAGTATTAATTTTTCCTTTATTGAACATGGTTGTCCCTCCTAATGTGCTTAGTATAGCATATCTATTTTTTTTACAGCAATGAACGAATCCTGAAAAAAGGATTTTATAAGAAGAATGTAGAATCCTTTGTACATAGAGAATTAGAGAAAGTAAGATCTATAGAAAGTAAGGTGGGGCCTGTTGGATAGTCAGTTACGGATTTTGTATCAAGAAAGAGCAAGCGATACGAATACGCTTGGTATTATTCATTTACAAAAGAAAGAAACGTTTAGTCCAGTTACAGATGGCTTTGATGATATTATTTTAGTGATTACTGAGAATGAAGAAGTATACTGGAATACTCATCATTACCGTTACGAAGATAAAAAGGTACAACTAATTACAGTGGATAAAACAATGTTACATGAATGGTTAGCAGCAGGGAGTAATCGTCGTGCTGTTGAATGGGTGATGCATGGGAAAATTGTATTTGATCGAAATGATTTTGTTACAGAGCTTAAGGAACGATTAATCGAATTCCCTTTTGAATTAAGAAGCAAAAGGTTGTGTGTGGAGTTTGGACGTTTAATAAGAAGATACCAAGAAGGAAAAGAATTACTAAATTCCGGAGACTACCTAGACTCTTTTAATCAAATTCTGCATGCGCTGCACCATTGGGCCAGACTATCCGTTATTGAACAGGGATTTCATCCAGAGGTCACTCTGTGGAAACAAGTAAAAAAAATTGATCCAGAAATATATAAATTATACGACGAGCTATTAATGGGCTCCGATATATTAGCGAAGAGGCTGGAGCTCCTCTTGCTGGCTAGTGAGTTCTCCGTTATCTCAAAAACGAGGTTAGGAGCATCGCATTTACTTGATGTCTTAGGAAAGAAGAAAGAACCTTGGTTGTTTGAAGAGATATTAGCCCAACAAGAAGTACAAGAATATTCCTTAGATCTAAGCATTTTATTGGAGCACTTAGTGAAGAAACATCTTGTAGATGAAGTGTATACAGAAACAGTATCAGGAGATATTAAAGTAAGAGCCTACATAGTAAGCCCCAACATTCCTTCTATATAAAGGGATGTTTTTTTTGTCCCCTCCTAACACTAAGCGGAGTAAAATCTCCATCTAATGTAGGGTTTGCTTTATAACCTTTGCAGAGGAACCCTAATAAATCCCCAAAAATTAGCCGTTGAAACGAGAAGTAAAAAGATGATAAGATAAGTCTTGTCGCCGCGAGAGAGCGGCAACAGAAAAAGCAAATGAAGTGTTGAAAATTGTGAAACGAACAGTTTGAAAAAAAAGTAGTTGATTTTTTGAAAATGTTTTGGTATGATATTAAATGTTGCTGCAAGACAGCGGCAAAGAGTAAGAAAATGAAGAAACAC
>NZ_BAMO01000013.1 GCF_000615945.1 Caldalkalibacillus mannanilyticus JCM 10596
CTCAAACCAGCCTAATAGCTGCATAATTAAAACTTTAACTTTTTGGGGTCACTACCATTTAATATCGCGCTAGGTCTTTTTCTGCTGTTATCAACCAGTATTTCTCAGTCCGGCAGCAATTCCATTGATCGTCAGGAGAACTTCTCGTAACAGGGCTTCGTCTTCATGCCCCTGTTCTTTTTGTTTGCGTAGTTCCATGACAAGAGCAACCTGTAAATAACTTAAAGGATCTACATAGGGATTCCTCAATCGGATTGACTCCTTGATGTTAGGAATATGATCTAATAGATCTTGCTGACCGGTGATTGCTAAAATGATTTTTTTCGTTAAGTCAAATTCTTCTTTTAGAATAGAATAGATTCTAGAGGCAACCTCTTCTTCTTCAACCATAGCAATGTACTCTTTTGCTGTAGTAAAATCAGCCTTCATTAAAGCCATCTGTAAATTATCTATAGTGGAGCGGAAGAATGGCCATTCTCTATACATATTTTGCAATTGGCTAAGCTCAGTTTCAGACGCTGCATAGCGTGATAAACCAGTTCCCGCGGCATACCATGCAGGTAGTAATTGTCTGCTTTGCGTCCAAGCAAAAACCCAAGGAATGGCACGTAGATCTTCAAATCGTGAGCTTCCTTTTCGGCTCATGGGTCTTGAACCGATATTTAGAGCGCCGAGCTCTGGTAATGGTGTAGCTTGTCTGAAATAAGTAAGAAAGTCAGGATCACCAAAGACTAAATCTTGATACTTCTTGAGTGAATGAGCAGAGATCATTTCCATTGTCTGTTCCCATTCAGGTCTTCGTTCGTTCTGATGTTCAGCATCCTTCGAAACATGAGCAGAAGCTGTTAACAGTGCATGAGTTGCCTGTTCAAGGCTGCGGTAGGCAATATCATGCAGGGAGTATCTAGAGGATAGCACCTCTCCTTGCTCTGTAATTTTCACTCCATCACCTAAGGTTTCCGCAGGTTGAGAAAGAATGCTTCGATTCAATGGACCGCCACCACGACCTAGAGAGCCACCGCGTCCATGAAAGAACTTTAGACGTACATCGTATTGTTTTGCTACATCATGAATCTCTTGCTGGGCTTTGTATAGCTTCCAATTCGCAGTTAAAGTACCGCCGTCTTTGCTTCCATCCGAATATCCCAGCATGATTTCTTGTAGATCATTACGGCTCTTGAGATGTTTACGAAATACATCTAGCTCAAAACACTTTTTCATAATATCGGGTCCAGCACTTAGATCATCGATGGTTTCTAATAGAGGGGCTACTGTGATTTTACTCTGTACCTGTCCATCAGCATGAATCTTATAGAGTCCAGCTTCTTTGGCGAGTACTAAAATTTCTAAGAGATCACTTGTCGATTGTGTCATGCTTACTAGGTATACTTCGATTGATCTTTCACCGAACTCCTGATGGGCACGTCTGATCATATGAAAGGCGTCGAGTATTTCTGTTGTCTGCTTAGAATATTCTCCGAAGGTAGAGGTGATGGGTCTGGGGTCACCTAGAATATCGACAAGCAATGTCACTTTATTCTCCTCGGAGAGTGAAGGGTAATCTGAAGCCAGATTTACTTTTTGCAGGATTTCAGAGATGGCTGCTTCATGCTCTCCACTATGGTTTCGAATATCTAAAGTAGCTAGATGAAAACCAAACAGCTCCACTTGACGAATTAATTTTTGTAAATCTTTTATTGGATGATTGGTTGGAATATGCAATGCTAGGCTTCGTTGGATTAATTTTAAGTCTTTCAAAAATTCTTCAGCCGAAAGATATCCTTCACTTTCATTTTCTACATTTGTTAGCTTTTTGTTCATGATGCTTAATTTACAACGATATACCTCATGACGAATTCTCCATTTTTCTCCTTCTGGCAGAAGGTGCTCTTCTCTCTCAATAGACTCCAAAAGCTCTGGATCCACTTTTACATGATGTATGGAATGAGAGAGTCTACGCATGAGCTCTTTTAGCGCTGCTTTATATTTGCGCAGCACTAGTTTTCTTTGCTTCATAAGGGTTTTCCATGTGATCTCTGGTGTCACGTTAGGGTTGCCATCTCGATCTCCACCAATCCACGAACCAAATCGAAGAAAATTAGGAACCTCCCAGCCGTTTTCGGGATAAATTTCTTGTAAGGAATCTTCAAGCTCCTGATGGATTTTTGGAAGCACATCAAATAAAGTTTCATCAAAATAATAGAGTCCATTCGAAACCTCATCCATGACAGTTGGTTTTTCGATACGCAGCTCTTCTGTTTGCCATAGGATCATCACTTCATTAAAGAGTCGCTCCTGAAGATATTTCTTCTCTGCTCTATGTAGAAGTGGGTGATCTAGCTGCTGCAAAAGATGAGCAATTCGCTGATGTATTTCAAGAACAGAGCGTCTCATGGCTTCTGTTGGGTGTGCTGTAATGATCAGCTCTAAAGAAAGCTTATTTAGGACTTCCTCTACTAAGCTTGGATCGATCTCGTTTTGTTTTAAGGATTGTACAGCATTCTCAATGGAATGAGGCTGTGATCCTTGATGCTCTTCAAGCTGATATTGCCGTCTTCTGCGGATACGATGATTTTGTTCGGCGATATTAACTAAGTGAAAGTAAATGGAAAAAGCTCGAATCACTTGCTTTCTTAATGGCTCTTGAAGCTCCTTGATTTCCTTCTTTAATAAGAGGTAGGTAGCTTCATCAAACTCTTCCCGTAACAGTTTTGTTTTCTCTCTTATTCTTTCAACCGTTTCTAATAGCTCATGCCCTCCATGGTGGATAAGAACATCCCCGAGAATATGTCCCAGGAATTTAACATCCCTACGGAGTGGAGCGCTATTATCATTGTCTTTGAGTTGTTGTTGTACCAGTATAGACATTTTCTCCATCCTTCCTATCAACTTACATGAATAAGATTCATACATTTTAACCATCAGGTGGAATGAAAATTCCATCTGATGGAATTCTACTTTATCTCTGTACTGTACGAATGTAAGAATTTTTTGTAATATTCCTATAATAGCATAAATATACAACCATTTCACGATGTTTTTTTATAGGCATAATCTGTATAATGTAATTTATCTCGGTCTAATCTTCAGGTGGAGTAAAAATTCCATCTGATGGAAGTCGGCTTTATTATACGATTCAAAAGAGGGATGGCTCTATGCAAATTGCTTTACGTACAAAAATTCTTATCTATTCTTTTTTCATTGTATTTACCTCTGTATTGACCAGTGGTTTAATCATGGTCTACAGTGTTTCTTCAGCATTTGAAAAAGAATTGGGTCAAAGAGCCTTGTCTATCTCAAGGACAGTAGCGCAATTAGCTGAAATTAAAGAAAATGTAGGAAAAATGAACGGTCATAAAACGATTCAACCGATAGCTGAACGAATCCGATTAGCGACCAATGTTGATTATGTTGTTGTTTTTGATATGAATCGCATTCGATATTCGCATCCCTCAGAGGATAAGATTGGCAGTGCGTTTGAGGGGGAGATGAGAATGCCTCACTTTCGGAACACGAGTATTTATCAAAGGCTTATGGAGTACTAGGTTCTGCTATTCGGGCCTTTGTTCCTGTCATGGATGAAGAAGGGGTTCGGCAGGTAGGAGTGGTTGTAGTCGGTGTCTTAACTCCTACCATTCAGAACGTACTATATCAATTTCAATATGATATTCTCCTTTCTTTGGTTTGGGGATTAGTCATTGGTTTGCTAGGTTCATGGCTATTAGCCAATAACATCAAGAAGCAAATGCTAGGAATGGAGCCTTATGAAATCTCAAAATTACTAGAGGAAAGATCAGCTGTGATGCAGGCGCTGGATACAGGAATTGTAGCAGTAGACGATCAAGGGAAGATAAGTTTCATGAATCGCTTGGCACAGGAATATGCGGGAATCGAGCAAATCAATATATCTTACGAATATTCCTTGCACAAGCTATTTCCAGAGCTTTGGCAATTTATGATTCAAAATCGGGGGATTGAAACCGTCAATAAAACAATGCTGTTGAAAGGTAAAATGTATTTAACAACCATCCATCCGATCTATGTCAAAGAAACTTTTGTTGGCACCGTGCTGATCCTTACCAATCGGACGGAGGCGAATCGTTTAGCAGAAGAGCTGACAGGGGTTAAAAACCTTGTGGATGCGTTAAGAGCACAAAATCATGAATACATGAATAAGTTGCACAGTATAGCAGGCTTAATTCAGCTAGATCGAACGGAAGAAGCTCTGGACAAAATTATTGATGAAACATCGGATGAACAGGATGTGATTCAATATTTTAAAGATCATATTTCTGTCTATTCTATTTCTGGATTGTTGCTAGGAAAGCGATCTAGAGCTCACGAGCTAGGAGTACAACTTACCATTGATCGTACAAGCTACTTGACAGATATTATTGAGGGGCTCCATTCAGGAGATCTTATTACCTTGATTGGGAATGTGATTGAGAATGCACTGGAAGCGTGTATCGATTCAGGAGAAAACAAGCAAGTAACGTGTATCATTCAAGGAAATGAACATTTCTTTTTAATTGAAGTCAAGGATACGGGGGTAGGAATTACAGAAAGTGAAAGGGTAAAAATGTTCGACTATGGCTTCAGCACGAAAGCCAAAGAAGGAAGAGGAATTGGTTTAGCCTTGGTCAAACAGATCGTAGATGCCCAAGAAGGTGAAATGGAAGTTTCCTCTAAAATAGGAGAAGGAACCAAAATAAAAATTCTGTTGGGAGGGGAAACAAATGAAGCAAATCAAGGTTTTTATTATCGAAGATGATCCTATGGTACTAGATGTGAATCAAGGTTTTTTGAAAAAACTTTCGCAGTATCGTTGTGTTGGAACGGCTACGAATGGTGAGGATGCCTATCAACAAATCAAGCGAATGGCACCAGATTTAATTCTTCTAGATATGTACTTACCAGATATGTCAGGTGTAGATTTACTCTTAAAAATACGTGATGAGAAAATCCCAAGTGATATCATTATGATCACCGCTGCTAGAGATGCCAAAACCATTCACGAGGTGCTTAGACTTGGGGCTGTAGATTATCTAGTAAAGCCTTTTCGATTCGAGCGGTTTAAGGCGGCGTTAGACACCTACTATAAAATGTGGTCAAAGCTTCAAAATATCGATTCTCTCAAACAAGAAGATATAGATGGCTGGAAAGTTGCACAAATAGAAAGCCCAGCTATACCCAAAGGTTTAAGTGAAACGACATTGAATCAAATTGTGAAGGGTCTGGAGCAGCAGAAGGAGCCTGTTACAGCAGAGCAGCTTGCTCGGGCGCTCGGAATGGCTAGAGTGACAGTCAGGAGATATTTAGACTATTTAGAGAAGGAAGGGAAGATACAAGTCCATATTCGCTATGGAACTGTAGGAAGACCGAGTCATTTCTATTCGCTTTAAAAAACAAGACCAAAAAGACCAAAAAGAACAGTATGGTCTTTTTATTGTTCAAGTAATGTAAGCGTTTTATACTAAGTGTAGTCAAAGCCAGCTAGGCAGTTTGACAGTATTAATGGAGGGTATCGTGTACAAAAAAAATGGTTTCGTATTGTGTATAGCTAAAGGGTTGATCGTTTCGTTCTTGATCTGTATTCTGGTTTCCTGTCGCGCTTCTTATCCCACTGATCATGAACAACTAAGTGAAGAAGAAAGAATTGTGATTCGCTTTTCTCACGTCGTTGGAGAAGAAACACCAAAAGGACTAGCCGCTCGTAAATTTGCTAAACTCGTGAAAGAACGAACCAATGGGAGAGTGGAGGTACAAGTATTTCCTAATGGAACTTTCTATCGAGATGGGGAAGAAATAGATGCTCTCTTACGAGGGGACATTCAGATGATTGCCCCTGCCACGTCAAAGCTTACTGATCTTGTCCCAGAATTTAGTGTGATAGACTTGCCATTTGCCTTTGAAAACGAGAAGGAAGTGCATAGCTATTTGACAGGTCCTATTGGAAATGAACTTTTACAAAAACTATTGGCAAAAGGGGTCTATCCATTAGATATTTGGGATAATGGCTTTAAACAAATGACGAATAATAGGGGTCCACTTGTTCATCTGGAAGATTTCATGGGGTTAAAGATAAGAATCATGCCTAGTTGGGTGCTAGAGGAGCAATTTCAAACATTACAGGCTACGAGTGTGCATTTAACATTTAATGAGGTCTTTCAACAACTGGAGATGAATGGGATTGATGGTCAAGAAAATACTCTATCAAATATTACGAGTCGAAATCTATTTACCTTCAGTCCTATATGACTTTGAGTAATCATGGTTATCTTGGATACCTTGTGTTGACGAATAATACCTTCTGGAATAGCCTTCCTACTGATGTACAGCAAGTGATAAAGAAAACCCTAGAGGAAGTAACAGAATGGGAAAGAGAAGTTGCTCAATCATTAAATCATGAGAAGCTTACCATGATACGTGAATGCAACTGCATTTCTGTTCATGAGTTATCAGATGAGGAAAGAAAAGCTTGGGAAGAGGCTTTTAAACCGATTTATCAAACTTTTTCTGAACGGTTTGGAGCAAGATATATAAGCCATCTACCAAAAAACAAAAAATGAATGGGGGAAAAGTACTATGAAAATCAGATGGAAAAAGAAAGCGCTCACATTGTTTGCGTGTCTTTCCTTGACTCTATTGGCTGCTTGTGGTCAAAGTGCGACTGGAGGTACAAAAAATGATGCCAATTCAGCTACGAGTGAAGTAACAGAAGATGCTAGACCAACAACCGTGAAGATAGGAACCGCTTCACAAGGAGGAACGTACTTTATTTATGGAGCAGGGCTAGCAGAGTTATTACAGCAAAAATTGGGAGTTTCTGCTAATGTGGAAGTAACCGGGGGACCGGTACATAACATGCAATTGACTCAAGTAAGAGATCAAGATATTGGATTAGTGACGTTAGGACCTGCTTATGAAGGGTTTACAGGAACGGGAGATTGGACAGACGGCGAAAAAATGGAGGATATTAGAATCATCTTTCCAATGTATACGACACCGTTCCACTGGTGGGCTTTAGAAAATGCTGGTGTAACTAAATTAGAAGATATTAAGGGTCAACGAGTTGGAGTAGGACCTGCTGGGGGAACGTCAGGAACCTATTTACCACTGATCCATGCGGCACTAGATCTAAATACCACGAATGTTCAGGCAGGGGCTTCTGATATGGCGTCACAGCAGATGGATGGTCAATTGGATATTATTGGATTTTCCGCAGGGATTCCTATTTCGGCGGTATCTGAAATTGAAGCGCAGAGAAAAATTAAGATATTTGGTATTGATGGTGATGCGCGTGAAAAAGTAATGGAAAAGTATCCATTCTTCTTTCCTTTCACAATTCCAGGTGGAACCTATCAATCTGCTAAGGATGACATTGAAACGATTGCCATGTTTAATTTTGGAGTCGTGCATAAGAACATGAACTCAGAATTTGTTTATGAGTTAGTGAAAGCATATCATGAGAACCAAGATCACATGATCAAAACACATGTTTCAGCAGAGGAAGCGGTTCCTGAAGCGATCTTGAAAAATACGGTACTTCCTTTACATCCAGGTGCTATTCGATACTATGAAGAGATTGGTATTCAGCTACCGAAAGAAGTATACCCACCAGAGCACCAAAAATAGATTGAATATTCTGTATTTAAAAGGTTATTCTTTTAAAGAATATAAAAATGTAAGAACTGATATATCGAATGAGCATCTCCTCTTTTAGAAAGAGGGGGTTGCTTCATTCCCATTAAGGGGTGATTAAGGTGAATAGGATGTTGAGAAACAAAGCTGAAGCAAATGAAGCTGAAAAGAAATCACCAGCTACAATCGTTCAGCATCAGATGGAAGAAGAGCAAGTGGGGAGTTCAACCGAAGCGAGAAAGTTAACCGGCTTCATCAAAATCACCTTTACTGCCATTGCTGTCCTTGGTGCTATTTTTCATCTCTATATCTTGAATTTTCATGCCATTGATCCTTGGATTTTTAGAAGTACACATCTTGTTTTTGGAGCAATATTAGGTTTTATGCTATTTCCTGGTTGGAAAAAAGCAGCTCAGAGGATCCATTGGTTTGATTGGACTCTTATTGTAGCGAGTATCGCTATAGGCTTATACATCTATATGAACTTGGCGCAGCTATTATTTAGATTCGGTGTTCGCCCAACGCTATTGGATTCGATAGTTGCCATTGTAGGTATTTTGCTGGTGTTAGAATTGACACGGAGAACCAGTGGCTGGACGTTGCCTATTTTGTCTGGATTCTTTATTCTTTATGCTTTTGTGGGACCGTATCTGCCTAGCATCTTACATCATAACGGATATACTCTCCAGAGATTTGCCACCTACATCTATGGTTTAGATGGAATATTTGGAGTAACGCTTGATGTATCCTCTAAGTACATTGTACTCTTTATTATTTTTGGTGCATTTTTGCAGATGTCAGGGGTCGGAAGGTATTTTATAGATTTTTCCTTTTCACTTGCAGGAGGGATGCGTGGAGGTCCAGCAAAAGTATCGGTTATTTCTAGTGGTCTAATGGGGATGATGAATGGAACCTCAGCAGGAAACGCCGTGGCAACGGGTTCATTAACCATTCCTTTAATGAAAAGGGTGGGCTATCATCCTCGCTTTGCGGCTGCGACTGAAGCAACTGCTTCGGCAGGTGGTCAAATCATGATTCCGATTATGGGAGCGGGAGCCTTCCTAATGGCGGAAATCACGGGCATTAAATATTCTGATATCGTTATTGCAGCGACGATTCCGGCACTTCTCTATTTTTTATCCGTTTATTTAATGGTTGATTTTGAAGCGCTCAAAAACGGAATGAAAGGATTGTCACGTGCAGAACTGCCTAAAATGAGTACGATTTTAAAACAATCCTATCTATTTCTTCCTATTATCCTGTTGATAGGATTACTATTAAGCGGGTTCTCCGTCATCTTATCGGGAACATACAGTATAGTCGCTTGCTTTCTGATTAGCTTGGTTAGAAAAGAAACCAGGATGGGGATCGTCAAAGTCTTTGAAGCTCTTGAATTGGGAATGAAAAATACAATTCAACTGCTTGCTGTTTGTGCCTGTGCGGGAATTATCGTGGGAGTCATTGCTCTTACGGGCGTGGGATTGAGATTTAGCTCAATGCTTTTAAGCATTGCAGATAATAATCAGTTATTAGCTTTATTATTTGCGATGTTCATTTCGATCCTTTTAGGAATGGGAATGCCTACTACGGCTGCTTATGCTGTAGCAGCATCGGTCGTGGCACCAGGTCTTATTAGCGTAGGGATTGATCCTCTTTTCGCCCATATGTTTGTCTTTTATTATGCGGTTATGTCTGCTATTACACCTCCTGTTGCCTTAGCTGCTTATGCTGCTGCTGGTGTAGCTGGAACCGATCCATTTAAAACAGGTGTTCAAGCATTTCGTTTAGGGATTGCAGCCTTTATTGTCCCATTTATGTTTATCTACAGTCCTCAGCTGTTGATGGTGGGTGAGGGTGTCAGCATTGCGATTGCGGTGGTAACGGCATCGGCAGGAATCTATCTCCTTTCCGCTGCTGTGCAAGGCTGGTTTGCCGGAAAACAAGCGAATGTGCTTGTGCGAGTGTTGCTAGTGGTTGCCTCAATCTGTCTAATCAATGCTAATCTGTTATGGGATGCCATTGCTTTGGCAATCGTCACCGCAGGAGTTCTGATCCAAACGTTGCTGAATCGTCAAACTCATGGTGCAAGTCCTATTGACATAGAACCTGAAAAAGCTAATAATTAATGTACTTTTAAAAAATCGATCCTTTGGAGTAAGGATCGATTTTTACATATCATTCAAATTTTTTAAAATGTTCTAGACGACATCTTGGAAAGAGCTTCACTAGAAGCTTTTCTTAATTACAGACTAAAGAGGGATAGGATTATGAGTAAAATACAAGTAGAGGACATCATTATTGCCTACCAGACATTAAAGGATGTCATTATTAAAACGCCGCTTCAACGAAATGAAATTCTTTCGAACCGATACGGATGTAATGTTTATCTGAAGCGTGAGGATCAGCAGGTTGTACGTTCCTTTAAGATTAGAGGAGCTTATAACATCATCAAGCATTATCCTGCAAATGATTTAGTTCGAGGGATTGTTTGTGCTAGTGCGGGCAATCATGCACAAGGAGTAGCGTATTCCTGCAAAAACCTAGGAATCATAGGCAAGATTTTCATGCCTTCTACAACGCCTCGACAAAAAATCTCTCAAGTAAAACGTTTTGGTGGAGACTATGTTGAAGTGATTTTGACGGGGGATACCTTCGACGATTCATATAAAGAAGCAATTAGCTATGCAGAAAAAGAAAGCATTCCTTTTATCCATCCCTTCGATGATTTATTAACCATTGCTGGACAAGGTACTGTCGGGATGGAAATTATGAATAAAATGGAGGAACAGCTAGATTACATATTCGTTGGAATAGGGGGAGGCGGACTAGCTTCTGGGGTCGGTTCTTATGTCAAAACAATAAGCCCCGCCACTCGAATAATTGGTGTAGAGCCTGTTGGAGCTCCTGGAATGAAAGAGTCCCTAGAGAAGGGGAAGGTTGTATCCTTGGAGAACATTGATACCTTTGTCGATGGGGCTGCTGTTAAAAGAGTAGGGGATATTACCTATGACATATGTAAAGACGTTGTCGATGATATTCTCCTTGTTCCTGAGGGGAAAGTTTGCACAACAATTCTTGAACTATATAACGAAAATGCCATCGTTGCTGAGCCTTCAGGTGCACTATCTATTGCGGCATTAGACTTTTACAAAGATGAAATTAAAGGAAAAAATGTGGTATGTATTATTAGCGGGGGGAATAATGATATAGACCGCATGCAGGAGATTAAAGAACGCTCCCTGATCTATGAAGGGTTAAAGCATTACTTTATTGTACATTTCCCTCAAAGAGCGGGAGCTTTAAGAGAGTTTATGGAAGAGGTTCTTAGTGAATCAGATGATATAACGCGTTTCGAATATACCAAAAAGAATAACAAAGACAATGGTCCAGCCTTAGTCGGCATTGAATTGAAATGCAAGAGCGATTATGAGCCGCTGATTGAAAGAATGAACCGCAAAGGCTTTACCTATAGTGAAATTAACAAAAACCCTGAGTTATTTAATTTACTGATTTAACTGTAATAAAGGAGGATCAGTGGTGGAAAAAATAGAAGAACTGCTCACTCAAGTATTCCAAGGGCAAGCATTGATTCAAGCTTCTCTTAGTCATACACGCTCTAATGAGCCTGAGGGATATAAGAAAGTAACGATAAAACCGATTGAGCTTAAAGGAGAGAGGATTTATCAATTTAGCTACTTCTATGAAAAAAAAGTAGCGCATGAAAATCTGCTTCCTGGACAAGCAACAGAGAAGACTTTTGAGCTTTTCCAACAAAAATTTAAACAAGGAATCATAAATACCTTAGAAGCTGATTATCAAATTTTGATCAGTAAAAAATTCAAAGTGTCTATACTGAAGAAAAAGCCTACTAAGCAAAAAATTGACCTGTCACATAATCGAAAAAAGCACTATATCCTTGAAGAGGGTAAACCTGTTCCCTTCTTAATTGAACTGGGAGTAATGAATGCTGAAGGGAAAGTTCTAGCGAAAAAATACGATAAATTTAGACAGATTAATCGTTTTCTAGAAATCATTCAGGACGTTGTTCCTTATCTCAGTAAAAATGGACCGATACGCATTGTTGATTTTGGCTGTGGGAAATCCTATTTGACCTTCGCCTTGCACTATTATTTGAAGGAGCTGCAAGGTTTAGAGGTGAAGATCATTGGTCTTGATTTGAAAAAGGATGTGATCCAGCATTGTCAGTCGCTTGTCCAAAAGTTTGGGTTTAACGATCTCCACTTTATGGTCGGAGATATCGCTGATTATAATGAATTAGATCAGGTCAATATGGTCGTTACCCTGCATGCCTGTGATACAGCAACAGATGCAGCCCTTGAAAAGGCAGTGCGTTGGGGAGCAGAAGTCATATTGTCAGTACCTTGCTGTCAGCATGAATTACATCGTCAAATCGAGCAGGTCCAGCTTGAACCTATGCTTAGACATGGAATCATCCGTGAGAGGTTCTCTGCTCTAGCAACAGATTCAATCCGAGCACAATTGTTAGACATTATGGGCTATAAAACTCAAATTCTTGAATTTATTGATATGGAGCATACCGCTAAAAATTTATTGCTGAGAGCAATCAAAACTTCTGCTAATGACCAAGAACATCTCGTCAAGGAATATCTGATGTTTAAACAGTTTTTGAAAGTTGAGCCTTATTTAGAAAAAGCGCTTCATGACAGACTGATTCCATTATTTGAAAAAAAAGATTGACAGTTTAGTGGCGATAGTGGTAGTATTTGTAATGTAAATGTTTAGAAAAAATAATGATGATTAAAAATGTAAAGGAAACGGAGGTTTGATTACTATGATTTTAGTAACTGGATTGATTCAACTTGTAGAAGAACATCTGAACAAATTCATATTAGATCGACCTGCGTTTTGTCAGATACGTTAGGGATTGTCATGTTTTTTAATGATCTCTTACTATTATTGTTATTGATAATAGACCGCAGGCGTTCGCTTGTGGTTTTTTATATTCTGAAATAGCATGTACTTTAGTACGCACATCTATTGGGATATTATACCACATTAAAATGTGGTATTTTTTTGCTTAAAAAGGAGAGGTGAAACAGCATGTTTGCAGCTTTACAGAAATTAGCGTGGTTTTTCAAAGAATATTGGAAGAGATATACCGTTGCCATTCTTCTTCTGATCTTTGTAGGAATTCTTGAAGTCATTCCACCTAAGCTAATAGGAATTGCGATTGATGAAATGAATATGGGAGTATGGACCATGGAAAGAATGGTTCAGATCGTTTTATTCTATGGACTATTAATTGTTGTGATCTATGTTGTCACATACACATGGCTTTATCTATTGTTTGGTGGTTCATTTTTAGTAGAACGAATCATGCGTACTCGTTTTATGCATCATTTATTACGAATGACCCCAACCTTTTACGAAAAGAATCGAACAGGAGATTTAATGGCAAGGGCAACGAATGATTTAAAAGCTATTTCGATGACAGCAGGTTTTGGAATACTGACGTTAATCGATTCCTCCTTCTTCATGATTACCATTATATTAACAATGGGGTTTTTCATTAGCTGGAAGTTAACTTTTATGGCTTTGCTTCCCTTGCCCTTCATGGCGTTAGCGATTAGTGTATTCGGCAAGAGAATCCATAAACGCTTTACAGCGGCTCAGGATGCCTTTGGAGGCATGAATGATCAAGTGTTAGAAACTATTGCGGGTGTTCGAGTCATTCGAGCTTATGTTCAAGAAAAAGAAAGTCAAAGAAAATTTAAGGACGTAACAAATGATGTGTTACAGAAAAACATTGCTGTAGCCAAGATTGATTCCTTGTTCGAACCGACGATTAAAGTACTTGTAGGGATTAGTTACCTTATAGGGCTAGGTTATGGAGCTTATTTGGTTTTTCATAGTACGATTACTCTTGGAGAGCTGGTTTCTTTTAATGTCTATTTAGGAATGCTGATCTGGCCGATGTTTGCCGTTGGTGAGCTCATTAATATTATGCAACGAGGAAATGCTTCTCTAGATCGAGTCAATGAAACCTTGGCTTACCAGCCTGATGTTGAGGATCATGAGAGAACAAATAGCATGAAGTTGCCGGAAACCATTGAATTTAAACAGGTTCGCTTTCGTTATCCCACTTCTCAAGTAGATAACCTGCAAGATATCTCATTCACGTTACAGAGGGGCCAGACACTGGGGATAGTAGGTAAGACAGGATCAGGAAAAACCACACTCTTAAAGCAATTATTAAGAGAGTATCCTTTGGGGCAAGGTGAGATTCGTATTTCAGGAGTTGCACTGGAGCATATTTCCTTAGATGAATTAAAAAGCTGGATAGGGTATGTACCTCAAGATCAATTCTTATTTTCTAAAACGGTAAAGGCGAACATATACTTTGGTGATCCTGAACGTTCGGAGAATGAACTGATGAAGAGCATTTACCTTGCTGCTTTTGATCGAGATATCGAGTCTTTGCCTGATGGGTTAGAAACACTGGTTGGTGAGAAGGGGGTTGCTTTATCAGGAGGACAAAAGCAACGGGTGGCGATTGCTCGAGCCTTACTTATTGATCCTGAGATCCTTATTCTTGATGATGCGATGTCTGCGGTTGATGCCAAGACAGAAGCGATGATTATTACGAACATTAGAGAAGAACGGAAAGGAAAAACGACCTTTATCACTACGCATCGCTTATCCGCAGTACAGCATGCGGATTGGATTCTCGTCTTAGAGGATGGACAGATTGTCGAGCAGGGAACACATCATCAGCTTGTTCATAAGAACGGTTGGTACAAGGAGCAATTCGATCGACAGCAGCTAGAATCAAAACTAAATGAGAGTAAGGTGATTTAATGAGAGTTGGAAAACGATTATTCAATTATGCCCTTCTCTATAAAAAATCAATTTTATTGGCATTACTCATGCTGACGATTGCTGTAATGGCAGAGTTAACAGGGCCTTTTATTGCCAAGAAAATGATTGATAATCATATTTTGGGCATTGAATTCAAATGGTATGAAACGGAGCTAACAGATAAAAAAGCCGTTTCTTTTCAAGGAACGTGGTATAAGCGAGATGATCATTTTCTAGAAAATGAGAGTCGTGGAGAAGAAGTGAGAATTTTACAAGTGGGTAGAAAGTATTATTTTATTGATCAAGCCATTGCTTTTGATGGAGAAAGAATAGCAGAGAAAGGAAAGCTGATCATTCAAAAGGGAGATGAGCGTAAAGAATATACAGCAAGAGAATTGACGGCGGAGGAATTATATCAATTCTATAAGCCGGAGATTCCTGGATTAGTCACTCTTCTCGGTATTTATTTCTTTCTCTTAGTCTTTGCTTCTTTCTTTCAATATGGAAAATCCTATTTACTACAAACGTCAGCAAATCAAATCATTCAGAAGATGCGTATGGATGTCTTTGGTCAAACACAACGCCTTCCCATTCAGTACTTTGATAACTTACCAGCAGGAAAGGTCGTTTCTAGAGTGACCAATGATACAGAGGCGGTTAGAGAATTATATGTGACCGTTTTGGCCACTTTTTTCACAAGTAGTATTTACATGATCGGGATTTTTACCGCGCTATTCTTACTGGATGCAAAATTAGCGGCTATTTGTTTGTTAGTCATCCCTATAATTGTGGTTTGGATTATTTTATACCGTAAATTTGCCTCTAAATACAATCATGTGATTCGCTCAAGATTAAGTGATATAAATGGAATGATTAACGAATCGATTCAAGGCATGCCGATTATTCATGCCTTTAGACGTTCGAATCAGACGATGGAAGAGTTTGAAAAGTTTAATAAGGAACATTTTGCGTATCAGAACAAATTGCTCAATCTGAACTCCCTGACAGGGCATAATTTAGTGCATGTCTTAAGAAATCTTGCCTTCGTTGCTCTGATTTGGTATTTCGGAGGAGCTTCCTTAGGAGTAGGGAGTGTCGTTTCGATGGGAGTTTTATATGCTTTTGTAGACTATCTAAATCGCCTATTTCATCCTGTAGTAGATGTGGTCAATAAATTAGCACAATTAGAACAAGCATTAGTTGCCTCAGAGAGAGTCTTTCAACTGATGAATGAAAAAGGAGTCGATGTGCAAGAAGGAGAGATTCCTCGCTTTAAGGGGGATGTTGTCTTTGATCAGGTCACTTTTGGTTATAAGAAGGACGAAAATGTTCTAAAGAATATTAGCTTTGAAGCCAATCAAGGGGAAACCGTGGCTCTAGTTGGACATACGGGATCAGGAAAGAGCTCCATTATGAACCTGTTGCTGCGCTTTTATGAAATCAATCAAGGAAATATCTATATTGATGGTATGAATATAAAAGAGATGCCTGTACAGCACTTAAGAAAGCATATGGGAATCGTTTTGCAGGACCCCTTTTTATTTACTGGAACGATCGCTTCGAATGTAAGCTTAGATGATCCAACCATCACTAGAGAAATGGTGGAGAAGGCATTAAAGGATGTGGGAGCAGAGGAGTTTGTATCTTTGTTACCTCAAGGGTATGATGAGCCTGTGATTGAGAAGGGAAGTACCTTATCTTCTGGTCAGAGACAGTTAATCTCATTTGCCCGGGCATTAGCCTTTAATCCTGCTATCCTCATTTTAGATGAGGCAACAGCAAATATAGATACAGAAACGGAAAGTGTTATTCAAAATGCTCTTGAAATTTTAAAGAAGGGGAGAACGACCTTTGTCATTGCCCATCGTTTATCGACAATAAAAAATGCAGACCAAATTTTGGTTCTGCATAAAGGTGAAATCGTTGAAAGTGGAAATCATGATACGTTAATGCGGTTGAATGGGAGATATCATCAGATGTATCAGCTTCAACAAGGACACAAAGAAAGTACTGCTGTATAGCCCCCGTATATTAGGGGCTATTTTTTCTGTCTAATTATTAACTATAAAAAGACTTAAGCAGTTTGATTAGTTTATTGTTATCTTTAGATAACTTATTGTCTTTATCAATATTTGATGTTGTAATTTTTTTTTGTTTCTTTTGTTGTTCTGTGCTCTTGTGTCTGCCTATCATACTCATCTCCTACGCAGTAATTGGTATTATCAGTTTACTCTATGCCAAAAAAAATAAACGTATACTAAAAAAGCAAAGAAGGGTGTTCCTTCTTTGCTTACTACAAATCTCATATAGCTTGTTCTTACTTATCAAACCGTTATTTATCAGAAATCAGCTTCATGATTTTTTTATTTTGTTCAAATAATTGTTTTGTCGAATTAAACTGTGGCACCTTCGTAATCTTTTTTCTATTCGTTTGTTCTTTAGAAGAATTTTCTCTCCAGAGTCTGTCATCTTTTTTTTGAGTAATCATTCGACGATCCTCCGCTTCTAAAATAGTTCTTCGTACTTTATTATATCATGTATTAGTGTGCTTGTACCAATTGGTTGTAGAAAAAGATCAAATTTATGATATTTGTTGTGTCGATTTCTATAACATTTTCTGCATTGGCGCTGAGGATAATCAATAAATGATGATCATAGCCGTATAGAGGAATAAATACATGCTTGCCATCTTTTACTGATTGTACATTGGCTTCAAGCAACTCGTCAATAATTTCATCTTTGTTTTCGATTGTAATATTGTATGTGTTTGAGGTCCTGTCTATCAGCGTAGCCAAGTCGGAAGATAGAATATGGAACTGATCGTCATCAACAAGTGGTAAAGAGTACAGCTTGAGAGAAAAATCAAATTCCTGAGTATATCTCGTTAAAAACAATTCTAGTTTTTCTAGATAGTCATGACCATTTTTTGCGGAAGGTAGTGTAATAGGATGACTATCTGTTTGCTGAATGATGGTTGTAAAGATGTTCGCTTTCCTATTCATATGCTGAATTCTCTCTTCGTTTCTTTGGATGTTATCAGCAATAGCGTTTGCGTGTTGGAATTCTGCGGACCATATCTTTAATATGTTGGGTGTTTGAAAAATACTGAGGTCAATAAAAATAATAAACGCCGTAAGCTGAAGCATGAGCTGCCAATCTTGATAGCTTATTTGATCTAGTAGAAAACCGCCAAGCAAGGCTGACACAAAGATGAAATAGAGCCCCTTTCTCAATAATCCCAAATGTATAGAGTAATAGAATTTATTGGAGATATAGCAAATGAGCGAAATACCAAGATAAACGACTAGTATGACAAAGAACACCTTCAAAAACAAAGAAACCCCTCCTTCCTTTGAAATATACATGGCAAATATAGTCTGACGATCTATTCTTTTACATTTTATAACGTTTGGAGTAAAAAAATCTAATCTTCTTTTCGTTTTTTAGTAAAAAAAGGATTATATGGATCGGAAAATCACTTTTTTGAGTAAAGAGGTGAGATGTTCAGGGAGTTGTCCTACATTTTCTACAAGTATATGCTGTTTCCCGTAAATGTTGCTCATTGTTTCACGATCCGTTTCATTTATTTCTCCATTAGCAAGAAAAAGACCTATCACTGTAACCCCTTTTTTACGAGCCTCTAAGACAGCTTGGTACGTATCGAGAATCCCATTATTGTCATATTGAGCGGCTGAAGGTGAACCATCAGAGAAGACGAAAAGAAAGCGATGCTTCTCACTTCGATGTAATAATTCTTTAACAGTGTGACGAATGGCAAAGCCATCGCGATTATCCTCCATCGCTTTCAATTGAACAATTCCAGCCCCAGCGTCTTTTGACAGAGCGTTTTCAAAAGAAATTACTTTTTGAAAATAAGTAGGGTAATATTCTTCTTTTACTTGATTGACATCCTCCCAAAAGCCTGTTATGGAATGGGGAATAGCAAGTCCTCGTAATACCTCATGAAACAAGGTCACTCCTTTTTTGGTTTCATCCATCTTATTGTACATAGAGGCTGAGCAATCAATAAGTAGAGAGAAGACAGCATCGATTTTAGAGCTTGGATGCTGTTTTTTATAAAATAACCTTGGATGTTCTTCGGTAAGGAGGCGTATTATTTTTTTATCAAGTCTTCCCCAATATAGATCCTGCCGTGGAGCATTTCTTTTGAATTCCAGCGTTTTCAGGATCGATTGCCGAATGTTCTCTTTGACCCCAAAGATGTTGGCAACCAAACCTCGGTACAGCTCTTGTTCCTCGACAGTAGGTTTTTCAGCTTGGACGGATACAAGAGCTGCGAAGGCATTTGCTTTGCCATAGGGATGCTCCTTGACTTCGGAAGCATGAGTAAGCATCTCATCTAGTACTTGTTTGGAAAAATCATTTTGTTCAGCTTTTCCTGTTTTCCCTTGTACAGAGCCCATTGCTTGATCGTCTGTTTCCGACTGACGAGCAGCATCACCGAGCATTTGCATTTGGGTTCCTTGCTCCAATTCAAACTGTAAGAAGCTTTGGGTAGGCTGAGAGGTTTCTCGATGCCATGTTGGAAGCTTATCTTCAGCGTTAAGCGAATCTTCTGGAGACTCGGGATTTTTATCTATGTTCTTTAATGGATCTACCCTGTTTCCCTCTGTATGTTTTTCTCCAGAAGAAACATAATTGTCATTACTGAACAATATGAATAGATCAGAATATGAATCTGTAGGGAGGAGAAATTCCAGGCGATTCATTAATGAAAGACAAAAATCGACCAGCTCCTGTGTTGAACTAGCTTCATAGACGGTCATCCATTCATGCATGAGTAAGGATAGAATATCTTCAATCTCTGGTGAAAAATGAAGAGATAGAGGATCTTCGTCTACTGAATAGCAATATAAAGCACAGAGCAATGCATCTGCTAGATGTTTTTGAACGAGAAAACTAGACATTTGCTCGGCATAATGCTTGCGATAGATCTCTTTACGTTTCAGAAATGCGGAATGCATCCCTTTTCGTAACGTTTGACAATGTTCCAAAAGACGTAATTCCTCACACAACGCTAAGAGCTGAATGGCGAAGCGAGGTTTTGTGCTTTTTTTACAAGCCTCTTTGTATGTAGCTATAGGCTCAAACTGGGTAAAAGAGTATTGTCCCAAGGAAGCTAGATAGACGTCACTGAGTAACCCCATCTTCTTATCATGCTGGGGAAGTTTGTCCCAGAAGCGACTTGCAAATACTTTGTTTTGCCATGGATCGTAGTAAGATAAAAGGGAATAATCTACTTTTATCTCCCTGTTGCGTGATAGGGTTTGTGCTAGGTCTTCTAGCTGCATATGGAGAAAAGCATCAAAATCATTTTCTACAAAAGAAAGGAACTTCATGTTTAATCACACTACCTTTTAGAACAAAGTATCCATAATATTTTGAACGAGAGCTTGTTCACGTTCATCTTCTAGCTTCTCAATAATAGCACGTTGGATCGCTCGTTTCGCTGGAAGGTAGACGGCTAGATCAGCAGCATCTAGCAGGGCACGAATCGAGGCAGCCTCTTCAGAGAGTTGTCCCTTTTCTGTTTGAAAAATCAAATCTGCTGAAAGCCGGACAAAGAGCTGGATCATATCTTCATTCGTCAGCTTGGAGTGAAGGCGAATCAGATCTTTAAGCAGCTCCCCTTGTAGATAGGGAACATGAATAATCACGAATCGATTCTTTAGGGCTTCATTAAGTGGAACGGTTCCGACATACCCCTGATTAATGGCTGCAATGACTTTAAACTCTTGCTCAGCTTGCACAACCTGACCTGTAAAAGGGTTCGTAATACTGCGTCTATAATCCAATATCCCGTTAAGAATGGGAAGTGTCTCTGGCTTCGCCATGTTAATTTCATCAATATACAGGAGATGTCCTTTCTGCATTGCTTGAATGACGGGACCAGGAGTAAATTCAATCGAAGGTTTCCCATCATGATGCTCTAGAGTTTTAAAGCCTAAAAGGGCTTCTGCATCTAAATCTACGGAGCAATTGACCATATGGAGTGGTTGGTGAAAAAAATAAGATAACCATTCTGCTAATCTTGTTTTTCCTGAACCCGTTGGTCCTTGTAGTAGAATATTTTTACCAAGGGCGAGAGCGATGACTGTATCGTATATAAGCTCATGACTCGGGGGTGTGTAGTAATTAGAGCCAATGTAGTCCGTGTTATCCACTAGATTCTGTTTGTTTCGTTCTCTTATAGCATCAATCGTACGTTGAATGTCAGTAGGTAATTCTAGTTTGTTTATCATAGGAATAAGGCACCTCAATCTTTTTTACATTAATAATGTAGCTATCATACCATAGGAAAGTCAGATGAACACGCTCAGGCATGTTCTTTGCCAAATGTTTCTAGATGTGATATTTATGTAGTATAACAAAGAAGGAGGATGATGCAATGTCTGCAATGAAGGAAATTACACAAGTAGAAGAATGGAATCAATTATGGGGAAGCGAAGATTCATATGCCATTATCAAGCATAGTACCATCTGTCCAGTAAGTGCTGATGGGTTAGAGCAGTTTGAAAAGACGCTTGAGGAATTGAAGCAAAAAGGCTTTACCCCCTATCTAGTTAAGGTAAGGGAATCAAGACCTGTTTCCAACCAAATTGAACAAGACACGCAAATTAAACATGAGTCTCCGCAAGTTCTCATTGTTCAAAATAAAAAAGTAACTTGGAATGAATCGCATTGGAGAATTACGCAAGATGCGATACTAGAAGCCGTAAAATAATGGAAAGGTATAGCGTTCATCCTATCCTTAACCTAGACAAATCTTGATGTTTTCTTTACAATGAGTGATGATAAAAAAAGGAGACAGAGGGAGTTAAGACAAATGAAGAAAAATAAGGACGAGTCAATCAATGCCGGAAAACAAAGGAACTATACACCCCTGATCATTGGCTTATCGATCGCCGTTAATGTTCTTGTGGTGATCCTCTTCTTTTTACCCGGGAAGACCGATTTCGAGCATTTTGATTTGACCATTTTGCCGATGATGAACGCTATATTTAACAGCTTTACTTTTATTTTTTTATTGTTTGCATTATTTGCTATTAAACAAAAGAATATCAAGCTGCATCAACGATTTATTTTTGCAGCCTTCACCACCACATTCTTGTTTTTGATTACATATGTGACCTATCACTATCTTACGGAGTCGACCCCATTTGGTGGAGAAGGATGGATTCGAGGGGTTTACTTTTTTATTCTCATTAGCCATATTTTATTAGCTATTATTATCGTTCCCTTGGCTCTTGTTTCTGTAGCAAGAGGATTAAACAGACAGGACGAGAAGCATCGAAAGATCGCCCGTTGGACCATGCCAATCTGGTTATATGTAAGTTTAACTGGGGTTCTTGTCTATCTGATGATTTCACCCTATTACTAAAGTAAAGGAAAGTGCCCCTTTGTAAAAGGGACACTTTCATCTGAACTTCACTAATTATTGTGAATACCCATAAGGGGATTGCACACCAGAAATTTGCTGTCTAACTTGCTGAGGGTTGGTTCCAGCAAATCCTGGTTGCATAATGGATTGAGTACCACCAACGTACTGTTGACCTACTTGTCCATAGCTATACTGCTGATTGGTTGTTTGGGCAAT
The DNA here is from genome assembly GCF_000615945.1 of Caldalkalibacillus mannanilyticus JCM 10596. Lineage (GTDB taxonomy): Bacteria > Bacillota > Bacilli > Caldalkalibacillales > JCM-10596 > Bacillus_AT > Bacillus_AT mannanilyticus. The sequence goes on from NZ_BAMO01000013.1 coordinate 22,100, forward strand.
GTTTTGTCTAACTTGCTGAGAATTTGTTCCTGCGAAACCTGGTTGAAAAATAGCCTGAGTTGGTGATGAGGAATACCTAACTTGCTGTGTTTGAGGAACGTTTACTCCAGTATAGGGTTGATGTTGGGCAGATTGGGTATTATACTGCCTAACCTGCTGAGCATTTGTTCCAGCAAATCCTGGTTGCATAATTGCCTGAGAGCCTGCATACTGCGTTTGGCTTCTATAGGCAGGGTTTACATTGCTACCAATGTATTGATTTGGATTAGAAGCTTGAGTAATGCTTTGTCTGACTTGTTGAGGGTCAGTCCCAGCAAAACCAGGCTGATACACTGCTTGAGTTCCAGCGTATTGTGTTACAGGTCGATATTGTTGCTGTTGTACGTTGCTGGCATATTGAGGCTGCTGGCTATAGTAACCAGTCGTTGTTCCTGTGTATCCAGCTTGATTCATAGGTTGTTGTTGATACATGTTACTTTGATAGTAGTTATTCATAGTAGTAACACCTCCTGTATGTATTATCTACATATGTTTTTTCATTAACTCATGAAATAAATGGAATGAAGTAATAAAGTGGAGGTGGTGAAGTATGACCTTAATTAAGGATATTCTTAGCTATAATAAGCAGTTTGTTGAAGAGAAGAGATTTGAACCGTATCAAACCTCAAAATATCCAGATAAACGATTCTGTATTCTAGCCTGTATGGATACCAGACTAATCGAGCTTTTACCACAGGCATTAAACCTAAAAAACGGCGATGCGAAAATTATTAAGACAGCGGGGGCAGTTGTATCTCATCCTTTCGGGAGTATCATGAGAAGCATCTTGCTTGCCATTTATGAGTTGAATGCTGAGGAAGTGTTTGTGATCGGTCATTATGACTGTGGGATGGGCTGTGTAAACCCGAACAAGATGAAATATAAGTTTATTGAGAGAGGAATCCCTGAATCGACCCTGCAAACCATTGAATATTCTGGCATTAATCTGGAAGCATGGTTGAAGGGCTTTGATAGTGTGAAGGAAAGTGTGAAAAATAGTGTAAATATTATAAAAAATCATCCCTTGATACCAGAAAATATTCTGGTTCATGGACTTATCATTGATCCGGCGACTGGAAAATTAGATGTGGTTGCTGAAGATCAGCATACGAGTAAAGGTCAAGGAGTTAAAGCTATTTAGCTTAACTTCTTTTTTTTGCTATCTATTTCTTATGCTTGGGTAGGGAAGGCTACATATAAGACAAATTGTGTGTCTTATACTTGCACCATTGATGGAGGTATTCAATGAAGAAGTTACTGCTGATGGTCCTATCTTTGCTTATGATGATGCTGCTCACGACAGGGTGTATAGAATACGCAACTCAAGATGACGAAGGGATGAGGAAGCAATCTCTGGGAGTAGATCGACAGATTCAAGATTTTCCAGGTAGGGATCGCACTAGAGGACTAGGAAGAAACAGGCAAGCAACGGAAAATACAACTGATCTTGCTGGTAGTAGTGGCACAACAGGCTATGGTGGGACGGTTGGACAACATACAAGGGGATATAATGACGATGCTCCAGAATTGTATCACAGGCATAGACATGGGGAGATTGAAAACAGGATCTCCAACATACAGGGGATCCAGGACTATAGTGTCTATTATTATAGAGATGAAATTGTTGTTTATGTAAGAACGAAACAAGACGCTGAAACAATAAAAAGACAAATACGCCAAGAAGTTGAGAAGCTGCAAAATGGTCAGCAATTAACCATTAATCTGCTCCCCACTTATTGATAACAGACATTCACCATAAAAAAAAATCAACCATTTTTAGGGCTATCCAAGTGGGTAGCCTTTTTAATATAATGTTTTTATTGAAGACACAGAGAGGATTCGTTGTAATGAGTAATAGAGCAAAAGGATATCTGATGGTCATATTTGCCGCTATCTTCTGGGGATTATCTGGAACCGTAGCGCAATTTTTATTCCAACATAAGGGCTTTGATGCAGCGTGGCTGGTCACAATGAGGTTAATCATTGCTGGAATTATTCTCCTTGTTTTCGCTTCGCACGATTCCACACAGAGTATATTTACAATCTGGAGGAGCCCTCGAAATGGCTATTCTCTCCTTGTTTTTGGAATCATGGGAATGGTTGGAGTACAGTATACATACTTTGCCTCGATTCAAGAAGGAAATGCGGCGGTTGCTACTTTGCTACAATATTTGGCGCCAATGATTATTATGCTATATGTTATCAGTGTAGCGAGAAAGCTGCCTAGTATCATTGAAGCCATTGCCTTGCTCTTAGCGTTGACAGGGATATTTTTATTGGTCACTAATGGGACAATTCAGGGTTTGTCTGTATCAAAGGCAGCCTTGATTTGGGGGATACTATCGGCAGTAGCTCTTGCTTTTTATACCTTATATCCTGCACGATTGCTTGCCCAATTTGGTTCAGCAACGGTGATTGGCTGGGCAATGCTTATAGGAGGAATCGTTTTAAGTGTGTTTCGAGCTCCGTGGGAGATGGAAGGACAGGTATGGTCCTTTTCTGTCTTGCTTTGCGTTGCTTTTATTATATTTTTTGGAACGTTACTCGCTTTTTACTTATATTTGGATAGTCTACGTTATCTAAGAGCGACTGAAACGAGTATGTTAGCAACAGCAGAGCCTTTGGCAGCGGTAATAGCATCGGTGATCTGGCTACAGACTTCCTTTGGCTTCTATGAGATGCTTGGTGGTCTATGTATCATGACCACTGTCATTATTTTAGCCATACCACAAGAGAAGAAGAACATAGAACTGTCTCCAAGCTTGAAGCAAAAGAGTGATCCTCATTCACTATAGAAAATTTCGTTATTTTTCTGTTTTTTGGCACATATGATGGAAAAAACAGAAAGTAGGGAAAAGAGCAATGAAACAAAAACCGAAAGAAGAATATGATAGAATAACGAAAACCTTTCTATCTCCAGAAAAAGTAGAGCGCTATCATCAATTGCTGGCGCAGTTGAAAAAAACGGAAAAAGAATTGGAGGAGCTGAAGCAAGGGTTTCATCTCTATTTTGACCACCATGTGGGACAGGGTACTAGAGGGGAAGAGAATGTAGGGGACTTTACAGTGCAGAGACAAATAAGGGAGTCTACGAGGTATGATGATCAGAAAACAGTAAGAGTACTGGAAGAGTTGCAGCTTTCAGACTGTATCATCGTGACCAAGAAACCTGATTCAGAAAAGGTGGATGCAGCTTTAGCCCTAGGGCTCATTGCTGAACATCAGTTAGTTGATTGTCTAATTCAAAAAAGAATACCGGCTATTTTAGTGAAAAAAGTAAATTGACTTCCGTTGGTAGAACATCTACAATAATAGTAGTTATTAGATATCAGTGAAGAAAATGCTTGTTAGAATTGAGTGAAAGTATGATAGATAAAGTAGATCACCGTATTGGAAGAAACGCGATTCTCTTGGCTATTCAAGGACAAAGTGAAGGTGATTCACCATTTCTAGAGGCGTTAGTATCACAAGGGTGCCGATATTGTCAGGGGAAAGTAGGTTCAATGGATGCGCACAAAGTCGTTGCTGCCATCGAAACAGCAGCAAAGAAGCAAGGTGTCATCCGCACAGATGTATATCGTGAAACCCATGCGTTATACCACGCGATCATGGAAGGTCTTCATGGAATCACACGAGGTCAAATTCAGCTTGGTACTGTACTTCGCACCGTCGGATTAAATTTTTCCGTTGTCCGCGGTCGTCCTTATACGAACGAAGATGAAGGGGAATGGATTGCTGTTGCCGTCTATGGCACGATTGGTGCTCCTGTTAAGGGATTAGAGCATGAAGCCATAGGTTTGGGAATCAATCATATTTAATTGAATAGTGTATGCCCATAGTTAATAGTTAATAGGGGGCTATATCTAAGGAAGAAAATGGTTAACACCTACTCTTCTTGATGGTATAGTTCCCTTTTTGCATCTTCCTTTAGTTAGGTAAAGCGTGATAGGAGATCTATTAAGATCTATTAGAGAAAGGGGAATGAAAGATGGTGATTCTTACTGGGAATACACTGACATTAAATGAAGTGTATCAGGTCCTGCACCTTGGTGAAATGGTAACGGTTCCAGACGATGTCTGGAAAAAGGTAGAGGCAAGCCGAGCAATGGTTGAGGATATTGTTGATCAAGGAAAGGTTGTATACGGAATTACAACAGGCTTCGGAAAATTTAGTGATGTGCTGATTGAGAAAAAAGATGTAGAGGATCTGCAATTAAATTTAATTAGAAGCCATGCTTGTGGGGTAGGGGAACCTTTTCCTGAGATCGTGAGTCGTGCGATCCTGCTTCTACGTGCCAATGCCTTACTAAAAGGTGTATCAGGTATACGAAGAGAAACGATTGAACAGCTGCTGCTGCTCTTGAATCAGCATATACATCCCGTTGTCCCGCAGCAGGGATCACTCGGAGCTAGTGGAGATTTAGCGCCACTTTCGCATGTTGCCTTGGCATTGATTGGAGAAGGTGAAGTGTTTTATCAGGGGGAACGAACCTCAACCGGTCATGCCTTTCAGTTGGCAGGAATTCAACCGATTAGCTTAAAAGCGAAGGAAGGCTTAGCCTTAATTAATGGTACTCAAGCTATGACTGCTATGGGAGTGGTTAGTTTTATTGAAGCAGAGCAACTGGCCATTCAGTCTGATATCATTGCCTCCCTTACAATTGAAGGATTGCAAGGAATCATGGATGCTTTTGATGAGCTGATTCATACTTCTAGAGGATATCCTGAGCAAATTGAAGTTGCTGCACGGATTAGAGAACTATTGCAAGATAGTAAGCTGACAAGCCAACAAGGTGAGCTGAGAGTTCAGGATGCGTATTCCTTACGTTGTATCCCTCAGGTACATGGAGCAAGCTGGCAGGTCTTGGGGTATGTAAAAGAAAAGCTGGAAATCGAAATCAATGCAGCAACCGATAACCCCTTGGTCTTTGATACTGAGAAGAAAGTTATCTCAGGAGGGAACTTCCATGGTCAACCAATCGCTTTTGCCATGGATTTTCTTGGAATCGGAATGGCTGAGCTAGCGAATATTTCTGAGCGTCGCGTTGAAAGGCTAGTCAATCCTCAATTAAATGATCTGCCTCCATTCTTAAGTCCTGAGCCTGGTCTGCAATCAGGTGCTATGATCATGCAATATTGTGCTGCTGCACTTGTTTCAGAAAACAAGACCTTAGCTCATCCGGCGAGTGTGGATTCAATTCCCTCTTCCGCCAATCAAGAGGATCACGTGAGTATGGGAACCATTGGCTCAAGACATGCTTATCAAATTATCCAGAATTGCAGGAGGGTATTAGCGATTGAATTGATTTGTGCCTTGGAAGCTGTTCAATATCGTGGAATTGAGAAAATGTCGACAAAAACCAGAAGAGTCTTTGATAAAGCACGTGAAATTGTCCCTGCTATTACAAAGGATCGTGTGTTCTCAAAAGATATTGAAGCGCTTACATTATGGTTGAAATTTGAAGGTCAGAAGATCGTTGAAAAATATAATCAAAAACAAGGGGTATAAGGAGGAATTAATGATGGAACAAGTTCAAAGAAAAATTCAAGCGCCAAGAGGTACTCAGTTGGAATGTAAGGGTTGGGAGCAAGAAGCTGCTTTGCGCATGTTAATGAACAACTTAGATCCTGAGGTTGCCGAAAAACCAGAAGATTTAATTGTTTATGGTGGTATTGGAAAAGCAGCACGAAATTGGGAATGCTTTGATGCCATTGTCAATAGCTTAAAAAACCTAGAAGCGGATGAATCATTATTAGTTCAATCAGGAAAGCCAGTGGGAATCTTCAAAACTCATCCAGGAGCTCCGCGAGTCTTGATTTCAAATTCGGTTTTAGTGCCTAAATGGGCAGATTGGGAAAACTTTCAGCAGCTTGAAGCAGCAGGACTCACGATGTATGGTCAAATGACGGCTGGGAGCTGGATCTATATTGGAACACAAGGAATCCTTCAAGGAACCTATGAAACCTTCTTAGCTGTGGCTAATGAACACTTTAATGGATCATTAAAGGGAACCATTACTCTTACGGCAGGATTAGGAGGAATGGGAGGGGCACAACCATTAGCTGTGACGATGAATAAGGGTGTCGTTATTGCGATTGAAATGGACCCAGAGCGTATAGAGAAACGAATTCAAACCCGTTATTGCGATAAAATGACTTCTTCTGTAGATGAAGCCATTGCTTGGGCTCTGAAGGCAAAAGAAGAAGGAATTGGACTCTCGATTGGTTTAGTAGGAAATGCTGCTGAATTACTACCTGAATTTATCAAGCGTGAGGTTCAAATCGACATCGTGACGGATCAGACCTCAGCTCATGACCCACTAAATGGATATATTCCAAGCGGATACTCATTAGAGGAAGCAGCAAAGCTAAGGGCTTCCAATCCTCAGGAATACATGAAATTAGCAAAACAGAGCATGGCTGTACATGTTCAAGCGATGCTAGACCTACAACAAAAAGGCTCTATTGTTTTCGACTATGGAAACAATATCAGGCAAGTAGCAAAGGATGAAGGAGTTGAGAACGCTTTTGCTTTTCCGGGGTTTGTTCCTGCTTATATTCGTCCCTTGTTCTGCGAAGGAAAAGGACCGTTTCGTTGGGTAGCTCTATCAGGTGATCCAGAGGATATTTATCGTACAGATGCTTTGATTAAAGAACTATTCCCAGATAATGCAGGGCTACATCGTTGGATCGACATGGCACAAGAAAGAATTGCGTTCCAAGGCTTACCTTCACGTATTTGCTGGTTAGGCTACGGAGAGCGCGTCAAGATGGGGCTGGCGATCAATGAACTTGTTAAAAAAGGAGAATTGAAGGCGCCAATCGTCATTGGAAGAGACCATTTAGATTGTGGCTCTGTTGCTTCGCCTAACCGTGAAACAGAAGGAATGAAGGATGGCAGTGATGCAATCGGTGACTGGGCTGTCTTGAATGCGCTCATTAATACGGCTTCTGGAGCTAGCTGGGTTTCCTTCCATCATGGAGGAGGAGTAGGGATGGGGTATTCTCTACACTCAGGTATGGTCGTTGTAGCAGATGGCTCTGATCTAGCACATCAACGTCTAGAGAGAGTCTTAACGACTGATCCTGGAATGGGAATTATTCGTCATGTAGATGCAGGCTATGAGCTAGCAGAGAAGGTAGCTGAAGAAAAAGATGTCAAAATTCCAATGAAGCATCAAGAATAGTCAATCTCAGTACAAAAAAGAAAGGAGTGCAAGACACTTGAGTCAACAAATTGACACTCTACTAATTAATATCGGGCAATTATTGCCAATGGATCATGCACAGGGACCTGTAAAAGGGAAGAACATGAACCAGCTTAACGTGATCGAAAAAGGAGCACTTGGCATACATGAGGGCAAAATTGCTTATATAGGAACGGAAGAAGAGGCGCTTCAACTGGAGCAAGAAGGAAAACTGCTCATTTCAGAGCGACTGGACTGTCAGAACAAATTAGTAACACCAGGTTTAGTCGACCCCCATACTCATCTAGTCTTTGGAGGGTCGCGTGAACATGAAATGGCTCTAAAGCAACAAGGAGTTCCTTACTTAGAAATCCTAGCTAGGGGTGGCGGAATTCACTCGACTGTCAATATGACTAGGGAAGCCTCTACCGAAGAACTGATGACAAAGGCATTGTTTCATTTAGATCGAATGCTATCTTATGGTAGTACAACAATTGAAGCGAAGAGTGGATATGGGTTAGATCGTGAAACAGAACGTAAACAACTTCACGTGCTTCAGCAGGTACAGGCTAAGCATTCCGTGGACATTGTATCTACTTTTCTGGGGGCTCATGCTATTCCTCCTGCTTATAAAGAAAATCCAGATGCATTTCTCGATGAAATGATGGACCTATTAAAGGAAGTTAAGGAACAAAATCTAGCTACCTTTGTAGATATTTTTTGTGAAGAAGGGGTATTTAGTGTCGAGCAATCTAGAAACTATCTGCTTCAAGCAAAAGAAATGGGCTTTCAGCTTAAAATCCATGCAGATGAAATTCACTCTTTGGGTGGGGCAGAATTAGCTGCAGAGATAGGTTGTATTTCTGCTGATCACCTTGTAGGTGCGTCGGATCAGGGAATTGAAGACTTAGCGAAACAAGGCGTCATAGCTGTCTTGCTACCAGGGACATCCTTTTACCTAAGTAAAGGAGTTCATGCTCGTGCTCAGCTCATGCTGGAAAAAGGAGTGGCTATCGCTCTTTCAACGGACTTTAATCCCGGTAGTTCACCAACTGAAAATCTTCAATTTATTATGAATTTAGCGGCTCTTAATCTAAAACTAAGCCCAGAAGCCATTTGGAATGCGGTGACGATCAATGCAGCCCATGCGATTGGTAAGGGAGAGGAAGCAGGGCAATTGAAGGTAGGACGTGGAGCAGATATTGTCATCTGGGATGCACCTAATTATCATTACATTCCTTATCACTATGGTGTGAATCATGTGCATACTGTGATCAAAGCAGGAAAAATAGCGTATACGGGGAGAAATGGGTATGTCAGCTAACAATGTGAACTATTTGGTTCCTGCAGGCAAGGGAAAATTTAATGATCGTGGGATCTCTCGTTTTGCCGAAATCGTGCAATCATGGGATGGACAAAAGAAGGTGGAAGGGTTTGGAATTGTGGGTGTTCCTCTATCCAAGACCTCGATTAGTCACTCAGGAGCAGCCTTTGCACCTGAAGCGATCCGAAGAGCGCTTTCCTCTTTCACTACCTACTCTATTCAAGATGAAATTGATTTGAAGGATGAACGGATCTGGGATATGGGAGATGTCCTCATGCATGTTACGAATTTGCTTGATTCACAGCAGCGAATTGAGAGCGCGCTAAGTGAGTTGTTTCAAGCACACCCGCTCATGACTCCGCTGATCCTAGGAGGAGATCATTCCATTAGCTGCCCGAGCATTAAGGCGTTCTCTAAAGGCTATAAAAAAGTGGGAGTTATTCAATTTGATGCTCATCATGATCTTAGAGAAATCAAAAATGAGCATGGGGGTCCTTCTAATGGAACCCCATTCAGAGGTCTGCTTGAATCAGGAACCATTTCTGGAGAAAACTTAGTTCAAATAGGGATACGTGACTTTTCTAATGGAAAGCTATACCATGACTATGCGAAGGAACAAGGAATAAAAATCTATACGATGAAAGATGTTCGTGAAAGAGAGATTATTCATATTTTAGAGGAAAGTGTAAGCTACTTAGCTCAAAAAGTGGATGCCATTTACCTGTCCGTAGATATGGATGTCTTGGATCAAGCCTTTGCTCCAGGATGTCCTGCTATTGGTCCAGGAGGAATGGATAGTTCACAATTAATGAGAGGGATTGAATATTTAAGCACAGTGCCGCTTGTTAAGGCAATGGATATTGTTGAAATTGACCCAACCCTAGACATTCGAGATATGACAAGTCGAGTGGCAGCCATGCTGTTGATCCTTTTTGTCAAAGGCAAAAGAAAGTTAGAGCACCCGACCCTCTAAGCCATTCTTTCATCTGTTGTTGTGGCACAGTAGGAAGTAAACTCGGTACGGACTCATGTACAGACTTGGGATACGTTGGCATTCATCTATTTCTTTTGCGAGAGCATCTATCTGAGCCTCTAACTTGGATAGGTGCTCTTTGTATTGAAGAATAATACGGATATACATATTATTATTAATAGAAATAACAGGATAACGGAGATGGGTTGTAGAAACAATTAACAATTGAGAAAATTAAGGAGGACCATAATGAGTAAATTCAGTTTGTTTGGTAGGTTTACGGTACAAGAAGGCGAACGTGACACAATGGTAGATATTTTGCTGGAAGCAGCAGAATCAATGAAGAATCTTGAGGAATGCGAGATCTATCTTGTGAATATTTCTGAAAACGAACCAAATTCTGTATATGTTTATGAAGTGTGGAGTAATGAAAATGCCCATCAAGCCTCTCTAACTCTTGAGGCTACACAAAATTTAATAAGGCGTGCTAAACCCCTCATTACTGGAATGGAGAGAATCAGTACCCTAGAAACAAGGGGTGGCAAGGGGATTTAAACTTAATTCTTATTAAACTATCGACGTGTGTTAGTTGAAGAACAGATGCTAATAGAAAAGGGGCTGTCCAATTCGGACAGCCGTTTATCATTTTGAGAAAGTTATTGGGTAGAAAATATAAGGTGTTACTCACTGTATTTGATAATTTAATATTGAGCCACATGATTTCCATTTTTAATTGATCATCTTTTTTACTTTCTAACATTTTTAAGAATCTATTACCCTTTATTTACTACAACTCTTAAATTTAATAGGAAAGAACCTTCACCACTTTTAGTCCAAGTGGTATTATAATTACTAGAACCCGTTCTATAGCCTTCAAGATAAATATTATGACTAACATCGGTTCTTTTATTGTTAGAACCAAAATCCCAATTATAATAGGCTGCACTAAGATTGCTAATTACTGTTCTGCCCCCGTCAATAACGCTATATGATCCCCATTGACATGAACTAGTATACCAATTTGTTCCTAAAGCTGTTGGTGCGTATGCTGTGCATCCACCATTCCTGCTGTTTTGCCAAGCTCTGTTCCCATCATAATACCAATTTAACCTTTGTCTAGTTTGATTTAAAGGTACTAATACTGGATCTCTTGTAATTGCAGTTACCTCAATCCAGCCAACTTTTGTAGATGTATTAGATATAGAAAATAATTCATTTTCGTTAAATAATTCATTTTCTGGTTTTGTTTCGTGTATAGTTGGTTCAATATAGCTATCTAATTCCATTTTATTCATTTTTTCAGCTTTGTAGGTTTTATTTTCGATATCTACTTCAATATCATACCCTTCAATACCGTTAGATGCTTTTTCATCATTTAAATGTATTTCATATGTGTCCTCGTCTTTAATCACTAATGTGATTTTTTTGAATTTTTTTCCGGTTTCATTAGTAGCATTTAACTCAATAATATCCTCTTTCTTTTCATTGGATTGTTTTTTTTCATCACTTGAAGAAAATGCCACAGATGAGAAAATAGCGGAAAATATTAAACATAATACAAATAAAACTTTTAGATTTTTCATTAGATATACCTCCCGGAATTGTAATTAACATGTAATAACAATGTTGTATGATCAATATATTTGATAAAAATCCCATAAATCCTCCTTTTTTCTAAAAAAAAAATTGATTTTTTTGAATTTTATACATATAATTGAAAAAGAAAGGGTGATGTAATTTGGAATTTGTAATATTATTTTGGTTGTTGGTGATTTCTTCCATGACATTCTTTGTTTTGGCGATAACAAAAAAGAATTGGCCATTGATGTCAGTAAGTACTATTTTATTTATTCCAATTTCACTTTATTTTTTTGCTACACCTCGATTCTGGTTCCTAATTTTCATACCAATAATTCAAATCGTTATTGGAATATATTTTTACATGAATTCAAAAACGAAGCATAAAGCTGAATATAAGTAAAGGAATTGTTAGTGTTTTACATTATTAGAAACAAAAGGACCATAATGAGTAAATTCACTTTGTTTGGTAGGTTTACGGTACAAGAAGGCGAACGTGACACAATGGTAGATATTTTGCTGGAAGCAGCAGAATCAATGAAGAATCTTGAGGAATGCGAGATATATCTTGTGAATATTTCTGAAAATGAACCAAATTCTGTATATGTTTATGAAGTGTGGAGTAATGAAAATGCCCATCAAGCCTCTCTAACTCTTGAGGCTACACAAAATTTAATAAGGCGTGCTAAACCCCTCATTACTGGAATGGAGAGAATCAGTACCCTAGAAACAAGGGGTGGCAAGGGGATTTAAACGGAATTCTTATTAAACTATCGACGTGTGTTAATTGAAGAACTGATGCTAACAGAAAAGGGGCTGTCCAACTTGGAGAGCCTCTTATCATTTTTAGGAAGTTATTCAAATTGAAAACACGTGAATACATAGAAGAATGAAGGGGGCTCTCTACAATCTAAACATCCCAGATTTATGGGATGTTTTTTTAAATCTTCCACTTCTATAATTGAGAATGATTATTGTTATCTAATAAACAGACAAGAAAGGACGTCAAAAATGAAATTAGTATCTGCTATTACTTTCCGTACGATGATTATGTTTTTAAGCTTACTGCTATTATTAGTTGGTTGTATGAAATCCTCTCTTCAAAATGAAAGTCAAGAAAATGTGGGAACAGTGGAGAGGGAAAGGATGGAAGTGACTATTCTATCCCCTAAGGCTCCTTCCCTTCTCCCAGCTCTCGTTGCGGCAGAGCAGGAATCAAGCTCGTTACGGATTCATGTACAGACTTGGGATACATTGGAGCACCTTCTTGCTGCACTACAAGGTGGTGAAACAAATTTTATCGCCGCTCCATTAAATCTAGGAGCCAATGTAGCTGCTCAAGGATTCCCATTGCAGCTTGTTCATGTGAATACATGGGCTCAATGTTTTTGGTATCTTTATCGCCAGAGGTAACAGAAATGACTGATCTAGCAAATAAAAAGGTGTATATTCCCGGACAAGGGGGACCACCTGAAATCTTGACTAGATATGTACTAAAAGAGCATGGAGTTCTAGAAGAGGTGGAGTTTGTCTATTCTTCAGTACCTGAAATCATGCAGCTTCTTGCCAGTGAAAAAATAGAATTTGCCGTTCTTCCTGAGCCTGTTTTAAGTGGTCTGCGAGTTCAGAGGGGGGATCTAATAGAGATTATCGATTATGAAAAGGTATGGCAAGCTATGTTTAACGAGAGTCTGCCGCAAACGGGGATGTTTGTGAATCGTCAGTGGGCTGAGAAAAATCCAGAGGCAGTGGAACAGTTTCAAAAAGCATATGAAGAGGCAGTAAGCATCACGATCTCTGAACCTAGTAAAGCCATATCAGTATCTGTGGAAGTCTTTGGACTGCCAGAAGCTATTCTCGCTGAAGCGATGAATAATATTCATCTACAGTTTGTCAAGCTGTCGATGCCAAGCCACAGGTTGAGAGGTATTTCCAACTTCTTATACAGGAAGCCCCAGATTCCATTGGAGGAAAGCTGCCTGATGCGGATTTTTATTACGGTTTATAATCGTTTTCCTGCAAGTATAGCTATTCTAAGTCTCCTTTTTCTATGGGGGGCTTTGTCTAGCTTTTATCCGCCAGTTGTGCTGCCATCACCAGTAAATACGCTAGAAACACTAAGCCATATGCTGGGAACCAAAAGCTTTTGGGAGTCGCTAGGAATCACGCTTTATCGTTTGATTGTTGGTTTTTTCATCGCCCTAGTAAGCGGAACTGCTTTGGGGCTTCTTTTTGGTTCCAATGAGAAACTATATAAGCTTTCTCGACCGTTTGTTATGGTGTTACAGTCCATTCCGCCCATTTCATGGATTTTGCTTGCCGTGATTTGGTTTGGGATCAATGGAGGGGCGCAAATTACGGTTGTTATTTTGTCGCTTTTTCCTATCTTTTTCTTTCATTTAGCTCAGGGGATTCGCGAGGTTTCTAAGGAATTACTTGAAATGGCGCGAATCTATCGAGTGGGCTTATTAAAAACCATTCTTTCTATTTATTTGCCCTCTCTTAAACCCTTTTGGTTGTCGGCTATGATGATTACAATCGGTAATGGCTGGAAAACAGTGGTCATGTCAGAGGTGATTAGTGGACAGACAGGAATTGGAGCGGTTATGAATACTTCTCGTTTATATTTAAAAACGGATGAAATCATGGCTTGGACTCTTGTCATCGCTTGTTTAGGAATTAGTACAGAAATGATCATTCGAAAAATAAGTGGAGGGATTCGGCGAAATGAAGCTTGAACAGATCACATTGCATTATGGAGGTAGAAAGATTTTTTCAGATTTTTCCTTGGAAATCGAGCAAGGAAAAATCACTTGCTTAATGGGTGAATCAGGAATTGGAAAAACGTCTTTGTTACGTTTAACGGCAGGACTCATTAAACCCTTAAAAGGCAGGATCTTGACACCCAATAAGAAGGTCAGCTACGTTTTTCAAGAGCCTCGCCTGATTCCGTGGTACACTGTACTAGAAAACGTGCTTTGGGTGCTCAAGCCTGATGAAAAGGAAGCCAAGCAATGCTTTGCTTTAAAGCTCTTGAAAGAAGTAGGGCTAGGGGATTCTGCCTCACTTTATCCTGCTCAACTTAGTGGAGGGATGAAGCAAAGAGTGTCCGTAGCAAGAGCCTTTTTGCACAATCCTGAGCTTCTACTCATGGATGAACCATTTCAAGGATTAGATGCAGGCACTCGGACAGACATGCATCAGCTTTTGCTCCAGCTATGGAAACAAACCAAACCCACGATTTTACTTGTCACACATGACATGGATGAAGCTTTAGCTCTTAGTCATACAGTATGGAGATTAACGGGATCTCCTGTTTCCAAGTGTGAAAGAATACATTCTGAACGTCTAAAAGTATGAAACTTAAAATACTTCCTAACGTATAGTACACAATAAAGCGTTATAATGAATCATTCAATTCGATGGATTTCATGGCTGAATGGAGTATGGTTGTTAATGAACGAGGTGAAATAATGGAGAGTAAAAAGTTAGATATAAAACTAGATAAGGAAGAAAATACGTTTTTTGAAAACATACTACATAGTTTAATCATGTCAGACATAGATATTGAGGTTATGAACAAAATAAGAAATGATCTAATTTACATTTTTAAGGAAGCGCGGCAAGAAGAAATTGATTTTAAGGATTACACTGGAACAGAGAAAGAATTTCTTAGAAAATATGAATCATAACAACAGGGAGGAACTATACATGATCGTTGTAACAACTGAAAACATTCCAGGATATAAAGTTGTAGAAGTAAAAGGCCCAGCCTTTGGAATCAATGTGCGAGCAAGAGGAATCGGAAAAGATATTGTAGCATCTTTTAGGTCCTTAGCTGGGGGAGAAATTAAGGAGTATTCAGCTCTATTAGAAGATTCAAGACGACAGTCCCTCGATCGTTTAATTCAAAATGCTACTCAAATGGGAGCAAATGCGGTTATCATGCTAAGGTATGACTCTAGCACCATTGGTCAAGGAATGAGTGAAGTTATGGCTTATGGCACAGCAGTCATAGTGGAAAAAGAGTAAGAAGCATGTCCAAAATCATCATTTTCTATTTGCTATTTCAACTATTGTTGTTCATCGTACTTTTAGCGGTTTCAAGCAAATTAGATAAAAGAAATCTAAAGTCTACACATATTCCTGAGGGCTTTGTTCCAACGAAAGAGAAGATCATTGATCCAGAGAAAGATGAGCGATTTATTGTGTATTATCATCCTAAGACTGGGGAGAGAATCTATATAGAAGATAAGGAATGATCATATTATTGCTGTGTACAGAAAGAAGAATGGATGATTAAACAAGATTAGTAGCTAAGGAGTTCAGTGATGCCATTTACATTTTCACACCCTATTTTTGCTTTTCCATTGAAGTGGATAAGTCCCAAATATCTTAGTTTGACAGGGCTGGTACTTGGCAGTATGGCCCCTGATTTTGAATATTTTTTACACTTAGAACCCTATGGAGGGATCGGTCATACAGTGTCAGGTTTGTTTATACAGGCGATTCCCTTGTCTATTCTGCTTGCCTATATTTTTCATTACATTGTGAAGAAATCACTTGTAGTACATCTTCCTGCATTCTGTCATATAGATCAAAGAGCATATAATCTGCTAGGAGAATGGAAATTAAGTAGTTTGCGAGATTGGATCGTCTTTCTTATGTCTGTAGTGATTGGGTTTATCTCGCATGTGACGGCAGATGCTTTTACACATGCGCCTGGATATTTCGTCCTTCGCTACGCCATTTTACAAGAAGTTTTTCTGTTCAACTTACCACTATTTAAACTACTACAGTATGGTTTTTCCATTCTTGGTATAATAATTATTGCAGGAATGGTGTTATGGATTTTACTTCAGACGAGTCCTTCTGCTAGGAATATGACTAGCAGAAGCGTGAAACAAAAACAATTCTATTGGATGGTTGTCTTTGCAAGTTCTTTCCTTGTTACGATGACTAAATTATTAGTGACAGAGAGCAAAAACTTGCTTGGAATCATTGTAGTGGCTCCAATATCAGGATTCTTTTTAGGATTAATTCTTGCTTCTATTCTTTCGATATTTATTGAGATGAAGAGATGGAGGACATAAAGCTATGAGCTTGAATCAAGTCTATTTAGAAAGCGTAAAAAAACAGTTCCTGTATTACAAAACAATCGGAGAAAAAGCGATCCATCAGCTAGAACCTGAGCAATTATTTCACTCGTTCAATGAAAACTCTAACAGTATAGCTACCATTGTCAAGCACTTGTGGGGCAATATGATGTCACGTTGGACAGATTTTTTAACGACTGATGGGGAAAAGCCTGGGCGTCGGCGAGATGCAGAATTTGAAAACGATGTCACTAGTAAGGAAGAGCTCCTTCAAAAATGGGATGAGGGCTGGAACTGTTTAATGAATGCGATTGATTCACTATCAGATGACCAATTAACGGAGATAATTTATATTAGAAATGAAGGGCATACCGTTCTTGAAGCTTTAAATAGACAGTTAGCACACTATCCTTATCATGTTGGACAGATTATCTACGCCGCCAAAATGTTGAAGAAAACGGATTGGGATAGCTTATCGATTCCTAAGAATAATTCTAGTATCTATAATCAAGAGAAGTTTTCTCAAGAAAAATCAATCAAACATTTCATAGATGAAGAATTAAAGCGTATAGAATAACGTAGTCACTTTGAAGCTTATTAATATTTTGAAGCTATTAATATAATGAAAAAGTTTAGTGTAGAAAGGAGAGATGAGTTCTGCTGATTCGTTCAATTACTGTAGAAGATAAGGAGTATATTATTGAATCACATGCAACCATTTATCATCGAGAGTATCAATATGATCATACATTTCGGGAGTTTATTGAAGCAAAAGTATATGATTTTATGGAGAATTCCGATAAGAAAAAAGAAAATATTTGGATTCTAGAAGTAGAAGGAGAGCCAAAAGGCTCAATCAGCTTAACCAGAGTGGATAACGAGACGGCTCAATTAGGACTATTCCTTGTTGATCCTAGCTTAAGGGGTAGTGGCGCTGGCTTTAAGTTAATCCAGAAGTTAATTGATTTTTCGAAAGAGCAGGAATACAGGACGATTATTTTATGGACGAATCGTGAACTTGAGGCAGCTAGGCATCTATACCAAAAATGTGGCTTTAAGTTAACGGAAACAAAAAGAACACATAAATCGAACAAAGAGTTATTAGAAGAAAAATGGGAATTATTTTTATATGAGGAGAAGTAGGTATGGAGTACTTGCTTACAATTGATGTTGGAAATTCAAATACGAAATTTGGATTGTTCTTTGGGAGTAGCTTAAGTAAGGTTTGGAGTGTAGACTCAGGTAGAATTCATGAGAGAAGTCAGATGATGCAGAGAGTAACGGAATTGCTTGCAGATGAAATTCAGAAGATCCATCATGTCATCATATGTTCTGTTGTAGAAGAGATCACTGATGCTTTGCTTCAAGTTTTTCAAGACAAATATCAATTGCTCCCCCATGTCATCGGTAAAAATATAACTTGTCCATTAGAAATCCACCCATCATGTGATGAGCAAATCGGAGCAGATAGACTGATTTTGGGCTATGGAGCATCACAAATCTATGGCTATCCTTGCATTGTGGTTGGATGTGGAACAGCAACTACTTTTACAGTAATTGATGGGAATGGAGTATTCATAGGAGGGGCTATCTTACCAGGCTTTAAGACCTCTCTACAGCCTATGCAAACAAACATTTCTCAATTACATACGATAGAGCTGAGTAAGCCTCTCAATATCATCGGCACAAATACTGTTGATGCCCTAAATGCAGGTCTGTACTACGGTTTTATAGGTCAAGTTGAAGGGGTCTTAAACAGAATAAAAAAGGAAATAAGCTTGCCCTTTAAAGTGATATGGACAGGAGGGTTGTCTAGTATGATTTTCTCTGAATTCAGAGATGAATCCTACATTCATCATCCTAATCTTGTGTTAGATGGATTGAGATTACTCTGGGAAAAGAACAGTCAAGCTTTGGCAAAATAATTTCATCCAAATGGTATAAAGGATACGAATTTACAATAGGCCTCTATCTGCTTTAGTAGGTTGGGGGATGCTCTTAGAAGCTATAATGGTCATATCTAAAAAATCTTTATGTTAAAATAAAAAAAAGGAGTAAAGCGTATCCTTTTCGCTTGATCTCACGTTATATTACATACATAGACTAAAAAAAGAGAAAGGATACCATGTAGAAAGGGGCGTGTAGAGGTGAACCCGATCCTTCGGAAACAAAGTGTTTCCATTGATTTTGAGCAGTACATTCAGCCTCACTATACTACTCTGAAATTTTATTGCTTCTCCATCACACAGTCAAAATGGGATGCGGAAGATTTACTCCAAACAACTTTAATGAAGCTCTATTCCACCTTTCAAAAGAAGGGATCTTTGACAAGTGCTTCAGCCCTATCAAAGTCATATCTCTACCGTATTGCTAAGAATAGCTGGATCGACCAAATTCGAAAAGAGAAAAACATTTCTTACCTAGAATGGGATGAAGGCTTAGCAGATTTGAAAGAAAAAGAAGAATATGAATTGATGGCAGGTATTGATTTGCTAGCCCAGACATTAACGGAAAAACAAACAATCTGCTACTTATTGACCTATTATTTTCAGTATACGGCACCAGATATTTCCAATCTGGCAGGGTTAACAGAAGGAGCCATTAAAGCTCTGCTTCACCGAGCAAAGGAGAAACTCAAACAAACATGTGAAGTATTGGAAAAGGGGCAAGAAGTCACACGTAGGGAAGAAAACAATGAGAAAGATATAGAACGTGTATCCCTTTATCTCAGAGCCATTCAGGAACAGAACCCTGATCTCTTACTTGTTATGATTCAACGCTTGCAAAATACAAGAGACACAACAGCTGAATTTGTACCAACAACGTTGTTCACAAGAAGAAAGCTGGATTCATCCTATCCTAAGTCTGTAAGGCTTACTAAGGGAATGATGCAGGCGGTGGCTTAAGTACACTTATGGCATTAGTGGATAGTAGATTAAACCAGTAAAAGAAAAGCGGATTACGTAAATAGAGAAGGAGAGAAGAAAATGAACAATATGCACATGAATTATATTCCATATGTGATTGAACAATCTAAAGGCGGAGAACGCTCCTATGATATTTACTCAAGATTATTGAAGGATCGTATTATTTTCTTGGGTACACAGATTAATGATCAAGTTGCTAATAGTGTTGTTGCTCAGCTTCTGTTCTTAGCGGCAGATGATCCAGATAAGGATATCTCTCTGTATATCAATAGTCCTGGTGGATCAGTAACAGCTGGTCTAGCGATCTACGATACAATGCAACATATTAAACCTCAGGTAAGTACGATTTGCATAGGCTTGGCGGCATCAATGGGGGCTATCCTCCTTGTAGCTGGAGAAAAAGGAAAAAGATTTGCACTACCTAATAGTGAAATTATGATCCATCAGCCTCTTGGCGGGGCTCAAGGTCAAGCCTCCGATATCGAGATTAGTGCTCGTCGTATCCTCAAAACAAGAGAGGATCTCAATCGAATCATTTCAGATCGAACAGGTCAACCGTTTGAAAAAGTGGAGCGAGATACGGATCGCGACTACTTTATGACAGCAAAAGAAGCTCATGAATACGGGATCGTTGACAAGGTGATTCAATAAAGGAGCCTTCCATCAGATGGAGTTTTTACGGCAGAAGAGCGATATTCGTTCTTCTGCTTTTTTCTTAAATTAGTTATTTCTTATGAGAACATTGTTGAAGGAAAGTTGCTTTTTATGAAATTCTTCATTAGAGCAGTCTAAGATGACTTCGATTGAATGCTGCTCAGCTTGGATAAAAATAATCGACTGCTTCTCCAGAGGGATCATGATCTTGCCTTCCTGTTCTGTAGCGTGATCAAAAAGCTTCATTATGAGCTGTTTATCTTTTTCTGTTAAAGATCCATATATGATAACCTCCGAAATCCCATTTATGTTCTTCTCCTTACTATTAGGAACCATATATTTTTGCATATATTCCTTCGTTTTTTCATCGTTTAGCTGCTGCAAAAAAAATTGAAAAGGAATTCCTTCAAGCTCCTGAATATAGGCATTTTTCCATGGCATTGTTCTGCTAAGAAGATTGAAAAACCAACGAAACTTCAAGGGTTGCGGCTCTGTTATTTGAACTTCTTTTTGACGAAGAGCTTGATATACGGCTTGCATATCATTTACCTCTAAGCAAAAACCGATGAGCCTCTATGCCCTTCATTATATTTAGCTGTCCACTGCGGGATCCAGCCGCCACCATCCTTTGATTTGATTCTGACAAGCTCGAAGTATTCATCTCCAATCCATATATTTGACACCTTGAAGCCTTTCGTTCCTTTTCCCCATTTTGGTTCATAGGGAAGTCCAGTATGGTGGACTTGATTGATAAAATCTGTATCCTCTTGGAAATGGGGATCTATATTTACAACTAGATGGTCGATTTTCATGAGAATAAGAGCCTCCCTTTGTTATTTTTTTTCGTTTCTTTCCCTGATCACTTGTAAGATGTTATCTATGTACTTAAGCTGTAGCTCATATTGATCAAACATGTTTTGAAAGATCAGTTCTACTGTTGCTGGCAAAGAGCCCAATGCCTCTGTTTTTATTTCTAAACTGAGCTTCATGCGGTGATAGAGCTCTGTGACTTGTTTTTTTTGTTCTTCTAAAGCAGTGATGGCTTCATCATCATCTAGATTCTCTAGAAAGGTGAGTGCTGTATATAGCGTAGCAGGAAAAACAACGGATGAATCAGCTAATGACTGTACGAGCAATTGGTGTAGCTCTTGTTTGCCTTCCTCAGTAATGTTAAAGATCGAACTCGTTCTTAGACCTGTTTGCTCCACTTTTTCTAATACGACTTTTCCTTCAGCCTGCAACTTCTTTAGAGCATGGTAGATGGAAGCGGGTTTGACATAGGCCCATTGGTCGGTTTGGGCAGATTCCATCATTTGTTGTATTTCATATCCTGACATAGATCCATATTTTTTGAGCAGTCCTAGGACCATCGCACGTGTCACATTGAATCTCTCCTTTATACTAAAATTAAAATACTAAATGTTTAGTGTGGATGAGAATATCATAACTCGTACCTCTGAATTTTTCAAGAATACTTCTAGAGAGAGTAACAAAACCTAATCATAATGACTCTTGATATGGAAAGGAAGGATTGCTTTGACTAAAAGAAGAGGGAAATTATTAGTTCCAGAGTCAAGGAAGGCATTGGATCAATTAAAGCTTCAGGTCATGTACAATGAAGGGATTATTGCTAAGAAGCCAGAGGGAGTAAAGTACGAGGTAGCAAAAGGGCTTGGTGTCCCTTTGGAAAAGGGGTATAATGGAAATCTTACAGCGAAGCAAGTGGGAAAAGTGGGAGGAAATATTGGAGGAAAGATGGTTCGTGAAATGGTACGAATGGCACAAGAAAAATTGACGAAACAATAACCAGATCACCTTAAGATACTGGATAGTAATAAATGATAACATATAAGGGCTATGTGAGAAGTCATGTTGACATTCACCTAGCTCTTTTGTGTTAAGAACAAGCTTCTAATATTTAAATGAGCTTTGTGAATAATGAAACCTTTTACCAAATGGATCGTATAGCTTATAATATATAGTAGAAATTGTCGGATAATAGGGAGTGATGCAGGATGACGAAGGCAAATGAGAATCAAGAACAAATTGAAACGAATGGTGAATTCAGATCAAAAGCAGAAGAAATGTTTAAAGAATTTAATAAGAGTGAAAAAGTGGATCATGTATTAGATTCCTTGGGTTCCCTTGGTGAACAAGCTCAAAAAAGGGCAGGGGAATCTTTAGAAGCGCTAAAAAGACCTGTTAAAGAAATGATGAACCAAGATAATAATTCTCTTCCTGAGTCCTTAGGGAAGCTGCGTGAAATAGTAGCAGAGCTAGACCCTAGTTCTTTGCAGGAGGGTAAAATAGCCTCTATATTTAACAAGCTGTTCCGCCGTAACTCAATGGATAAATACTTTCAAAAATATCAAACGGTTGAATCTCAGGTTGAACTCATTATTGGGGGATTATTGACTGGAAAAGATAAAATACAGGAAGATAACTTGATGCTTCAAGAACTGAAACAGGTAGCTCATGAGCGTATTGCGGAATTAGAGGAACAAAAAAGCATTGGAAAAGAGCTTATGGGAATGCTTGAAGAGGAAATGACAGCAGAAAAGTGGAGAGATAATCCGCTACCTTTACAAAAAGGAATGCAAAAGGTTGTTGGCAGAGTACAAAACATGACTCAAGCAGTGATGGTACTACAACAATCTATTCAATCCGTGGATTTAATCATTGAAAATAATGAAAAACTAGAAGAGGCTATTTTTAATGCGATCACGATGACAAAGAACATTATTACGGTAACAGCTTCGATCCAGATTGCCTTAGGAAACCAAAAGAAAGTGATTGGTGCAGTGCAAAATGTGAACAAAGCAACGGAAGAAATGCTTCTAACCAATGCGCAGCTACTACGTTCTAATACAGAAGAAACAATAAAAACGTTGGAAGAACCAGCCATTGCACTGGAGTCCTTCAGAAAAGCATATGATGATGTATTCAGAGCAATACAATTAACAGAAGAATCAAATGAGCGTATCGTGATGAATGGGAAGAAAGTAATTGCAGAATTAGATGAGATGAACCAACAAATTCAGCAAAGATACTTGGGAATGACAGAAAAAAAAGCATTAAATGAAGGATAAAGAAGAAGTCAGCATGTGAAGCAATTGTGGTGGAAGGGGGGATAGTAGAATGTCATTTATAGATTTATTATTGGCAAATCCTGTTCTTGAAAAGATGGTTCCAGATCGTTATCGTCAGCTAGATGATCAAATCATCTATGATCAAGCAACGATCAGCTTGATTCAGCGTACAGAACAATTATTAGATGAGATGATTGAACAGCCTTCTTCTGTCTTGCGTTATCGTAAGACCTTTACCAAGCATAGTACAGAATTTCAAATCACTCTAAAAATCAATCGGAAGAAGATCTGGCTACATTTTGCCGATACTCATCGCTCTTCTGCATCGATAAAAAAGAGAATTATTATAGAGTGTTATCGGAAATATGTAAAGGAGAAAGAGGGACAAGGGAAATGTACGATGTATTTTATCTGGTACCGAATCAATGGACGTACACAGATGAGAAGCGTTCGTAAATCTCCTCTATTTCAATCCATCTTCTACAAAATTAATCTTTTAGATGATACATTGTTAAACAAATTAATTGATCCTAACAAAAAAGTAGAGCTGCCTACACAAGGGGTTCCCCTTCTTCCGCAGAAGAATGGAATGCAAAAGGATGATTTACTTGTGGAGGTACAACGTTTTGTCCAACATCAGAAGCATCATCTAAAAATAGAAAAAGTGATTGAGGATCGAATCGAGAGCTTGGTCATCCAATTAAAGCAAATTGCTCCTGATTTTCAACTGTTGGATATTGAAGAAAGGCATGTCCTCAAAAGAATGGTGAGACAGGATCTTCCTTCTTTAATACACACGTATGTCATTTTATCTCAAAAAGATCAAGAAAAGCATAAGGAAAACCTTTTTTTAACGTTATCTAAGATGGAGTTGAAAGTCCTACAGCTATTGAAAAATATAGAGAGCTCAAAAGAAAAGCGAATGGAATACCTACTCAAGCTAAATGATATGAGGTATCGCCGTTAAGAAAAAACGAAATCGACTTGAATGGAATGAGGACTTTATATTACGATGAAATATCTTATAGTTGAAGGTAAGACTGATAAGAAAAGGCTTGAAGAGCTTTTAGACGAACCTGTTACGATTATCTGTACGTATGGAACGTTAAGTGAGGAGAAGATCGAAGAGCTGATTCTTCCTTTAGAAGAGGAAGAAGTATACATTCTTGTAGATGCAGACGAAGCAGGCAACAAATTAAGAAAACAGCTAAAAAGAGAATTGCCAAACGCAAAACATCTCTACACAAGAAAGGTGTATCGTGAAGTAGCAAGAACACCTATAGAGCATTTAGTAAAAATACTTAGTGATGCTAATTTTGAAACTAAAATCTTCATGTAATCCCTTTTAATCCCCTCTCACCGGAATTTAAATTTATAAACCAATGAACCTATGGCGCGAAAGAACATAGACTATCGCTGACAGGGTTCATTTTTTTATTAATATTCGGAAGAGAGGGGATGTGTAGTGAGTCAAATTTGGGGAGTTGATTCAGCTGCCAGAGTGACTTCGGATTTTTATAATTGTCTTGTCGAACAATTTGGTTTTCCTTCGTTTTGGGGCAGGTATCTAACCACTGTTCCCAATGTATCGGATGGTTTAACAGTTGATGAGATTCAATTTCTTAAAGAAAAAGGAGTCAAGATTTGGCCTATTTATAATCAAGATCGGAATGCAGTAGGATATCGAAGCGGAGTGGTAGCTGCAAGAAATGCCATCTATCATGCCAAGCGTCTTAACCTTCCCACAGGAACCATGATTTTTGCCAATTTGGAACATAATATTGATGCTTCGTGGATCAATGCTTGGGTGAACACATTCTATCCTAGTGATTATAGACCTGGGATTTATGGAGATCCAACACAAGGTGATCTGTCTCCAAGTTATTGCCAAGCCGTAGCCACTGATCCTAAGGTGCGTGAGCAAACGATCATGTGGTCAAATCAACGTAGACCCGGCGTAACCAAAAAGGCGGAGGCACCGGCATTTAACCCTCAAAGACCGCCGTGTGAGGTAAGGGTATGGGGATGGCAATATGGATGGGATGACCCTGCGTGTGTTACTCCTATTGACACCAATCTTATTGAGCCTGCCTTGTTTGAGTTATTAGCATGAGTTTATTACAAATTTTATCACGTTCTAACCGTCGGTAAAATTCCCACTAACCGACGCTAAGAACCTGATAAGGGCGACTAACCATCAGGTGAAACATCTGATGGAAGTCTACTTTATGCTTGCCCCCTCCTGTATATGCCATTCACTTATTAATGGAAGGAAGAATAAGCTAAGAGTAGGCTGATTGGAGGGGAAAAACATGAGCAGAAGGAAGATGTTTCTTAGATTAAGAAGTAAGGCTTTTCATTTTAGAATGGATATCCCTCTTTGGTGGAAACGATATGCTTTTATCGAGTCGTCCTACGACTCCAAAAGAAAGATTATGAACTATAGTTTTAAATTAAGATATCGTAAACCCATTAGAGGAAAGAAGAGTACAACCATTTTTGACCTGTATATTTTTCATATGACAAAAGAAAAGTGGCTCAGGCAGTTTCAAGATTCACCTTACCAATTTATAGCTTATCGGGAAGGTAAAGTATATTCATACTTGACTCCACTTGAGCCGCCAGAAGAGTTTTTGCGAAAGGATCAGAGTGATTACCGAAGAGATTTGTTTGAATTTAAAATGCTTTCTCATATGATCAATAAAGATGTTCCCAAAATCATAAAAAGCTTTAAAATCACGCTTGCAACGAAATAGAGTTGCAAGCTTCTTTGTTCTCTGAACATAATATTCCTTCTCTAGGGAGAGAGTAAATATGAGGAGGTTGAAAGAACAATGAGTGTCATCAGGAACCATTCCATTGAACTGACTACAGATGGTTATATTGCTTATTTATTTATAGAAGAACCAATGTTAGAGATGGGTTCTGAGTTAGGAAAACAACTGGAGGATAAGCCTGAAGAGCTAGAGGAAATCGAGGGACAAGCAAGAAGATATGTTCTTGAAAGGTTACCTAATTTAAAAGTGAACATGGTTAAAGTTCTGTTAGGAACGATCTTAATAACAGCTTTTCCTTTGATGGCTGAAACAAGTGTGGCATCCGCCCAGCAGTCACAAACCTATGTTGTTGTACCAGGAGATTCTTTATTTTTGATAGCGAAACGCTTTGGAATGACTGTCGATGAATTAAAGCGAATCAATCAACTGACAGGAGATATGATTTTTGTGGGTCAAACCCTTCGTCTTACGGCTCCGGCTGAGCAACCCTCCATGACGCGCTATACAGTAGTGGCTGGAGATTCCTTGTTTCTCATAGGGAGAAGATTTGGAGTAACGGTTGATCAACTTAG
The DNA here is from genome assembly GCF_000615945.1 of Caldalkalibacillus mannanilyticus JCM 10596. Taxonomy (GTDB): domain Bacteria; phylum Bacillota; class Bacilli; order Caldalkalibacillales; family JCM-10596; genus Bacillus_AT; species Bacillus_AT mannanilyticus. Next base: position 48,316 of record NZ_BAMO01000013.1, read on the forward strand.
ACAGGCAAATAAACTAACGAGTGATACCCTTATGATTGGACAAGTACTTATGATTCCAATTGCCCAGACGGCTCCAACTCCTCCAGTAGCATTAACCATAGGGTCCACCGGTGGAGCGGTAGAGAATCTTCAGCGACAGTTACAGACCTTAGGTTACTTTAAACACCCGACTATTACGGGCTATTTTGGTGAAATTACGGCACAGTCTGTTCGTGATTTTCAGAGAGCCTATCAATTGTCCGTTACAGGGGTAGCAGATCAGAATACCGTTAATGAAATTCAAAAGGCTGTTGTCAAAAGGCAGCTTGTTAGAGATACTTTTTCATACACAGGAGTTCCTTATCTATGGGGAGGATCAACCCCAGCCGGCTTTGATTGTTCTGGGTTTGTTCATTATATGTTCAATAAACATGGTGTACAAATGACCAGAACCACATCAGAAATGCTGTATAGAATGGGACAACCTATTTCACATGGACAGCTTCAGCCAGGGGATTTAGTTTTTTATGCGGTGAATGAGCCAGGTGTGATCTCTCATGTTGGATTTTATGCTGGAAACAATCAATTTATCTCAGCTACATCTTCCAGAGGTATTTGGAGCTATGATTTAAATAATAGCTATTGGTCTAAGTATTATATGGGAGCCAAAAGAATTTATTGATGAAGTAAGAAAGAGAAGGTACAAACAATGAGGATGATCCATCGCCTCTATGTTTAACCCTTCTCTTTTCTTTTTTTGTCTGCTAGTTATAACGATTGAAATAGGTGGGGGTCATCAAATCTCTTCTCCATCATGAGATCATCCAAGCTTTTGAATTGGTACCCTTGCTTGCGAAGGTCATCAATTACTTGGCCTAGTGCATCTGCGTTGTCCTTTGAAACGGTATGGAGAAGGAGAATCGCTCCAGGATGGATCTGTGAAGTGATATGATCGTAAGCATATTTCCATCCTTTTTGCTGATCAACTAACCAGTCCTTAAAGGCTAAGGACCAGAAAACATTGTGATAACCCAGCTCTTCTGAAAGGGCTAAGGTTCGTTCACTGAAAATTCCTCTAGGTGCACGGAGATAGGTCATTGGGGGAGCGCCAGTAAGCTTTTGAAACTCATCATTGACTTTATTGAGCTCTTCTTTTAGACGCTGGTCATCCACTCTGGTTAGGTCTGGATGATGCCAGGAGTGATTTCCTACTAGATGTCCTTCATGGACCATACGTTTAACTAAGTCTGGCTGATCCTTCAGATAATGCCCCGTAATGAAAAAAATAGCGGGTACTTTTTTTTCTTTCAAAATATCTAATATTTTTGCTGTGTAGCCATTTTCATACCCGTTGTCAAAGGTGAGGTAGATGTTTTTCTTTTTGGTATCTCCAATATAAAAGCCACCGTATCTTTCCAGGAGCTGATCATATTCCTTTCCAGCGGATGGAGGCTGCTGATTCTTGCTTTTAGAAAAACCCCAATGGATGGGTTTATTGGAGTAGCCTTGAGCTACGTTTGGTTGAAGAATAAGACTGCTGACAATCAGCCCAAAAATAAGCAACAATTTGGAGAGAAGTACTCTGGATTTTTTATTCATTGCTGTTTGATCTCCCTTCTAATATCACCTAACCCTATTTTTAGTGGGAAAGAAGGAAGTTATTCATCCCTAATTAAAATCTCAGATTTACTTAGTGTGGAAAGATTCAGTCTAGAAAAGCTTTGCGAATCGAACGTTTATTCGGTAAAATAAGGGGAGGATTGAGGCGATTGGAGGGAAAAGCAATGAGAATAAAGAAAAAGATGAACGAGCTAATACAAGTATTTCAAAACCATGAGGAGTATAGGAACCAAATTGAATATTGGCATACTATTCCTGCCCAAGCAGCGAGGACAGAGGAGTTTCCCGAAACGATTGATTTTAGAATCAAGGGAGCGTTAGCTAAAAAAGGAGTAACGTCGTTGTATAGTCATCAGGCTTCTGCTTATCGTGCTGTGATGCAAAAGAAGGAACATATCGTGGCCATTACTCCAACAGCTTCTGGAAAAACCCTCTGCTACAACTTACCAGTCTTACAATCCATTGTGGAGAACCCTTCAAGCCGTTCTCTCTATATCTTTCCAACGAAAGCCTTGGCACAAGATCAAAAAAGCGAAATGAATGAGTTGATCAATGAGATTGGGCTAGAGATAAAAAGCTATACCTATGACGGAGATACTCCGGCAAATATCCGTCAGGTGGTACGACAGGCTGGACATATTGTGATCACAAATCCCGATATGCTGCATTCAGCGATCTTGCCACATCATACGAAATGGGTTTCTCTATTTGAGAATTTAGAATTTGTTATTATAGATGAACTACATATGTATCGAGGGGTTTTTGGCAGTCATGTAGCCAATGTACTTAGAAGATTACAGAGAATATGCCATTACTACGGAAGCCGTCCCCGATTTATTTGTACTTCTGCTACGATTGCCAACCCACAGGAACTGGCTGAAGAGTTGCTTGAACAAAAAGTGACGTTAATAGATAACAATGGTGCTCCTCGGGGAACCAAGCATTTGGTTTTTTATAATCCTCCGATCATAAATAAGCCGCTGAACATTCGCCGAAGCGCGACGTTAGAGGCTCGAAAAGTAGCGGCTGAGCTATTAAGCAATGGAATCCAAACCATCGTCTTTGCTCGCAGTCGAGTCCGAGTTGAAATCTTATTGAACTACTTGCAGCAATTAGTGCAGAAAGAGTTAGGACCTAAATCTATTCGTGGCTATCGAGGTGGCTATCTACCTAAGGAGAGAAGGGAGATTGAGCAGGGTTTACGAGAAGGAAGGATCATGGGAGTGATTAGTACAAATGCTTTAGAGCTGGGAGTGGACATCGGGCAACTTCAAGCTTGCGTGATAACAGGATATCCAGGCTCCATTGCCAGTACGTGGCAACAGGCAGGGAGAGCAGGACGAAGACAAGATGAATCGCTTATTTTTATGATCGCCAGTTCAAGTCCCTTAGACCAGTACATCATCCAACACCCTGATTATTTTCTGCATCGCAGTCCAGAACATGCCCGGATTTCACCTAACAATCTTATTATTTTAGTCGATCATATCAAATGTGCGGCTTATGAACTTCCTTTTTCGGAAAGTGAAACCTTTGGGAACGTGGAGATCGAAGAAATTTTATCTTTTTTAACAGAGGAACAAATAGTGCACTATCAAAGAGGGAAATGGTATTGGATGAATGATTCCTTTCCCGCCCATAATATTTCACTTCGCTCTGCTTCTCAAGAGAATGTAGTTATTATTGACTACACCGATCAAGCCAATGTCAAAGTTATCGGAGAAATGGATCGGTTCAGCTCGCTAACCTTACTTCATGATGAAGCCATATATCTGCATCAAGGAGTTCAATATCAGGTAGAGAAACTAGATTATGAAGAGAAAAAGGCATTTGTCAGACAAGTGGAGGTCGATTATTATACCGATGCCAATCTAGCGGTACAATTAAAGGTATTAGAGGTGGATTTGGAGCGGCAAGTAGATGAAACAACGCTTTCCTTCGGTGAGGTTACAGTTAATGCGATGGCTACGATTTTTAAGAAGATCAGATTCGAAACCCATGAGAATATTGGCTCGGGTCCCATTCACTTACCTGAAGAAGAGATGCACACTTCCTCTACTTGGATCAGTATGGCTGCAGGGTTTGAGGAGCGTATTGGAAGAGAAAATATGTTAGCAGGCTTAACGGGTATAGCTCATGTGTTAGCACATGTCGTCCCCTTATTTGTTATGTGCGACCCACGTGATGTGCATGTGGTTCCACAAATTAAAGCGATTCATTCTGCTCAGCCGACGATTTTTCTCTATGACCGATATCCTGGCGGGATCGGTTTAAGTGAACAGGTTTTTCACGACTTTACAACCATCATTCGAGAGGTTGAACAGGTAATTCGTCGATGTCCCTGTCAGGAGGGATGTCCCTCATGCATCGGTACATCTGGGGATGGTTCAATGAATAGTAAGGAGCTTTCTCTCCTTCTTTTATCTTCTATGCAAGGTGAAGGTGATGGTCTTGACTCTTAAAGGAAAATTAAATCGAATGAAGTCACATATCCTCCCAGAGAAGTCTTCATTGCCCAAAACGAAAGAAAAAGAGCCTCATTTTTTGTCCTTGAATCGTCAAGAAAACCAAGAGTTTGGTGATTTGGAGAAATGGAGAGAAATAGGGAGTGAACCTATTAAGGTAGGGGATGAGGTGATTTTTCGGCGAGATCGATTCTTTCCCCTTCACCAAAAACATGGCTATTATGCATTTGAGCGACTATACGAGGTTATGGAGCAATGGAACAAGCAAGCTCTAACTCATCCACTGTCAGCTCATACTCTTCAGCCAAGCGACCTCTTGTTTTTCGATACTGAAACAACTGGATTAGGCGGAGGAGCGGGAAATACCATCTTTATGTTAGGCTATGCCAAGGTGGTCAAGGAGCACCTACAGGTCACTCAACTTTTTTTGCCAGGTCCCGCTTCAGAGGTTCTGTTCTATAGGCAATTTCTTGAGGATAATAAAGAGAGTAAGAATATCGTGAGTTACAATGGCAAAGCCTTTGATTGGCCTCAAGTAAAAACACGGCATACTTTACAACGAAACGAACTTCCCCCGCTCCCTCAGTTTGGGCACTTTGATTTATTACATGCCTCTCGACGACTTTGGAAGGAAGAGCTTCCTTCCTGTCGTTTAGGAATCGTAGAGGAGCATAAATTAGGATTTATTCGTGAAGGAGATACTCCGGGACATCTGGCTCCGCTCCTTTATTTTGAATATTTGCAGAGCTAGATGTCACACCATTAGAGGGGATTTTCCAACATAACGAATGGGATGTATGCTCGTTAGTCACATTATACATTCATCTATCCCTACAATTGCTGTCGTTAGCAGAAGGCTCTCTATCTCAAAAAGAGTATCTGGAAATTGGACGCTGGTTTGAAGCGCTAGGGGAAGCAGAGCGAGCCCTCCCTTTTCTCCAGCAAGCCATGAAAAGCAAAGGTAGCTATGAGTGGATTGCCAAGCATGAATTGGCGAAGCTTCACAAAAAAAGAAAAGAATATGATCTCGCCCGTGGCTATTGGGAAGAAATTGCGGCTTCAACTTTAAAAAATATTGAAGTGAATATCGAACTGGCTAAGTTGTATGAGCATGTTTATAAAGATTATGAAAAGTCATTATACTATGCAGAAACAGCATTTCAGGAGTGGAGATCAAGAGGGAGGGTGCTAAGAAAAAGCTGTCATACAGACACGCGTGAAGAATTTATGAGAAGGATCGACAGGCTGAAGCAGAAGATAGGGAAGAGCTACACACAGGACCGTACTTTATTTTGATCTTTCATGAAACAGTTTTTTGTGATTTGGACAACCTATAGTCGAGCTGTATGCTATAATGAGGCTATATCCAATCATTATTTGACCTTATATTAATGGGGGAGCATCCAAATGAGCCAAAATCAGAACATTGAACACTTGAATACGTTCTTTAAAGAGAAGTTGGAGCAGGCGAAAGTACATTTTGAACGCACAATTGATTGTAAACACACTGAATTTGACGATTTATATCCCTACATGAGTGAGCAACCTCAATTTTTTTGGTATAAACGTTATGTAGCATGGCAGGAAGTGTTAACCGTTGTTCGATTAGCACAGGAATTAGAACTTGAGTGGAAACACGCTTTCACAGAAAAACAAGCAGAATATATTGAAAAGAAGGTTCTAGATGCGAAAGTATTAGATCAATGGTATGATAATTCAACCCTGTCTATTGAATAGTCAGGGTTTTTTCACATTCTGATGGGGAAGAATGATAAATTATAGATTCTGTAAGGAGTGAAGAGCATGTCACAAGAAATGAATCTAGAGCTTGCCACTTTTGCTGGCGGATGCTTTTGGTGTATGGTGCAGCCTTTTGATGAGTTGCCAGGTATAGTAAGTTGAATCTGGCTATACCGGTGGGTTTAAAGAGAATCCAACCTATGAAGAGGTATGCTCAGAAACTACTGGTCACTATGAAGCTGTTCAAATTACTTTTGATCCTTCCGTTTTTCCTTATGAAAAGTTACTGGACATGTTTTGGAAACAAATTGACCCAACAGATCCAAGCGGGCAATTTCATGATCGTGGTGACTCCTATCGTACTGCTATTTTCTACCATAATGAAGAGCAAAGAATCAAAGCAGAAGCCTCTAAGAAAGAGCTTGCTGAAAACGGTCCCTTTCAGAAGCCGATTGTTACTGAGATTATTCCGGCAAAGCCTTTTTATCCTGCTGAGGAATATCATCAACATTATTATAAGAAGAACCCCTTCCATTACAAGCGTTACAAAGTGGGCTCGGGAAGAGAAGTATTTACTGAGAACTCTTGGAAATTACATAAAAATACGAGTGAACTGCAAGAGTTATTAACTCCTATTCAATATGAAGTAACTCAAAATAATGGGACAGAGCCTCCCTTTCAGAACGATTTTTGGGATCATAAGGAAGAGGGGATCTATGTGGATGTTGTTTCTGGGGAACCCCTGTTTAGCTCTCTCGAGAAGTTTGATTCTGGATGTGGTTGGCCTAGTTTTACAAAACCGTTGCACGAGTCACAGATCAAAGAGAAACAGGACCTGAGTCATTTTATGATTCGAACCGAAGTACGCAGTAAATTTGGAGATTCCCATTTGGGGCATGTCTTTAATGATGGTCCTGGTCCTACTGGGCTGCGCTATTGTATTAATTCTGCTGCTCTACGATTTATCCCCAAGGATCAGTTGAAAGAAGAAGGGTATGGCGAATATCTTTCCTTGTTTGAGAGGTAGATAAGCTTCCTTCATGAATGATGGAAAGAAGGCTTCATAGATAGGCATAGAAAAACATTTGTTTTTATGGTATAACTACTATTAAATGTCTATCTATAGATGACTAAGAAGGGAAGAAAGGTTGAGTAGTACATGGAAAATAATAATGCAGCATCTAACTTTATTAGAAATAAGATCATAGATGATTTGAATAGTGGAAAACATAAGCAAATCATCACTCGCTTTCCTCCAGAGCCTAATGGATACTTACATATTGGACATGCCAAATCAATCGTTCTCAATTTTGATATTGCCGATGAATTTCAGGGGAAGACCAATTTAAGATTTGATGACACGAACCCATTAAAAGAAGATATAGAATATGTAGAGTCCATTAAAGAAGATGTGAAATGGTTAGGTTACGAATGGGACGGATTGTTTTTCGCTTCAGATTATTTTGAAGAAATGTATGAAAAAGCAGTTCTCTTGATTCAGAAGGGGCTTGCTTATGTTGATGATTTGTCAGCTGATGAAATTAGAGAATACAGAGGTACACTAACTGAACCAGGGAAGGATAGTCCCTACCGTACCCGCTCTGTGGAAGAGAATCTAGCTCTTTTTCAAGAAATGAGAGAAGGTCAATTTAAGGATGGAGAGAAGGTCTTAAGAGCTAAAATAGACATGGCGTCACCGAATCTGACGCTGAGAGATCCTGTGTTGTATCGAATTGCTCACGCGACTCATCATAACACTGGAGATCAATGGTGTATCTACCCTATGTATGACTTTGCTCATCCATTAGAGGATGCTATTGAAGGAATTACGCATTCTTTATGTACATTGGAATTTGAAGAGCACCGTCCGTTGTATAATTGGGTCATTGCAGAGTGTGAAATGGAATGTCAGCCTCAACAAATCGAGTTTGGCAGACTGAACTTAACCAACACGGTAATGAGTAAAAGATTCCTTAAACAGCTTGTGGATGAAAAAAGAGTGGATGGCTGGGATGATCCACGTCTCCCCACGATTTCTGGTTTAAGACGCAGAGGATATACCCCTGAATCGATCCGCCAATTTTGCCGAGAAATTGGAGTGACGAAGGGAAGAGGAGCTGTCGATGTACAAATGCTAGAGCACTTTATTCGTGAGGATTTGAAATTAAAAGCTCCACGGACGATGGGTGTTGTTCATCCGCTAAAAGTGGTGATCACCAATTATCCAGAAAATCAAGTAGAGATGCTTGAGGCAGAAATTAACCCTGAGAATGAAGAAATGGGACATAGACAAATCCCATTCTCTAGAGAGATCTATATCGAACAAGATGATTTTATGGAGAATCCTCCGCCGAAATATTTCCGGCTTTATCCAGGGAATGAAGTGCGTTTGAAGCATGCGTACTTTATTAAATGTCATGATGTGATCAAAGACGAATCTGGAAATATCCTAGAAATCCATTGCACTTACGATCCAGAAACGAAGAGCGGCTCCGGATTTACTGGAAGAAAAGTGAAGGGGACGATTCACTGGGTTGAAGCGAGTCAAGCAGTTTCAGCAGAGTTTCGCTTATATGAGCCTTTAATAGAAGATGAAGAGATAGAAGAAGGAAAGACGTTCCTAGACTATCTAAATCCTCATTCTCTAGAGGTTTTACAGGGCTATGTAGAACCCAATATGAAAGGGGTTCAAGGACAGGATAAGTATCAATTTTTTAGACATGGATACTTTAATGCAGACCCAGTCTTAACAACAGAAGAAAAGCCTGTATTTAACCGTATCGTATCCCTGAAGAGTTCATTTAAGCTATAAAATAGAGAGAGCAAATATGTTACTATAAGAAAGCATCGGAAGAATATTTCTTCATCCGATGGCTTTTCTTAATGATGTTATTTCTTAGACACTCACATTTTTTTTCCTGAAAAGCTTGGCATCCAGCTCTATCATTGGTTTAGTCTTGGCTACAGAGAAGATAAGCAAGGCAGTCCAGATCAGAGTGAACGTGATGAAATGAGTGGTGGTGAAGGGCTCTTTGTAGAGAAAGACACCAAGGACTAAGCCAATAGAAGGGGCAATATATTGTAAAAACCCAATCATCGACATAGGAATGGATTTAGCTCCCTTGGCAAAAAGCAATAAGGGCAATGCTGTCACAATGCCAGCCCCAATAAGAAGGAGCGTTGTCGTAATAGAAACAGTTCCAAACGAGCCCAGCCCCTGATAATGCAGGTATCCAACATAGAGGAGGGCGATGGGGGTCACAAATAGAGTTTCGAAGGCTAAACCCATTAAGGATTAAAGCTTGTTACCTTTTTGATTAAACCATAAATAGCAAAACTAAAAGCTAGAGCAAATGCTACCCACGGTATTTTCCCAAAGGAAACGGTCAGAATAGTAACCCCTATGGCAGCTATAACAAAAGAAACGGTCTGCCAGAACGAGAGCCTTTCACGAAGAACAAGGACGCCAAGTAAGACACTTATAAGTGGATTGATATAATATCCTAAGCTTGTTTCTACTATGTGATTAGAATTGACAGCCCAGATATAAACCACCCAGTTCAGGCTAATTAATAAGCTCGCACTTAGCATGGCTAGAAGCTGTTTAGGATGGGTAAATAGTTTCTTAATATCACTCCAAACATGCTCTATTTTAATCAGGAGAAACAAAAAGATGGTGACAAAGACAAGTGACCAAAGAATACGATGGGCAAGAATTTCGAAGGAAAGCACGTGATCTAGATGTTTCCAATAGAGGGGTAAAAAACCCCATATAATATAAGCGAGTGCAGTAACCCAAATTCCATATGTATATTGCTTGGAGGCTATTTTCACTTAGATCCCTCTTTTATTAGAAAAATGTGTAATAAAGACATTATAGATCCAGAGGAGATCTAATTTCAACAAAAATATTTAGATTTACGAAAAGTATAAAGTAGACTTCCATCAGATGGAGTTTTTACTCCACCTGATGGTTAGTCGCCCTTATCGGCTTCTTAGCTTCGGTTATCTCTCTCCTATAGAGGAGGGAGTCTTACCGACAGTTAGAACGTGATAAAAAACTTTTTGTTGCAAAAACTAATTAGATTAGTTAAATTATAAATATAATTAGTTTTTAGGGAGTGGTGATATAAATGAGAGTGAGTCAAAAAGGGAAGGTCATTCAACTGTCTTTCATGCCTCGATTCTTTCCGGTTAATTGTTACCTTGTAGAGGAAGAAAGGGAAATCACCCTAATTGATGCCGCATTGCCCTACTGTGCCAAATCGATTGTTGATGTAGCGGAGCGTATGGGGAAGCCTATTACTAGAATCATCCTCACCCATGCCCACGAGGATCATGTTGGAGCCCTTGATAGAATCAAAAGAATCCATCCACATATCCAGGTGTATATTTCGGAAAGAGATTCTGCGCTGTTAAAAGGAGAGAGAAGACTTTTACCAGAAGAACCAAATACTCCTATTCGCGGAGGAATACCGAAGAAGATCAGCACAATCCCTGATTGCTTCCTTCGAGAGGGGGAACGTATTGGTTCCCTAGAAGTTATTTTCTCGCCAGGTCATACACCGGGTTCCGTATCTCTCTTCGATACAAGAGATCGTCATTTGATAGCAGGTGACGCTTTTCAAACCAGAGGAGGAATGGCTGTAGCTGGAATGCTGAAGGCTTGGTTTCCTTTTCCTGCTTTAGCAACGTGGAGTAAAGAAATCGCGTTACAGAGTGCCAAAAAACTAGCGGATTTTGAACCACGGCTGCTAGCAGTAGGGCATGGGAGGATGCTAGAAGAGCCTAAGAATGCTATGCTCAAGGCAATAATGGAGGCGGAACGAAAGTATACTCGATCCGTCATGAAAGGAGAATGAAGATTTGTCACCACGTGCGGGATTAGATGCAGATCGTATCGTCAGTAAAGCAACAGAAATCATCGATATGAATGGAGTGGATAAGTTAACACTCGGAATACTTGCAAGTGAACTGAATGTTCGAACTCCCTCTCTATATAATCATGTAAAAAGCCTAGATGGACTAAAGCAGGCATTAGCCATCCAAGGCTTAAATAAGCTATATCAACAGATGCAAAAGGCAGCCATAGGTCGGTCGGGTGATACGGCGATTCGAGAGATTAGTGAAGCCTACCTCTGCTTTGTAAGAAGCCACCCTGGTCTTTATGAAGCAACCTTTCGCGCCCCAGAGCCTGAGGATTCGAATCTGCAACAGGCACAGGATCAAATTGTAGAACTCGTCGTGCTCGTGATGCGAGAATACGATTTGTCTCATGATACTGTTCTTCATTTGGTTCGTGGACTTAGAAGTATCTTACATGGATTTACGTCCATCGAGCAGATGGGAGGCTTTGGACTTCCCCTTGACCTCGATCAAAGCTTTACCATTCTCTTAGATACATATATTAAGGGCATTCATTTGCTCAAAAAGGAACAGGGCTCTAGAGTAGAATGAAACTCTATCAGCTGGAAAGTTTCTTTATTTTTTGTAGCTGATGATCTTCACGTGTTCGATTTCGTGAAAAGGTTCCAAAATGCACATGAGTTGTTGAATCTCTTTTAAAGTCAGGTTTTCATAAAGCTCTATTTGTCCGTTTTCAGGACTGCTTGTAAACGTTGTTTGGATATCTTTCATTTCTCCAACTATGATTTCTTTTGATTCCTTGTAGACAATGATTCCGTTCATGTTCTGCCCCCCCAGGTTCATTTTTGTAAAGTGTATGTCTAGAATCTGGGGAAAAGAACGATTGGATATAGAGATAGGATGTTTATCTAGGGTGTCGAGTTATGTTACCGAGGCGGAAACTGCGCTATTCATTTTTTTGATACTGATGACCATGGCAATGTAAGCTGTGAATATGAGAAAGCATAGCAGAACCAGCATATAGGCAGAACCGATAAGAGTAAGGGCATTAGTAAAGACCAAGAGCATTCCCACTCGAATCGCCAATCCTATTAATTGAAACAGACTATTTACTCTCCCCATTTTATCTGTTGGGATCATAGCCATCATGATGGAGTTGCGGACTACTCTTGTTCCTGCATTCCCGAGTCCAGTTAAGATTTGCATCAGCAAAAAGATGGGGACTAGAGGGATAAGAGAAAGAAAAAGTAGACCGATCAGGTAGCTAGTGAAAGTCAGAATAATGGCGGCATACTGATTCATGGTTCGTAGCAGAAGAGGTAAAATAATACCAGCAAGGGTCGCCCCTACAGAGTACATCATACTGGTGGCTCCATACACACTCGCATCTGCTTCCAAAACTTCATGAATATAGATGGGATAAAGATAGTTTGTCATCATAACTCCGATAAAAGGGAGAAAGGATGCCATAAAAAAGAGAAAGAGCATAGGTACTTGCTTCATATACAAGAATCCCTCAGCCAATTGATAGAAAAAGGAATGGCGTGTAGAAGAGGGAGCGAACGTTTGATAATAAGGAACAAGGAGTAAGATAAAAAAGGCAGCTCCAAAAGAGAAGGCATCCATGATGATAATCCAAATCAAATCAATTTTTCCTATCAATATACTCGCTAAGGCACCTGCCATGATCGTGGATGCTTGGCTTTGTATTTCCAGCAATCCATTGATTGATTTATAATGTTTTTTATCAAAAATCTCCTGACAAAAGGCAAACATCGTTGGGTAGAAGACTGTGTAGTAGAGAGAGCCGATGGAATAGATGCTGATAAGATACCAGATAGGGTAATCTCCCAATCGATAACCTAGATACACAAAGAAGACTAAACTAATGAAACCAAAAAAATTAACTACATGTAAGATGTTTTTGCGAGAAAAACGATCGATCAATAGACCGATGGAAGGCGTAATGAAGAACATAAGAATCGTGAGGGCTAAAGTGACATAGCCATAGATGACTGACCCATCCTCACGAGAGATAAGCATCCATGGTATGGCAATCATTGAGATTCCAGATCCGATAGAAGATAGCATGTTAGAAGCAAGAATAAAATAGAGACGTTGATCCTTAAAAAGTTGATTCATTCTGATCACCTCATTCATTAACGTTGGCAATAGTTTCTAGTGCTTATCTTTAGCATAACGAAATGATTAGGAGGAATCTTCGGCGATCAGAATGATTTTTGGTAGAACAGGCTCAGACCTTGGTCTTAAGACTGCTCTACTCTTTTGTGCTTACGTTGAATATGGACAAGTCGAATGGAGAGGGAGATAGCCCCCGCCGCCAGACCTGCTATGAGACCGACCCAATAGCCAAAAGCATGGAGACTTGTGTAATTGGCTAACACATAACCAAGTGGTAATCCAATCACCCAATAAGAAACCAATGCCATGACAAATGTAACATTCACATCCTTATATCCTCGAAGGACTCCTTGGATGGGGGAGGCAATAGCATCCGATAACTGGAAAAATAAAGCGTATATTAAGAATTGAGAGGTGAGGATGAGCACCTCTTTTTCTTTTGTATACAGACCGGCTACCTCCATTCTAAAAACAAAAAGGAAGATCGCACAGCCAACGGAAAAAAGAATGGCTGTCATGATTCCAATCTTACTATATTGTGCAGCATCGAGATAACGTTTAGCTCCTACTTCATACCCTACAATAATGGTCAAGGCCATAGAGATGCTCAAAGGAATCATGTACAAGAAAGAAGCAAAGTTAATGGCTGCTTGGTGGGAAGCAATTGTGATCGTATCATACTGACTCATCAGTAAGGTGACAGCCGAAAAAATACTGACCTCAAAAAAAATAGAGAGCCCAATAGGGAGTCCAATGAGAAAAATCTCTTTCCATCTTTTCAGAGCTATAGGATAAAAACGAGAAAAAATAGCACTTTGAGCAAGAGGCTCTTTTTTAACAACAATAAAAATAGTGACAACAGTAATAAACCAATATGTGATCGACGTAGCATAGCCAGCACCAATCCCCCCTAAAGCTGGAAAACCTCCCTTACCAAAAATCAGCATATAGTTAAAGAAAAAATTAATAGGGATGGTGGCTAGTGTAATAAACATTGTGATTCGAGTATGCCCTAGGGCATCAATATAGCAGCGTAAAACAGTATAAATGAATAAGGGGATGATCCCATACGTAAGGCAACTAAATAGCCCTTAGCGATATAGCGTACATCTTCTTCAATATTCATATGGTTTAAGACTGGGTCTAAAACAAGAGCCCCAAGAAGCATAATGGTGATGGCTAGCATAAGAGAAACATAGATTCCTTGCAGAACACGATCGGGTATACTTTCCTCTTTTTTTGCTCCGAAAAGCTGCGACACAATAGGGGTAATAGACATTAAAATGCCACTTAATCCCACGAAAATAGGAACCCATAGATTGGCTCCAATGGCGACGCCAGCTAAATCAGTAGGGCTTACATTTCCAGACATCACTACATCAAAAAAATTCATGGCAAATAAGCCTAGCTGAGTGACGAAGATCGGAAATAAAATTCTACTAAATTGACTTATTTTTTGGCGGTATGTATAGGTTTGTTCCATAGTCACCTCTAGTAAAAAAGTAATAATGAATGAATTATATCATTTTATATCAGCTATCTCTATATACTTTATTTTCTGACAAACGGGTCATCTTTGCTTTTTGTAATAATTTGTTAGAAAACCTGACAAAATGGCTGAAATGCCAAAGAATCACTCGTATACTAACCCCATTGAACATAAAAATTATTTATTAGTTCTGAATTGCTTTAAAAGTGCAAAAAGAAACACCTTTTAACTAGTAAAGGATTAAATAAAAGATGGGGGAGTGAAACATGTTAACAGCCAGTGCGGGATATCTTATTTTGCTCTTTTTTGGAGTGTTTTTTACGAGTCTTACTATGATTATGCAGCGTCGTAGAAAGACAGATATGACAGCAGAACAATTTAGTACGGCGGGCAGAAGCATTGGTGTCGGTTTAGCGAGTGCTTCGATTATAGCCGCTTGGACTTGGGCGGCTACACTGATGATGTCTTCATCAACAGGTTTTCAATATGGAATAAGTGGACCTTATTGGTATGCTGCAGGTGCTTGCATTCAAGTATTATTGTTTGCGATTGTAGCGATTCATTTAAAAAGAAAAGCACCAAAGGCTCATACATTCTTGGAGTTCATTGGAAAACGTTTTGACAAAAAAAATCATAAACTGATGATGGTCTTTGCCTTGATGACGAACACGATCGTTACAGCTATGGTCATTCTTGGTGGAGCGATTGCGTTAAATTCACTTACAGGGATGAATATTTATATAGCAGCATTTTTAATTCCATTAACCTTTACGATTTATACCATGATTGGTGGTTTAAAAGCGTCGTTCATCGCAGACTACTTAAATACTGTAATGATTTTTGTCATTCTCACCACTTTTGCCACAGTTGTATATATGAAATTTGGAGTGACAACCGTTTATGAAGGGTTACGTGCTTTACCTGAATCTCAACAAATGTTAACAATGGCTTCAATTCCAGGTTTGCTGTTTGGAATGATCAATATTATCGGTAACTTTGGCACGGTATTCGTTGACCAGTCATACTGGCAGCGTGCGATTGCCAGTAAAGACAGTGCTGCGTCAAAGGCTTATATTTATGGAGGGATTGCTTGGTTTTCAATTCCATTTGCCATTGCAACATTCTTAGGAGTTACAGCAGCAGGGTTAGGATTAAATATTGGGGACCCTGATGCCTCAGCACCACTCATGGCTGCTCATTTACTTGGTACAGTTGGATCTATTTTATTTTTAGTGATGTTATTTATGGCGGTTATGTCAACAGGAGCTGCTGAGCTTACAGCCATTACGAATATTATTGTTACAGATATTTACCGTAAATCGATTAACCCAACAGCGAGCAGTAAGCAAACCTTAAAAATATCGCGTATTGTTACATTAAGCTCTGGGTTAGCGATGGGGATTTTCTCTATCTTACTTTTCAACATAGGGATTGGCTTGGGATTTGTATATATGGCTATGGGGATCTTTGTCAGTGGCGCGGTTATTCCGCTGACGCTTGGTTTACTTTGGAAACGTACAACGAATCAAGGGTGTTTTTACGGTGCTTTATTAGGGATGATTTCTGGCGTAACGGTTTGGTTAACTTACGCTTATGTTATGTACGGTTCTATTAGTGTTGAGTCACTGGGTCAATTACATTCAATGCTCTTTGGAAACATTACGGTCTTTTTAGTGAGTGGTTTGATTTCAGTAGGTCATGCATTAATGTCGAGAGAAGAATTCGATTTTGAAGCAATGAGAGATCAATTCAAAAGCTTTGATGAAGAGAATGACGAGATGAAAACAGGTCAAGGAAGGTTGTATAACTATGCAGGATAAACAGTTGATGAAAGATGCAAAGATGTGTACACGCTGGGCATTGGGTTTAACCTTTGTATTTATCTTCGTATTCCCAGGAAGTATGTTTTTAACTGGGTATAACTATAGCTTGCCGTTTTTTAAAGGGTGGACATATCTCGCTTATAGCTGGTTAGTAACAGCAGGCTTGTTTATCTCGATCCGTCCATGGATTGAATACTTCAAAGAAAAGAAAGAATCCGAGCAAGGCTAATTTGTCAGCCATCGAAAGTATGACTAAAGAACTACTGCATTTGAGGAGAAAGGATGGTAAGGGATGAAACTAACGTCTCGTGAGATGGAGAAGCTGTTGATTGTTGTTGCTGCCGATTTAGCACGTCGTCGTCAAAAAAGGGGATTGAAGCTGAACTATCCAGAAGCTACGGCTATTATTACATATGAAATTTTAGAAGGAGCAAGAGATGGGCAGACCGTCGCTCAGTTAATGCAGTATGGGACTACTATTTTAACGAGAGAGGATGTCATGGAAGGTGTTCCAGAAATGATCGCTGATATTCAAGTAGAGGCAACATTTCCTGATGGAACGAAGCTAGTTACTGTACATAATCCAATAAGGTAATAGGAGAGAAGAAACATGATCCCAGGAGAGTATGTATTAAAGACAGACCCTATTATTTGTAATGAACATAAAAAGCCAATCAGAATTAAGGTGTTAAACCTAGGAGATCGTCCTGTTCAAATTGGCTCTCATTTTCACTTTTACGAGGTAAATAGTTTTCTAAAGTTTAATCGAGAAGAAACTTTAGGAATGCATTTAAATATTCCAGCGGGCACTGCTGTCCGTTTCGAACCAGGTGATGAAAAAGAAGTTGAACTTGTTTCTTTCTCAGGGGAACAAAGAATATATGGCTTAAATAATCGAGTGAATGGATCCGTTCAAAAGGAGAGAAATGAATGAGTTTTCACATGTCAAGAAAGCAGTATGCTGATATGTTTGGTCCGACAGTTGGAGATGCCATTCGTCTAGCTGATACGGAACTGTACATCGAAATCGAAAAGGATTATACCACATACGGGGATGAAGTGAAGTTCGGTGGAGGCAAGGTCATTCGTGATGGAATGGGACAGCATCCCCTTGCGACAAGGGACGAAAGTGTCGACCTAGTCTTAACGAATGCGACGATTGTTGACTACACGGGAATTTACAAAGCAGATATTGGAATAAAGGATGGTTTTATCGTGGGGATTGGAAAGGCAGGAAATCCATTGCTCATGGATCATATCGAAATTGTTGTAGGTGCTTCTACGGAGGTCATTGCCGCTGAAGGTCAGATTGTGACAGCTGGTGGAATAGATGCCCATGTCCATTTTATATGTCCCCAACAAATTGATACGGCTCTTCAGTCAGGTTTGACAACGATGATTGGTGGAGGTACAGGTCCAGCAACTGGTTCGAAAGCAACAACTTGTACACCTGGAAAATGGAATATTCATCGAATGCTTGAGGCGGCAGAAGAATTCCCAATGAATCTAGGTTTCTTAGGGAAGGGAAATGCCTCCGGAAAGAAGGCGATAAGTGAACAGGTTGAAGCAGGAGCTATCGGTCTGAAGCTTCATGAGGATTGGGGTACGACAGCAGCGGCAATAGATACATGCTTAACAGTAGCAGATGAGTACGATGTCCAGGTAGCAATTCATACGGATACACTTAATGAAGGTGGATTTGTCGAGGACACGTTAGCAGCGATTAATGGACGTGTTATCCATACGTACCATACGGAAGGTGCAGGGGGAGGACACGCGCCGGATATTATTAAAGCAGCCAGCTTTCCTAATATTTTACCTTCATCTACTAATCCAACCCGCCCGTTTACTATTAACACATTGGAAGAGCATCTAGATATGTTAATGGTTTGTCATCACTTGGATCCTAGTGTTCCAGAGGATATTGCTTTTGCGGATTCACGTATTCGTAAAGAAACGATTGCCGCAGAGGATATTCTCCATGACTTAGGCGTGTTTAGTATGATCTCGTCAGATTCACAAGCGATGGGGCGTGTGGGTGAAGTTATCAGTCGCACATGGCAGACAGCCGATAAAATGAAAAAGCAACGCGGAAAGCTCAGGGGAGACGAAGGGGTTGGGGACAACAATCGAGTGAAGCGCTATATTGCAAAATATACAATCAATCCTGCGATCGTTCATGGAATCTCTGACTATGTTGGTTCAGTTGAAGTTGGCAAGTTTGCCGATTTAATCCTTTGGGATCCAGCGTTTTTCGGTGTGAAGCCTGAGCTTATTTTAAAAGGTGGAATCATCGCTCACAGTATTATGGGGGATCCAAACGCAAGTATTCCAACACCACAACCCATATTGTATCGCCCGATGTTTGGTACTAACGGAAAAGCCAAATACAAAGCAGCAATGACCTTTGTTTCCAAAGCAGCGTATGAAGCGGGAATTAAAGAAGAGCTAAATTTGCAAAAAATCGTTAAGCCTATTTCTGGAGTTCGAAGCTTAACAAAAAAATCGATGGTGTTAAACGGAGAAACACCAGAGATCGAGGTTGACCCGCAAACATATGAAGTAAAAGTTGACGGCGAATTAATTACGTGTGAACGAGCTGACGTTGTTCCGATGGCACAGCGCTATTTCTTATTTTAACGGAGGGAGAAACATGATTATTGAAAGCATTGTGGGAAATGTTGCCACACTAAAGAAGAGATCTCCACATGTAGAGCGAGTCTATTTAGAGAGTGATGATCTAGTAAAAAGAATTCAAAGGGTTACGACGGATCACGGTAATGAGATTGGCATTCGATTAAAAGAGAACCGCGAATTAATAGACGGTGATGTGTTGTATATGGATGAAAAAAACATGATTGTTGTCTCCGTCAAAGAAGATGATCTGTTAACGATTATGCCAATCACGATTAAACAAATGGGGGAGATCGCCCATCAGCTTGGAAATCGACATATGCCTGCTCAATTCGAAGGCGATGAAATGCTTGTTCAATACGACTACTTAGTAGAAGAGTTACTTCAACAGTTATCGATCCCACATAAACGAGAGAAGCGAAAGGTCAAACAGGCATTTCGCCATATAGGACATAGGCATGACTAAGCTGTTGTCACTTTTACAATTAAGCGATTCCAATTTTCCATCAGGAGCATTTTCGCATTCCTTTGGCTTGGAAACCTATATTCAAGAACAGGTCATTTCAGATAAAAAAAGCTTTAGCAAAGCTCTATTTGTCTATATTCGCAAACAGCTTACCTTTGTTGATGGTCTTGCTTGCAGATTCGCCTTCGAGGCGCTTGAGCAACAAGAATTTGATCATTTTTTTAAGCTAGATCAACTAGTATATGCTTCAAGCCTTGCTGAAGAAACAAGACTTGGAAACCAAAGAATTGGGGAGCAGATGGCTAAGTTGTGTTACGAGCTATATCCATCATCTACTCTCCAAAAGTATTTGCAGCAGATTAAGGAAAAGAAAGCGTACGGACATTCTGCTTTCGTATTTGCAGCAGTTGCCCATCACTTGCAAGTAACAAAAGAAACAGCTGTTCAAACATACATGTATACTGCTGTGTCCTCTTTAGTTCAAAATGCAGTCCGTGGTATTCCACTGGGACAGACAGATGGACAGAAGATTTTAGTAGAAATCCAGCCTCTAATCGTCAAGGCTGGATTAAGAATTTTCACATTGGTCGAAGAGGATTTAGGAGCGATAAGTCCTGGGCTAGAAATAGCACAAATGCGGCATGAGCGTTTACCCGTACGCTTGTTTATGTCATAAAAACAAAACGAAGGAGAGGATATATTTGGAACCAGTAAGAATTGGAGTTGGAGGTCCTGTTGGAGCAGGAAAAACCATGCTGGTGGAAAAGCTAACCCGTGCTTTATACAATGAATTAAGCATGGCAGTCGTAACGAATGATATTTACACAAAGGAAGATGCTAAATTTCTAATGAAAAATGGTGTACTGCCAGAAGATCGAGTTGTTGGGGTCGAAACAGGTGGCTGTCCACATACAGCGATCCGCGAAGATGCATCGATGAATTTTGCTGCCATTGAGGAATTAATAGAAAAGCATCCAGATCTAGAATTGATCTTTGTTGAAAGTGGTGGTGACAATCTAGCAGCTACGTTCAGCCCGGAACTAGTTGATTTTTCTATTTATATTATTGATGTTGCACAGGGCGAAAAAATTCCTCGTAAAGGCGGACAGGGTATGATTAAATCTGATTTATTTGTTATTAATAAAACAGATTTAGCTCCGTATGTAGGGGCAAGCTTGGAAGTTATGGAACGAGATACGATTGCAGCACGAGGAAATAAGCCGTTTGTTTTTACAAATTTAAAGGATGGAACTGGTTTAGACATAGTTGTAGATTGGATTAAAAAACAAGCTCTTCTTATTGGACTGGAATCATGAGTTATACCGGATTACTAGAGCTGACAGCCCAAAAAAGGTTTCTACGAACAATCCTTTCTGACTGCTATTATGAAGGGGCATTAAAGATCACACGTCCGGTTTACCTTGATTTGAATTCTCCGGTTGTTTACCTCATTCATGTAGGAGGAGGATATGTAGACGGGGATCGCTATGAAATGAACATTTCTGTAGAAGAAGACGCAGAACTCGCAGTTACAACCCAATCACACACAAAAGTGTATAAGACACCGAATGAACCAGTTGTTCAAGTAACTAATATTACATTAGGGAAAAGAAGCGTTTTGGAATACATGCCTGATCCTTTAATTGCTTATGAACAGGCACGGTTTATTCAGGAAACAAGCGTCTATATTGATGAGGATGCTTGTTTCTTTTATAGTGACATTATCACTCCAGGCTGGGCGAAGGATGGAAGTGCCTTTCGCTATGACTGGATTCGTTCTAAGTTGAAGATCTATAACAAAAATAAGCTTATTTTGTTTGATCATTTAATGTTGGAGCCAGATGCCGAAATGAACGGGGTGCTGCAAATGGACGGCTATACCCATGTGGGAATGTTTCTAATCTTACATCATGCTGTAGATAAGGGTTTCATCGATCGCTTATATGAGCATTTGCAAGAAGATGACAAAAATTCTGAACGATGCTTTGGAATGTCTGCTATCCCAGAGAATGGAGTAATAGTACGAATTCTTGCCCGGAGCACAGGTGTCATTGAGCAATTAATTACTTCAGCACATGCTTTTGCTAGAAAACTATTATTAAATAAGGAATATGTTAACTGGCGGAAATATTAATTTTGATTCATCGTCAATTTCTAAATTGGCTTTTTTTTTTGGCGATATGTAGCGATAGGGATAGGTTTGTTCCATAGTTACCTCTAGTAAAAATATAATAATCAATGAATTATATCATTTTATATCAGCTTCCTTTATATACTTTACTAACGGTAACTAAACTTGTATGGGAAAACCTTACAAAAAGGAGTGAGTCATTTGCTACATATCGTTGCCTGTATCAAGCAGGTTCCTGACACCAAGGTGATTAAAATGAATCCCAAAACAAACACAATGGATCGAGCAAGTGCCCCAGCTATTCTAAATCCCTATGACGCTCATGCAGTGGAGGAGGCAGTGCGCTTAAAGCACAGATATGGAGGGAGCGTTTCCGTTTTAACAATGGGTCCACCCCCAGCCGTTAAAGCCATTCGGAAATGCATTGAGATTGGTGCTGATGAAGGGTATATGATTTCAGATCGAGCGTTTGCTGGAGCGGACACTTTAGCGACAAGTTATGCTCTGACCAAGGCATTAGAAAAAATACAAAAGATAAGACCCATTGATCTTATCATTTGTGGAAAGATGACCATTGACGGTGATACAGGACAAGTTGGACCTGGGATTGCTAGACGCTTAGATATTCCTCCCTTAACCAATGTCAATCAGGTTGTGGAAATCGATCAGGAAAAGAAAGTGGCCATTGTTCATAGAAAACTAGAGGACGGTTATGAGGTCATCCAATCTAGCCTCCCTTGCTTATTTTCAGTCGAAAAGGAAATTAATGAGGTTCCTTATTCTTCCCTATCTAATATGATCAAAGCCGCTCGTTATCAACCGCATATATGGGCGGTTAGTGATTTGGGAGAGGTCGATCGTACTCAGCTAGGACTAAAAGGTTCACCTACTATTGTCTCGAAGGTATGGGCTCCTCCAAAGCCAGAGGGAGGACAAATCGTACAAGGTACAACACAAGAACAGATACAAAAAATAGTAGAACTAGTACTAGAGAAAAAAGAATTATTTGAGTCAAGGGGGGCAAAAGGATGAGCTTTGAAGATTACAGGGGAATATGGGTTTTTATCGAGATTAAAAATGAAAAGATTGCTCCCGTATCGCTTGAGCTTTTAGGAGCTGGCAGGGCTTTAGCTGACAAAAGAAACAGTTCGTTAGCAGGAATTGTGATTGGTGAAAATATCACCTCCTATTGTCCAACTTTATTTGAGTATGGGGCAGATCGGGTTTATGTCTATGATCATACGATCTATAGTGACTATCGTACAGAATCTTATATGAAGGCTCTTCTTCATTGTAGTCAGAAATATAAACCAGAAGTCATTCTCTATGGGGCGACTTCAACAGGAAAGGACTTAGCCAGTGCCGTAGCGACCGATCTTCCAACGGGATTAACCGCAGATACGACTATTCTTGATATTGAGGAGGATACGGGCTTGCTCTTAGCCAGTCGTCCTGCATTCGGAGGGAACATTATGGCAACGATTCTTTGTAAGAAGTATCGTCCTCAAATGGCGACGGTTCGTCCGAAGGTCATGAAAGCTTTACCACCAGAGAAAGGAAGACAGGGAGAAATCATCGAAGAGTCGATTGAGCTTAAAGAAGAAGAAATTCGAACAAAAGTATTGAAGGTCGTTCAAGAAATGAAAAAAAATGCAGGAATCGATGAAGCAGATATTATTGTGGCAGGTGGAAAAGGGCTAGTGAATAAAGAAGGTTTCCAACTCATTCATTTATTGGCTCAAGCTCTTGGAGGCGCAGTGGGAGCCAGTCGGGATGTGGTGGAGGCAGGATGGATTGATCATCATCATCAGGTGGGACAGACTGGATTGACAGTAACTCCTAAAATATATTTTGCAATAGGAATTTCTGGAGCTATTCAACATATCGTTGGGATGCAAAACTCCTCTCTGATTATAGCGATCAATAAAGAGCCAGATGCTCCTATCTTTCAATCTAGTCATTATGGGATTGTGGGGGATGCCTTTGAAATTGTTCCCATGCTGATCGAAGCATTTAGTGAGGAGGTGGCACAGCATGTCTGAAAAATTTGATTGTATTGTTGTGGGAGCAGGTCCAGCGGGAATTGCCTGTGCGTATGAGGTAGCAAAGGGTGGAGGTAAGGTACTCTTGATTGAAAGAGGAGAATACCCAGGCTCCAAAAATGTGATGGGTGGTGTTTTGTACAGAAAAATGATGGAGGATATTATTCCTGGCTTTTATAAGGATGCCCCACTTGAACGTCCAATCGCTGAACAGCGATTTATGATGGTAGACAAAGAGTCAGCTCTGACCTTTGGTTATAAGGGGCTGGAGTGGATGCAGGAGCCCTATAACAACTTTACTGTATTAAGAGCCAAGTTTGATCAATGGTTTGCAGCCAAGGCAGTAGAACAAGGAGCTTTATTGATCAATGAAACGGTCGTCTTAGAATGTATTGTAGAGGATGGCAAGGTGATCGGTGTGAAAACAGATCGACCAGATGGAGAGGTCTATGCCGATGTCGTTGTATTAGCTGACGGAGTCAACTCATTATTAGCCAAATCCTTAGGCTTTCACAAGGAATTTAAGCCCGATGAAGTGGCTTTAGCTACAATGGAAATTCTTAAATTAGATCGAAAAATCATCGAAGACCGCTTTAATTTAGAAGGGGATCAAGGCTGTACAATCGAGATTTTTGGTGATGCAACCAAAGGAATCTTAGGAACTGGCTTTTTGTATACCAATAAAGACTCACTAAGTATTGGGGTAGGGACGTTACTTTCAGGACTTATCAAGCATAAGATAAAACCGTATGAATTATTAGAATATGTTAAAAACCATCCGATGATAAGACCTTATATTCAAGGCAGTGAGCCGCAAGAGTATCTTGCTCACCTGATTCCTGAAGGAGGGTATCATTCCATGCCGAAGGTTGTCGGGCATGGAGTCATCGTAGTTGGAGATGCGGCACAATTGGTGAATGCATTCATCGAGAAGGGTCTAACCTTGCCATGACTTCAGGTCGTTTTGCTGCTGAAACAGTGTTATTGGCAAAAGAAGCGGAGGATTTTTCAGAGAATATGCTAGATTCATACCGCTCAAAGCTGATGAATAGCTTTGTTGGTCAGGATATGAAAAAGTATAAGGATGCGACGCACCATTTCGATAAATTTCCTCAGTATTTTGATCAATATATTCCGATGGTTAATAAAGCGGCTAGTCAGATGTTCACAGTAGATGGATCATCCAAGTGGGAAAAACAGAAGAAGATCTGGAAGGGTATAGGAGGAGCGAGAGAGAAAATCAGATTCGCGAAGGATATGTATCGAGCATGGAGGGTGATGAAATAATGAGCCAGAGTAAATGTCAATCGATAGAAGAAAAGCAGTATCTTCTTCGATTTAATGCGGACACGAAATCCCATCTTCACGTACTTGACACAGAAGTTTGCATGAGTTCATGCCCTGACAAAATCTGTACGATCTTTTGTCCAGCAGAGGTCTATAAGTGGGAAGAGATACGCATGCACGTAGGATATGAAGGATGTCATGAATGTGGGAGCTGTAGAATTGGTTGTCCACATGAAAACATCAAATGGGAATATCCCAAGGGAGGGCATGGGATTGTCTTTAGGCTGGGGTGAGTAAGGTGTTTAAAATTGGAGATCGAGTCATTTACACTGGAGATGGTGCGCGAGGCATTATCTTAGAAATCCAAGAAAATCGTTACCATGTGATGTGGGAGGATTACTTTGTTAGCTGGGAGAATGTCGAAAGTTTAATCAGGGATGTTACCGAAAGGAAGTAATGTAGTTGGAAAAGAAAAAAAGGGCGAGGGCAAAGTAAAAAGATAGAGCAAGAAGGAAGTGGTCAGCTTAGCTTTTTTGACCACTTTCTCCTTCTCTTCTCAGAGTTTCATCCCCTGTCATACCAGCTAGACGCTTTTCAAATGCTTCCTTCCAATTGCTTGAGAGAGCTTCTACAGCAAGGATCTTCTTTATTCCTTCTGTGTTTTCTTTCTCAATATGTCTAATCTGATTGGCATAAGCCACAGATATTTGCTGTGAATCAGATTGCAATCGAGTGATGGTGCTTGAAGAGGATACATATCCTTCTTCTAGTACTCTAAAATAGTAGCCCGTGAAGCCTGTTTCTTCAAACGCTAAGGGTAAGCTTTTATTATTGTATCTTGCTGATAATTTATAACAGGGCTGTCTTGGCTGAGAAATTTGGACAACGGCTTCTCCTAATTGAAAGACGTCCCCAATACAAACATCCTTTTCTGCCACGCCCAATAAGGTTAGATTTTCGCCAAAAGCTCCGAGTTGTAGCTTCTCTTGTAGGTACTCACTCCAATACTCATAATGCTCATAAGGGTAGACACAGACGGCTTTGTCGGGTCCGCCATGATGGACGAGATCTGCCTGACCATCTCCTTCGAAGCCTACTCGAGTCAAGAAAACTTTCTCAGTGGGAATCGGTTTTTTCTGTATTCCTGATTGGATTTCCTTCTTACCAAAGCTCATCGTTTGTGGCATACCGGTGTTAATAGAAATAATCTTAATCTGCTTCAATCTTTCACTCTCCCAAATCCAGATTTTATATAAATTAGAGTATATAGGAGAGTTCTCTTTTGATCAATCCAAAAGTGAAGGAGGGAAGAAATGTCTTATCAATCTTTGCCTATATCAGAAGATACCAAAAGACTGCTAGACATGTTACGAGAAAAGAAAGCAGAACTAGATAAGTATAAGAAGGTAAAAGGATTTTGGTTGGGTGTTACTGTTGGAATGGGCTTTCTCTCACTTTATGTTTTTTATTATTATATTCTTCTTCCATTACCCTCTAATTCGATCTTGATTTTCAAGAAGATTACAGAGCATTCCTTAGGGATTTCTTTACTCATTGGGGTTTTATCCTCCCACTTCCTTTCTAAATACTATACAGATAAGCATCAAAAGGCAAAAAAGAAATATGACGACCTCAGATATGAAGCTATCGACCGTTTTTCGGGAAATTGGCTGAAATCCAAAGAAGCCAAGATTATTGATACCATCTCCGCAGAAATGAAAAAAAAATATGGGATTAATCTAACTAGTAAAACATAAAAGTTCATAAAAATGTTGGTGTTGAAGAAGTGTCCTAATTAAGATAAAATATTCGTGGTGCTTACGCAAACAAGATCAAAGCAGTGAAAGGACACTTATTAATGAAAAAACCACTTATCATTGGAGTTGCTGGTGGAAGCGGCTCAGGAAAGACAACAGTTGCTAGGAAATTATACGAGGAATTTGCCGATTCTGTAGTCATGATTGAGCAGGACGCCTACTATAAGGATCAGACTCATTTATCATTTGAACAAAGAACGAAGACCAACTATGATCATCCACTTGCCTTTGATCATGATTTATTAATTGAACACCTCCAACAGTTACTCACCTACAAGCCCATTGAGAAGCCTGTGTATGACTATGCTCTACATACACGTTCTGCTGAAACCATTCATTTAGAACCCAAGGAAGTTATTATTCTAGAAGGAATATTAATCCTTGAAGACCAGCGTCTGAGAGAGCTAATGGATATTAAAATATTTGTAGATACGGACGCAGATGTTCGAATCCTGCGAAGATTAGAAAGAGATATGAAAGAGCGGGGAAGAAGCTTGGAGTCTGTTATTGATCAATACTTAAGTGTGGTACGCCAGATGCATTTACAATTTGTAGAACCAAGTAAAAGGTATGCAGATCTCATCTTGCCCGAAGGTGGTCATAACCAAGTGCAATTAGCCTGCTGATGAATCATATCAGAACCAACCTAAGCACAGAAGAATAGGGACAGAAGAGTAAGATTAGTATATGGGTACAAGAAAAGAAGGGATGTCACTCGAATGACATTCCTTTTTATTTTTACATATAGTAAAAAGAGATAAATCCATTTTTGGGAGGAAAATCATCGATGAAAAAAAGAATTGGAATTTTATTAGATTATCCTACTTACCGCAAAATTCCAACAAAAAAAAGCTCGTATGAAAAGATTCAATATTATCATTCTGCTGCAAAAAAGCATGATCTCATTCCCCTCTTTATGACTCCTTCCTTAATAAATCCAAAGAAAATGACATGCACAGGGTATGAAAAGCAGCGAAAGAAATATTCGCAAGTGGTTCGTTCTATTCCTAAGGTTATACACAACCGTGCTATGCCTGGTAAAAAGGGTAAGAGAATCCTAAAAAAAATCGAAGCAAGTACTTCGATCTACAATCGATATACTCGATATACCAAGCTCTATATACATCGTATCCTCAACCAATATCGCTCCCTACAGAAGCACTTGCCCGCTACAGAAACCTTCAATAAAAGCCATTTGTCTCAGATGATGAAAAAGCATAAAACCTTATTTATTAAGCCCATAAGCAATAGTGTAGGAAATGGAATTATCAAAATCAGCCGAATAAAACCTGAGAAATGGAAAATGCAGACGAATAAAGGGGTGAGATATGTTGCTAAGGATCAAGTATATCAGCAAATAAAGCTTTCTCAAAAGAAGTCGTCTTATTTGGTTCAAGAAGGTATAGCCTTAGCTACGTATCGAGGAAATCCGTATGATCTTCGAGTATCTGTGCAAAAGAATGGGAAAGGAGAGTGGCAGATAACGGGAATCATTGGGAAAGTGGCAGGAAGAGGAAAGCATGTCACCAATGTAGCCAAGGGTGGGAAAGTAGTAAGGTGCGAACGTCTTTTTGCTCATTCTGGATTTGATGAGCAAAAAATAAGAAAAGAAGTGGAACATCTGGCTTTAGAGGTAGCGAAGACCCTAGATAAGAAGCTAACAAATCTTGCTGATCTGGGACTGGATATAGGGGTAACCCCAGATGGAGATATGTTTTTCATTGAGATGAATGGAAGAGACCAGAGATATAGCTTTAGGAATGGGAGAATGTTAGAAGCGTGGTCTAAAACATATGAAAACCCCATTGATTATGGGCATTATTTATTATGCCAACAGTAATCCAAAAGTAATGAAAAGAGCTTAGCCCGAATTGTGGCTAAGCTCTTTTCAAAAAAGATGGTAATGAGTGAAAGAAAGTTAGTAAACCCTTGAAGGTGGACAAAACGTATGAATGTTTCTCACAGTGGCTACATCTCTTCTCACGTGAGGAAAATAGTGTTTGTGGTTATAGACATAGTTGTGGCGTACGATTGTTTGAGAAGGGTGGATGTGCGGAACGACTCGTGGGCAGCACACATCTTTGACAATCGTTCTAGTTGGATGTACAACGGGGCGACAATACATGGTTCGATTCACTCCTTTCACAACATGGATAATATAAACTATGACAAAATAAGGAGGAATGAGTCATGCATATATCCTGATCAAAATGCCTTATTTCACTTAGGGTAGCTAACGGTTTAATATTCGCATTTATTTATGTTGTTTATAAAAAATAATAAAAATGATAAAATAAAAAGCTTTAAATACGAATATTAAACAAAATTATATTGACATCGTTAGTTATTTTGGCTAAAATCATGGAGGGTAGAGATACTCTAACAATTTGAAGAATAACATATCAATAATAAGGACTAATTAGAATTCGTATATCCTCAAGAATATGGCTGAGGGTTTCTACAAGGAGCCGTAAATTCCTAACTACGAATGGGTTTAACTCTACCCATTGATCGTTAGGGATTTTTTGTTTTGTCATTATTAGCTTGTAGGAGGTTATTTTATGAATAATGTATATGATGTGATTATTGTCGGAGCAGGTCCAGCAGGGATTTTTACAGCGTATGAGCTGAGTATTAAATCTCCGGGTGCCTCTGTATTACTAATAGATAAGGGACACGATATTTATCAACGAAGATGTCCCATTTTAGAAGAAAAAATCAAGCTCTGTCCACCGCCTGCTGGGAAAAAAGAATACGCAGGCTGCTTGCCCGCCTGTTCGATCACCAGCGGATTTGGCGGAGCTGGGGCGTATAGTGATGGGAAATTTAATATTACAACAGAATTTGGCGGTTGGATGACAGATTACTTAAGTCCTTCCGAGGTGATCGAGTTAATTAAGTATGTAGACCAGATTAACTTAAAGCATGGTGCGACAGAGAGTATCACAGATCCAACGACGGAAAAAATAAAAGAGATTGAGCATAGGGGGTATGCAGCAGGTCTTAAGCTTTTACGAGCTCAAGTGCGTCATTTAGGAACAGAGCAAAATCTGCAAATTCTCCAATCTATTTATGAGTATCTAAAATCTCGTATTGATATGCTCTACAAAACAGAGGTAGAGGATGTCATCACTGCAAAAGAAGAAGGGGAACATGTAGTCAAGGGAATCGTCTTAAAAAATGGGGAAAGCTACTATAGCGATCATGTTGTTATTGTTCCAGGAAGAGATGGCTCTGCTTGGTTTTCTGATCTATTGAAGAAAAGAAAGCTTAGCATGTATAATAATCAAGTAGATGTTGGAGTGAGAGTAGAAACCTCTGATGTGGTCATGAGAGAAATCAATGAGCACCTTTATGAAGGGAAATTTATCTTTAACACTTCTGTTGGGACACAAGTGCGCACCTTCTGTAGCAACCCTTCTGGACATGTGGTCGTAGAAAACCATAGCGGTGTTATGGCAGCCAATGGTCATTCCTACAAAGATCCGCAATTAGGCTCACCTAATACTAACTTTGCTCTTTTAGTTTCGCATAAATTTACAGATCCTTTTGACAAGCCCAA
Source organism: Caldalkalibacillus mannanilyticus JCM 10596 (assembly GCF_000615945.1). Classification (GTDB taxonomy): domain Bacteria; phylum Bacillota; class Bacilli; order Caldalkalibacillales; family JCM-10596; genus Bacillus_AT; species Bacillus_AT mannanilyticus. The sequence goes on from NZ_BAMO01000013.1 coordinate 78,379, forward strand.
TGAATATGCCAGAGAAATCTGTAAGCGGGCTAACGATCTTTCCAATGGTGGGGTGATTGTACAGAAATACGGGGATATTCTAAAAGGAAGACGTTCTACCGAAAACCGTATCAAGGAAGGCTTCTTAGAGCCTACGCTGAAAGAAGCAGTTCCTGGTGATTTAGGCTTGGTTCTTCCCTATAACACAATGAAAAGCTTAATTGAGATGGTCGAAGCCCTTGATAAAGTAACTCCTGGAATTGCTTCAGAGCATACATTGTTTTATGGAGTGGAAGCTAAATTCTATTCAGCAAGACCTAAGCTAACCAAAGAATTCGAAACGGAAATTAAGGGGTTGTACTGTGGGGGAGATGGTGCGGGTATTACAAGGGGGCTTGCACAGGCGGGAGCAGCCGGTGTCTGGATCGCGAGAAATATCATGAAAAAATGAAACAGAAGAGTTTTATTTTCTGATTGATAACTCTGGTAAAGTAGGCGGGTACTATAAAGCTTACTTTGAAGAAGTATAATTTGAAGAAGTACAATAGAAAATAAAATCTTCTTAACACGAAATCCTTATTCGTATCCACTGGGCGATACGAATAAGGATTTTTTTTGTATATTTTTTGCCAATCATTGCAAAATAAGAAGTAATCAATCTACTGTATTTAAAGAGAAGAGGTTTTCAATCATGCTATGGGAATCTTTTAAAAGAATCTTGAGAAAAACAGTGAAAACAGACGGACCTGATCAAGACATTATCTTTCCTGAAAGTAAAGGGAAAGTAACGAAGGAAGAGATTCAAAAGCAGTTGAAAGACGTGGATGATGCGATTATTAAGAACCTTGTCGTCAATGGTGAACCAGTGACCTTGATTTACCTCAATTCTCTTGTGGATACGAAATCATTACAGAGCTTTGTTCTGACTCCCCTTGAGGAACTAGAGAAACAAAAAGATAAAAAACCAGAGGAGTTCCTTAGAAATGCAAATCAGCTTCAAGAGGATGAGCTACCCAAACTCCTCCATGAAGTGATGAGCGGTTTCTCTGTTCTACTCTTTGAAAAAAGAAATCTTATTTTAATAATCAATACGTTTTCTGGCGAAACGCGTGCTGTTACCACTTCAGAATCGGAAACAACTGTTTTAGGTCCTCAAGATTCATTCACAGAATCCATTGAAACCAACGTGTCATTGATTAAGAGGAGAGTAAGAACCCCTAACTTAAAAACCAAGGTACTTTTGTTAGGAACAGAAACACAAAATACTGTAGCTGTGCTTTATATGGGGAACATCGCTAATCAAGAAAATATAGATCGAGTCATGTATCGCCTCAAAAATATAGAGGTTCAAGGTTTTATTGGTTTACCGGTATTACAGCAAATGCTTGAGGATAAGCCGTTTTCCCCATTTCCACAATTCGGCATGACAGTCAGACCTGATAATGCAATTGCCGCTTTATTAGATGGGAGGATCGGAATCTTTTTAAATGGAAGTCCTGAAATGGCCATTTTGCCTACTTCTTTTTTTGAGCTTTTTTCCAGTCCAGAGGATTTCTATAATCGTTGGACTACAGCTTCCTTATTAAGAAGTATTCGTTTAATTGGATTTTTTATTTCTATTCTCCTGACTTCAACCTATGTATCCGTTTTGACCTTTCACCCAGAGATGCTTCCTCCCCAGCTGTTGATCATTCTTGCTGAATCGCGTGCTCAGGTTCCCTTCCCGCCTGTTATTGAAGCTTTAATCATTGAGCTTGTTATAGAAGTCTTGCGAGAAGCCGGAGCCCGAATGCCGACCAAGATCGGTCAGACCATTGGTATTGTAGGAGGGATTGTGATTGGGACAGCGGCAGTAGAAGCAGGCTTAGCCAGCAATATTCTAATCGTGCTGGTGGCGATTAGTGCCCTGTTGTCTTTTATGCCACCTAACTATTTAATGAGTAATTCAATTCGTTTTGTGCGTTATGTTTTTATCATTGGGGCAGGGATGATGGGGATGTTTGGACAGATGCTTCTTCTGGCTTATTGGTTTAATCATTTGTTAAATTTAACTTCTCTGGGCAATCCCTATATGACCCCTGTATGGCCTAGAAGATGGACAGACCTATTAGATAGTGTCGTCCGGGCGCCCATTACCTTCTTTAGTGTAAGAAGAGGAATGTCCCGCGCTAAGAAACAACAAACAAGACCATTGGATGAGGAGTAATTGGAATGGATAAAGGGAGGTTAAAAAAGCTTAAAACATATCATGTCATCTTTTTAGTGCAGAATTCTATGATTGGTCTAGGTTTACTCTCACTCGTCAATGATTTAAGCCCCTTAGGAAATAACCAATGGATAGCCCCTTTGCTTCTTGGTGTCATTGCCAGTATATTATTGTATCCTATGGTACAGCTATGCAGGAAATTTCCTGACGATTCATTGTTTGTTATTCATGAAAGAGTTTTAGGGAAATGGCTGGGGAAAATCATGAATGCCTTATTTACAATTTATGCTATAACTTCAGTCGCATCTGTTTTTGAAGGATATCTTCGATTGATACAAGTGGTGACATTACCTGATCACACGATTCTCCCTGGGAGTATCTATTCATTTATTGTGCTTGTTCTTATTGTCTATGGAGGCATCAAATCAGTAGCGAGATTCAATATGCTTTCGTTCTTTTTTACTGGATGGATGGTTGTTTTTCTGGTTTGGCCCTTTTCCAAGGGGTACTTCATAGACGCTCTACCTCGATTTGACACAAGCTATACAGAGTGGGGGGAAGCTTTGTTTTTGGGAGGACATTCCATGCTTGGATTTGAATTAATCATGATTTATTTTCCATACATCTATAATCAACAGAAGGCATATCGCGATTCGGTGATAGGAGTTTGGATTACCGTTATGTTTTATGTCCTAGTCAGCTTTACGAGTGTCATGTATTTTTCCACATGGCAAATGGAGCATTTGTTATACCCCCTTTTGAATATTTATCAGTCGGTTCAGCTTGCGTTTATTGAAAGGATTGAAACCTTTGGACTGACACTGTGGATCTTTCTTATTATGTCAACCACCTCTGTGTATCTTTGGGCAGCCAAGCGTGGACTAGATAGCTTGCTTTCTAATCACAAAAATCGAACCTGGCATCTTTATTTTTTAGCTATTGTTGCTCTTCTTGTCTTTCTAGGACCGATTCCTCGTACGATTCAGACAAAGATTTTTGATGAATGGTCTGTTTATACTGGGTATGGCTTTCTTGTCTGGCCTATTATTCTCCTACTCATCTATAAAATAAGAAAGAAATGGGCAAAACCAAAAGGATTGGGCAGAAAAACAGCAGGCTTCCTCGTTCTCCTGCTCTTCTTGTCAGGTTGTGCGATTATTGATACAGAAAGACCTAGCCTAGAGGATTATGGTTTTGTTGAGGTGATGGGTTTTGATCTGGCTGATGAAGACCAAATCCGAATAACCTATACCTTACCACAACCCAATCCCAAAGCCGAATCCCATACTCAGATTTTCAGCATGAATGCAAAATTAGCCCATGAAGGAATCATGAAATTCTCAGCTCAATCAGAGAAGCTGATGACGACCTCTCAGTTGAGAGTCATCTTGTTTAGTGAGGAATTAGCTAGAAAAAGAGGGGTGAAAGAAATTATATTTACCCTCTATCGTGATGCGCAAATCGGTCCCAACATTAGAATAGCCGTAGTTAAGGGGAATGAGGTAGAGAAGATTCTAAGAAAGAAATTTAAGGATAAACCTGATGTGAGCTCCTATATCCCAGAATTATTGAAGCCGAGGGAGGGAATTGCCTTTAACCCATTTACCAGTGTCCACGACTTCGTCTATCGTTTAACGGACAATGTATCTGATCCTTCTGTCCCCTATATTGAAGAAAGAGGGGACTCTATAGAGATTACGAAGGTGGCTCTATTTAAGGAGGCGATGATGGTATCAACAGTGGTTCCAGAAGAAGCTAAAATTCTCGAGGCTCTCAAGAAAAAAAAGAAGCTACCTGATATGGAGATTGAGGTCAATGAAGCAATCGGTGGTAAAAAGGAAACGAAGATAGCGATTCTAAAATTTGTTGAGTCCAAATTTAATGTAGATGTTAATCAGGATTCGGAAAAACTGAACCTGCATGTTAGCTTATATGTTCGAGGTGTGGTGGTTGATTATAATGGGGAAGCAAACTTAGGTCTTGAAGAAGGGAGAAAGCAGCTAGAAAAAGAAATAGAAGAAGCTGTAGATAAAAAATTAATTCAGCTCCTACATGAATTTCAAGAGAAAGAGATTGATCCTATTGGTCTTGGGAGACATGCGAGAGCAAAAAGCAAAGGAGAATGGACAAAAGAGATGTGGATCAATAAGTTTAAAAAAGCAGAGGTTTCATCTCACGTTAAAGCAACCATCATTTCTACGGGAACATTAAAGTAAGGAAGGATTATACAGACAGAGTGCAGGAGAAGGAACTTATCCTTTCTGCACTCCGTCTGAGAAAGCATATGCTTAGGTTAATTGTAACAGATAAATGAATTAAGCGACGGTAATGGCTTTGCCAAAGGGGACTCGTGGAAGGAAATCATCAGGAACCAGCCAAAACACTTCAAAGTCGACATGAAGCTCCTCATAATAATATCCCGTTACGTCTGTAATATAAAACAAGGCATCGATCTTTTCTTTTTCTGCCCACTCTAATACTTCGGTATAGGATGATTTACCATGAGTGAAGTATTTGATCTCTGTTTCTTGAATAGGGTGAATGCTGCGAATCTTATAATCCGCTTGAACCAGCTGCGTATCTGGTTTGATTTCCCCGAAGAACTTGACAATATTGGATATTAGCATTGTTCTTGTCTGATTCGTTGATGTGTCGATGGCGAGTGCAATTGATTTGTCTTGCCTGCTTTTCAGCATTTTTAACAATGACCATTGCCATTTCATGTACCATCACTCCTTCTTGGATTAGAGGGACACCTTTATTTTGCACACTCCCTTTGAAATTATTTATCCCGTTCTAACCATCATAAGAAGCATTTACCGCTCTTTTTTGATACAATAGATAACAGTTTTAACGGAAGAAGGGAAGAAACATGAGACTTAATAAATATATCAGTGAAACAGGGGTTTGCTCACGGCGCGAAGCGGATAAATGGATTGAAGCAAAACGTGTGAAGATTAATGGTCAGCTTGCCGGTCTAGGGAGTACAGTAGAAGAGGGGGATCTTGTTTCGATCGATGGGAAGCCTCTAGGAAAGAAAAAAGAAGCGGTCTATATTGCCCTGAATAAACCTGTAGGGATTACTTCAACAACAGAAAAACACGTGAAGGGTAATATCGTTGATTTTGTCAATCATCCCGAGCGGATTTTTCCTATAGGCAGGCTAGATAAAGATTCCGAGGGACTCATACTCTTGACCAATAATGGGGATATTGTGAATAAGATTCTTAGAGCAGAGAATAATCATGAAAAAGAATATATTGTAACCGTTGATAAACCTTTTGACGAGCATTTTATAAAAGGAATGGCAAGTGGAGTTCGAATTCTCGGAACGATCACAAAGCGCTGTCAGGTGACCAGAATCAAAGATAGGGTGTTTCGGATTATCTTAACACAAGGGTTAAACAGACAAATCAGACGGATGTGTGAAGTGTTTGGTTATCGAGTGGTTCGACTCCAGCGAATTCGCATTATGAATATTAAACTAGATCATTTAAAGGTTGGACACTGGAGAAAGCTCACTTCTAAAGAGCTGAAGGAACTTACAACCTTGATTGAATAGAGCGTATCAAACAATGAAACCCCGCGTCACTATTTTTAAAAGTGAAGGCGGGGTTTTGGGGCTTCAATGATGTTAGATTTTTCCCTCTATGTAAGAAGCTGTTCTCATCATTCAGGGCAAGTATGGGGCTCTTCAATAATCATCATTTTGCATTCTGGACATACAAAACCTTGATCAATGGTTTTTTCAAGGTTTTTATGGTTTTCACTGAGTCTTTTCTCAATCGCTTCATCTTGGAATTGTTCTTCCGTTAGGCGGTCATAGCAAGGGTAGCACACATGGTAAAAATCTTTCTTTTCTTCACTTACTTTGATATCAAAGCTTTCTAACTCGAAAGCACTAAATTTACTAGGGTTCTTAGCTCCGCAAACTTCACATTGAGCTGTTTTTACTGTATGTTCACTCATTCTTTTAACTCCTTTAAGCTATTTTCTGTTCATTATAACAAAAAAGCAACCAAAAAACATGCTTGTCACTAAATCTTTCATTTTTTAGAGGTAGACGGTATACTAACAAAAAGAATAGAATCGTAGGGGTAAAGCCCAACAAAGCGAACGATGAAGGGAATATTTCTAGATGAATATATTGACATTAGAAGCCATATCCAAGTCTTATGGAATGAAACCGTTATTTAAGGAAATTAACTTTAGTGTTCACGAAGGAGATAAAATAGGGTTAATTGGAGTGAATGGAACAGGAAAATCAACCCTGCTTCAAGTGATTGCTGGACTGATTCCGCCAGATGCTGGTCAAATCATGAAATCCAATCAGCTTGTTCTTGAGTATCTTCCGCAAAATCCAGAATTTAATACCTCGATCAATGTATTAGACTATGTTTACTATGGTGATTCAGCCATAGCCAAAACCGTTCATGAGTATGAAAAAAACCTCCAACTACTAGAAGCGAACCAAGAAAATGAACAGCTTCAAAAGAAACTACAGGAATGCATTGCTAAGATGGACCAAATCGACGCTTGGGAATGGGAAACGCAAGCAAAATCCATTCTTACCAAATTAAATATTTCCCAGTTTTCTAAATCTGTCCAAGAGCTTTCTGGAGGACAGAAAAAAAGAGTGGCTCTTGCTCGAACATTAATCCATGCTGCTGACCTGCTTATTCTAGATGAACCAACCAACCATATTGATCACCACACGGTCGAATGGCTAGAGGAGTATTTGGCACGATTTAAGGGAGCACTAATCCTAATTACACATGATCGATACTTTTTGGATCGAGTTGTGAATCGGATTGTTGAATTGGATCAAGGGTATCTCTATAGCTATAAGGGGAATTATTCCTATTTTTTAGAGCAGAAAGCAAATAGGATTGAGCAACTGGCGGCAACAGAGGACAAAAGGCAAAATTTATTGCGACGAGAGCTGGCTTGGCTGCGCCGTGGTGCCAAAGCAAGGACAACCAAGCAGAAAGCTCGGATTGATCGTATTCGAGATATTCAAGCAAAAGAGATTGACCTAAAGGAGGAACAATTAGATTTTAGCGCTCTTGGGAGCAGTCGGCTAGGGAAAAAAGTATTAGAAATGGAAGGCTTGTCTAAAGAGCTGAATGGGAACGTGTTGTTTAAGGATTTTAGCTATATTGTTGTACCAGGAGATCGGATTGGAATTATAGGAAAGAATGGAAGTGGAAAGTCCACCCTATTAAACATTCTAGCAGGCAAGCTAGAGCCAGATAAAGGTCAAGTCCAACGCGGGGAAACGGTTCGCTTATCCTACTATGATCAAGAAAGTATGAATTTGGACCTGGGAATGAAGGTCATTGAGTACATTAAGGAAGGAGCAGAAGTCATCTATGGGGCAGATGGTTCGATCCTAACTGCTTCTCAGATGCTTGAACGCTTTCTATTCCCGCCCACCATTCAATGGAGTACCATTTCAACCCTTTCTGGTGGAGAAAAAAGAAGATTGTACTTGCTTCGCAAGCTAATGGAAGCACCTAATGTCCTTCTTCTAGATGAACCAACCAACGATTTAGATATACAAACCCTGACCATTCTAGAAGACTATTTGGATCATTTTGCAGGATCGGTGATTATTGTTTCACATGATCGTTATTTTCTGGATCAGACCGTTGACCACTTATTCTGCTTTGAAGAAGATGGCACCCTCTCACATTTTATGGGCAATTATAGTGAGTATTTAGCCCTGAAAAAAGAAGAAGATCAGAGAGTGAAAGCGGAAAAAGCTGAGGAAAAAAGCCAGTCGGTAAAACCGATCGAGAAAAACAGTCAGCAAGCGAAACCTAGGAAGCTTTCATTTAAAGAACAAAAGGAATTTGAACAGATAGAAGATAAAATTTTTGCTCTAGAACAGCGTAATGAAGAGCTTACTGAACAGATTGAGCAAGCAGGGAGCGACTACACTGCCTTACAGCAATTCACGGAGGAACAGAATAAAGTACAGGGTGAACTAGAGCAGTTAGTGGAGCGCTGGGCAGAATTATCCAGTATAGCTGAGGGAAATAGCTAGAAAGGGATGAACCTTCACATGTCTACACAAGAGTTAAGTTATCAATTACTCAAGCTTGAAGGCAAAGGCTATAAAGCATACAAAGATATTCAAGGATCTTATCAAGGGGAAGGGTATCAGCTCTTTGTAGATTATGTACAAGGAGATCCCTTCGCCAGTCCTTCACGTATCAGAATGAAAATTCCACAAGAAAAGGCAAAGTACCCTAAGGAATGGTTTGAAAGTTCATGGAGGAAAACAGCTCTTGAAGATTATGTTACTAGACAAATTGCCACGAACATTCGTCACCTAGATAAGCAGAAAAAAGGAAGTGGTACAGGAAAAAGCGGGTTAATTCATATGGATACACCTGGTCAAGAGGTGCTACCTAGAACTTCTGTTTTGATCAATGAAATCGAGCTTGATGTAAGGATGTCCATTGGTCTGCCAGCAGCTGGCAGGAGAATATTAGGGAAAATGGCAGAGGATTTATTATGTAGACAGGTTCCAGCCTTAATTGAAAGGGCGATTTTTAACCTAGATAGAGAAAAGCTATTTAGACATTTGCAGCTAGCGGATCAACAGGTGACTATACGGTCTTATTTAAAGGAAAAAGGGTTTGTTAGCTTTATAGCGAATGGCTCTATTTTACCAAGAGAAAGCGGAGTTAGTAATCGACCTTTACGCACATCTCAAGTAGTGCCTTTTCAAGCTCCTAAGTCACTGGAAATTGAAATCCCTGTTCCTCACACTGAACCTATCCGAGGAATGGGCATAGCGCAGGGGATTACTCTCATTGTCGGAGGAGGTTATCATGGAAAAAGTACGCTGTTAAAAGGGATAGAGAGAGGAGTATATAATCATATCCCAGGTGATGGGCGTGAGTACGTAATAACAGATGATTCTGCTTTCAAAATTAGAGCAGAGGATGGAAGACGTGTAGAAAAGGTAAACATTTCACCGTTCATTTCAAACTTACCTTTTAAGCAAGATACCTCCCGATTTTCGACAGAGGATGCAAGCGGTAGTACATCTCAAGCGGCAAATATTATGGAGGCATTGGAGATAGAGTCTAAGGTTTTACTCATAGATGAAGATACGAGTGCAACTAATTTTATGATTCGGGATGAAAGAATGAGGAAGCTTGTTGCAAAGGAAAAAGAACCCATTACTCCTTTTATAGATAGGGTAAGGGAATTATATGATAGGCATGGGGTTTCATCCGTTTTGGTTATTGGGGGAACAGGTGCTTATTTTGATGTGGCTGACCATGTGATCATGCTTGATGAATATGTCCCTTGTGATGTAACGGAAAAAGCGAAGGAAATAGCAGAAGAGAGTACTTCTGCCGAAAGTGAGATGAAAGAGGACAGTCACATATCGCCTGATGAATCCATGATCGTGACCAAACGAGTTCCTCTACATCATAGCTTTCAAGCATCAAGAGGTAATAAAGAAAAAGTGGATGTGAAGAGATTGACAACAATTTTGTATGGTGTACATGAGATAGACTTAACGTATATAGAGCAATTGGTCGATCCATCGCAAACTAGAGCGATTGCCGATATGATGAGATATATTTCAAAGAAGTGGGTAGATGGAGAAAGATCGCTAGTAGAAATCATAGAGGGATTATACTTGCATATAGAGAAGAAGGGCTTAGATTGTATATCGCCCTATTATGGTAAGCATCCTGGTGATTTAGCTTTACCTCGGAAATATGAACTAGCTGCTGCAATGAATCGTTTGAGGACGTTGAAAGTGAAATAACATAATTATAGAAATGATAAAAAGGTCTCCACATAAGTAAAGGGTAGTCTTGGTAAGGATCTTTTACTATGATAGGAGCCTTTTTTCAAAATATTTTTCTATTGACTTCTATAGTGTGTAGATGCAGAAACACATTATTCGGAGGCTTCGGAAGCTCTCTTGACTATCGTTACGTTAAATGCTTCAAGCTGGTATTTTCCAGCTATAATATATTTGAATTCTACTATGCTGTCTACTTCAATGTCTGTTGGGTCAATCTCTGTCCCGTTTTCATCGTAGATTTTTGTATTATCGGTAATTTCTAAGGGTTTTTCTCTTACAGCACTATGGGTTCTATTGTATGTATCGAATTCCTTCCCCTCTGGTTTAAATCCATGTAAAGAGAGTGTATATCTAGCTTTGCTTTTGTTGGGTAGAACATTTCCATCTTTAGGTGTTACAAAAACAACTTTACCTGAACCTTGATAGAGATCGTCTTCTTCATAGTTGATGTTATTGTTATTACATCCAGCAATAAAAAATAATAATAAAAGTAGGAGCATATAATGTTGTTTATACATTTCCTTTCCTCCATTTCTACTATGCCCAGAATTTTACAAAAAACTCACTAATGGTTCTTCATAAAGATAGGGTGAAAGAAAGATCTTTCACCCAGTTATGTTTAATAAGTTACATAGTAAGAATGTTTTGTGTCATTGTCGTAGTGATAAAAGATTCTAGAGCTATGATCTGTTGAGTAGACTATGGTGTTTAAGTCACTATACTCTGTCTTGACTGAACTTGAGAATGTAATCTTCCATGAACAATGGTAATTATTTGGAATAGATTTGTAAAGAGTTTTTTTTGACTTGTTTTGTCGAACATCTTTTTTTCACTTACACCTCATATATTTCTGAATAAATGAAAAAAGTGTAGAAAGAATTCTGTCTTGAAGGACAAAACAACTCCCTACACTACTATTCTACTTTATATCATCGTGTGATCTCTACGCTTTTAACGCTTGGTCTAAATCATAGAGGATGTCATCGATGGTTTCAATACCCACGGACAAGCGAATCATTTCAGGAGATACTCCTGCCTTGATTTGCTCTTCTTCTGTCAGCTGTTGGTGAGTCGTACTTGCAGGATGGATGATCAATGATTTGGCGTCGCTACATTAGCTAGATGTGAAAATAGCTTGACTTGATCAATCACTTTTTGACCGGCGGCACTTCCACCTTTGACTCCAAAGGTTAAAATGGCTCCAGATCCTTTTGCTAAATACTTTTGGGCAAGACCATGGTAAGGGCTTGATTCTAGACCAGGATAGCTGACCCACTCTACCTGAGGATGCTCAGCTAGAAACTGAGCTACTTTCAATGCATTAGAACTATGTCTTTCCATGCGTAATGCCAATGTTTCAACTCCTTGGATAAAAAGGAAGGAGTTAAATGGTGAAATAGCAGAACCTAAATCACGCAATAATTGAACTCTTGCTTTTATAATGTAAGCCATTGGACCAACCGCTTCGGTATATACAAGCCCGTGATAGCTTGGATCTGGCTCAGTTAATCCAGGGAATTTTCCATTTCTCCAGTCAAACTTACCAGAATCAACGATGACCCCACCAATCGATGTTCCGTGCCCACCAATAAATTTCGTGGCTGAATGGATTACGACATCAGCTCCAAAATCGAATGGACGGCAGAGATATGGAGTAGCAAATGTATTGTCCACAATGAGTGGTACGCCTGCTTCATGAGCAACGTCTGCAATAGCTGAAATATCGGCGACATTGATCTTCGGATTTCCGATAGTTTCGATAAATACGGCTTTGGTTTTTTCATTGATGGCTTGTCGTATAGATCCATATTTTCTACATCGACAAAGCGAACGTGAATCCCCAATTTAGGTAGAGTAATCGCAAATAGGTTATATGTACCCCCATACAGTGAGCTAGAGGCAACAATTTCATCTCCTGCAGAAGCAATGTTTAGAATGGAGTAGGTAATCGCAGCTTGACCAGAGGATACCGCTAAAGCCCCGATTCCACCTTCTAAGGAAGCAATGGTTTGTTCAAAGGCATCTTGAGTAGGATTCATGATGCGAGTGTAAATATTTCCAAATTCCTTTAATGCAAACAAATTGGCTGCGTGCTCTGTATCTTTGAATTGGAAAGAACTCGTTTGGTAGATAGGGACCGCTCGTGCGCCTGTAGTAGGATCAGCTTTTTGCCCCGCATGTAATGATAAGGTTTCAAATCCGTATTGACGTTCTTCGCTCATTGTTCAATCTCCTTTCGATATTCCATATTTATACATAAGGTTTTTCAGTAAAAATTTTAGAAAATTCTAATAAGAGTAAATTCATATCGATTATATGGGTTTATATTCTCTCTGTCAATAAACAAGGAATTTGTGATGTAGATCACATCATATTTTGTTCATTAGTGATAACATGCTGTTCAAGTGTACATAGGGTTGTACACAAGAATGATGAAACGACATATCGAAATGATGGATAAAACAGGAGGGAATAAAATGAAGGTTCCACAACTTCAAATTGCACATATGAAACCAAAAGTACCCATTATTCAAGGGGGCATGGGAGTTAAGATTTCGTTAAGTGGTCTAGCTTCGGCTGTTGCTAATGCAGGGGGAATTGGCATCATTTCAGGAACAGGGATTTCTATTGAGGAATTGAAGACACACATCCGACGAGCCAGAGAGTTAACGAAGGGTGTAGGATATATTGGAGTAAATGTACTTTATGCCATGACAGATTTTGCTGAAACAATAAAAACAGCAATGAAAGAGAAAGTGGATTTTATTATCTCAGGAGCAGGGATTTCAAGAGATATGTATAGTTGGGGGAAGGAATATGATGTCCCTGTCATTTCTATTGTTTCATCAGCTAAGCTGGCTAAGATGTCGCAAAGGCTAGGAGCGGCTGCCGTTGTGGTCGAAGGCTTTGAGGCAGGAGGGCATCTGGGGACAGATCGTCCTTTGTTTGATATTTTACCCGAGGTGGTTGAGAGTGTAGACATCCCAGTCATTGCTGCCGGAGGTATTTTACATGGTGATGATGTGGCGAAAGCTATTCAAATGGGTGCTTCCGGTGTGCAGATGGGGACTCGATTTGTAGCAAGCGTGGAATGCGACGCGCCACAAAACTTCAAGGAAAAATACGTATCATGTCAAGAAGGGGATACAGTATTGATCAAAACAACTGTAGGTCTTCAAGGTAGAGCGATACAAAATAGCTTTACTTCAAGACTGCTGGAAAGTAAAAAGTTGAAAATTGAAAAATGTATTTCCTGCCTCAAGCATTGTTCCTACCAGTTCTGTACCTTGGATTCATTAATTAAACCAGTCACTGGAGATGTCGATAATGGGATTGTTTTCGCTGGATCAAGAGTCCACGAGATCAAAGACATTCTAAGCGTACAAGAAATCATAGACAGAATCATGAAGGAATATTCTCAATCCGTGCAAGCTGAACCCTCCGTATAACGTAGACTTCCATCAGTTGGAGTTTTTACTCCAGCTGATGATTAGAACGTGATAAATTAAGTTGATTAAAAAGAACCTTAGCTACTAGTTCTGATACGCTTCCCTTGTGGTAGACAGTGTAAATAATATGACTGTATGCCGCATGGAGAAGATATCATTCCTCGCTAAGGTTCTTTATATTCTAATACCAATCTTCTATTGGTCGTTTCATTATTTAAAAGAAAACAAGAAAATAAACACCAAATAATAGTGTGATTAAAATAGAAAGAAGAGAAAAGAAAAAAATGAAGTTTTTTGGAGATCTAAAGGTTTGTGAGTTGATGTTTTTTCTTTTTTGTACATAGCTTACGGTGGCAAAAATGATTGTAAAAATACCTAATAATACGGATGAGCCACCAATCAGCTTAAAAAATAGAGCAGTAGTTTCAAAGCGGAGTGAAGGTGTAGCGAAGTGAAGATTAGATACTAAAAATCCTATTCCAATAAATGCAAGGGCTGTTCTGATCCAGGCTAGGTATGTTCTTTCATTAGCGAGATGCTGTTGAATATATTTTGAATCGAGTGTTTTTGTTGCAGGGTTTTCCATTATCTAAAAATCCTTTCTAAAAATTGTCGATAATGTCATTATACCTTATAACATGATGAGGTTCTAATAAGTCCATTTCAAACCCTAATAGAATGACTCTGTCCCTGGGTAGAAAAAAATGGTATTATAAGAATTATACTGTGGAAAGTAAGGGAATGGAGAATGAAAGAAAAAGAGAAAGAAATAGAGATAGGGAAAAACCAAACGGAATGGGAGCAAGAAGATGCCATAGAGGAACGTAATACGGGGGATGAATATGAGTTTCTTGAGGACTTCGAAGATGAAGAAGAACTAGATCTTACTCCTTCCCCCTACAAAAAGTGGATGATTCGAATCCTGGCATTTATTGTTTCTGTTGCTTTGATTGTCAATGTTCTAGCCTTTTTGCCAACAGTGATCAATATTCCGGCTTTACAATTTCTCAAGACCTCCAATATGCTTTCTAAACAAGAAGCGATCCAAGAGTATAAGCAGGCGGTTGTGATTGTGGAAACGAATGACAGCAAAGGAACAGGGTTTAATATTTCTCCTGAAGGATTGATTGTGACGAATCATCACGTCATTCAGAATCACTCGAGTGTCATTGTTCGCTTCCCTGATGGTAGCGCTTACAGATCTGAACCAATAGCCAGTCATGAGGAATATGATGTAGCGATATTACAGGTGCAGACTGAAACCGACGAACTGCCTGTACTAAAGCTAAAAGAACAATACCTATTTACTGATTCTGAGCCAATTTATTTTATAGGCAATCCGTTATCGTTTTCACAGATTGCGAATGAGGGAACCATTGTCGAGCAAGTACATATCTCTGAGCAAGAGAAAAGCGTATTGATCATTGATGCCAATGTGTATAGAGGGAATAGCGGGAGTCCCGTGATCGATCATGAAGGAGAGGTTATAGGTGTCGTCTATGCTATGAGTGAATACACGGTTGATCATGAAAAAAAGAAAGTGGGCTTAGCGGTTCCTGTAGCTTATGTGCATGAGGTACTGGGAAAAAAGAATTGAAAATGTTAAGGGGGAAGGAAAAGATGTTTAGTACTATTCAGTATGAGGTAAGAGATCAGGTGGCATGGATCGTGTTGAATCGTCCAGAGGTGCTAAATGCTTTCAATCAACAAATGCATGAAGACTTTTATCAGTGTTTAGAAAAAGCAAACAATGCCAAAGAAGTTCGAAGTATAGTCATCACTGGAAATGGCAAAGGTTTTAGTGTAGGGGCTGATTTAGGTGCGGTATCCTCCAATTCTGGAGAGGCGATTGATTATGGAGATATCCTAAGAAAAACGTATAATCGTACAATTCAATATATGTCCGAACTGAAGAAGCCGACGATTTCAAGCATTAATGGAGCTGCTTTTGGGGCAGGGTTAGGCATTGCCCTAGCTACAGATTTTCGTCTTGCTTCTGTTCATTCCACCTATTGTTTAGCCTTTATTAAAATCGGGTTGATGCCTGATGCGGGGACATCCTATTTTCTGCCTAGAATCATCGGTTTATCTCGGGCTATGGAGCTAGCAGCTTCGGGGCGTACTGTAGAAGCGCAAGAGGCTTATCAGATAGGAATGATCAACAGAATAATAGAACATGACGATTTGCAAAAGCAAACTGAAAAAATGGCCATCGAATTGGCAAATATGCCTAC
Organism: Caldalkalibacillus mannanilyticus JCM 10596; assembly: GCF_000615945.1. Classification (GTDB taxonomy): domain Bacteria; phylum Bacillota; class Bacilli; order Caldalkalibacillales; family JCM-10596; genus Bacillus_AT; species Bacillus_AT mannanilyticus. The sequence continues at coordinate 94,087 of NZ_BAMO01000013.1, forward strand.
AAAAGCATTTGGCGTTTTAAAGCAGTCAATGCTAGCAAGCTTTGAAAATACGCTTCCGACTCAGTTAGAGCAAGAGGCAAATGGGCAATCCATTCTAGGTAAAAGCAGGGATCATCTAGAAGGAGTGCAAGCCTTTTTCCAAAAAAGAAAAGCAACCTTCAAAGGTGAATAAAGGACATTTCTTTACTAAAACAAAATAAGTTTGTTATAATATAAATTCGATATCATAAAGATAATCATATAGAAGAATGAATACTGGGAAGTGCGGAATTTTACAGGGGGGACTAACATAATGATGACTAACAATCTTGCTGATCTACAAAAGGAAGCGATGGAAATGCTCTTAGCTACGAGCAGAACGTTCTTTATTCCTATTAGTCATTTATCACAGGGAGTACAAGAAGCGGTCGCATCAGCTTATCTTTGTATGAGAGCCATTGATGAGATAGAAGATCACCCTCATCTTCCGTCTGATAAAAAAGCTTTTTTATTGCGTGAAATTGCCAAGATTCTACCTAACGGTTTTGAGGAGGCAGACTTCAATACACTTTTTCAAGAATATACAGATATTCTTCCTGAAGTAACCTTAAGGCTTAGTGATTGGGCGAAATTATGCCCTGAAACTATTGCACCTACAGTGTATCAATCAACATCTGTCATGGCGAATGGGATGGCTGATTGGGTTGAAAAGAATTGGCAGATAGAAAACGAAGCGGATTTAGATAGCTATACATA